>CAYTRL010000127.1:0-13912 GCA_964439795.1 uncultured Thermodesulfobacteriota bacterium
GAGATCGAACCGGACACGGCCCTGCAGGCCGGGGCCGCGTTCGCGGCTGACGGAAGATCGGTGAACAACGCCCTGGCGTTTCCCGGCCTGTTCAAGGGGGCGCTGGATGCACATGCCCGGTCCATTAACAACAAGATGAAGATCGAGGCGGCCCGGACCATTGCGGGGTTTGCCCTGGAAGGGGACCTGGTTCCCAATATCCTGGACCGCTCAGTACACCTGTCCGTGGCCCGGACCGTGGCGGATGCGGCCCGGAGAACAGGGTCCTCCACCCGTCCCCGGTGATCCCCAAATAGAAAACACCCGGAGAATCGGACTACAGCCCGATTTCCCGGGTGTGTGTTTTTTGCGCTCCGCTTCCGCCCACGCGGGTCCGGCGGTGCGGGCATGACTACCAGGCGATCACTTTTGTTTCTTGGCCTTCTTGTCTTTCTTTTTGGAAGGCTCTTCCGCTTTTTTTGCGCCTTTTTTCTTGGATTTCCCCTTCTTATCGGCCTTGCCCTCTTTCGCCTGCTCGGCCTTCGCCCTCTTCCGCTTGGCCAGTTCCTCGTTCTTCTTCTCCTTGGCCTGGATGGCCGCCAGGGTCCTCTGGATCTGACGGAACTTGGCAAGCAGCGCTTTCAGCCTGGGGTCCTTCTGGACGGCACCTGCGTCCACACCTTTCTCCTTGAGGGCGGCGCGACGCTCTGAAATGGCTTTTTCGCAATGGGTCTTCTGGGCTTCCCGGACACTCTTGCTCTTGGAAGGCATGGTGGCATCTCCTTACTACCTGAAAATATTCAAGAAAAGCAGTCAACAGCTTGCATGAGAACACGCGGAAAGTCAAACGGGGCGCTCCGGAGGGACAGGGTCATGGTCTAAACATTCCTCTTGCATGCCGGAACACAGATAAGTATCTTGATCGATTCAAGCCCGGAACGACGGAAAAACACAGGATCCTTGTTTTTCAACCCCTATGAAAAAGCAATAGGCCTCAGAAGTATCTTTTTCATATCATCCGCCTGTCAGGAGCCCTTGCCATGAAGAGACGATCCGTTGAGAAAAAGGTCGCTCTGGCTTTGTTGTGCATGCCGTTCATTTTGTCCTGTCCGGGAAAACGATCCCTCGAAAGGGAGAGGAGCGTTCCCGCGCCCCGGTCCCTCACGGAGCACTGCGAAGAAATCATCGGGCCCCCGCGGGTGGAACGTGTTTCCGAACACATCTGGGTAGCCACAGGCTATGATCTGGCCAACACGGTTCTGATTCATACGGATCAGGGGAACGTTATCATCGACACATCCATGAGCCCTGAAAGGGCCCGGAAGGTGAAGGAGGCCCTCCTGGCCGCGGCCCCGGAAGGCCCCGTCCTGGCCGTCGTCTACACCCACAGCCACATGGATCATGTGGGGGGAACCACGGTCTGGGCAGGGGAGGAGACACCCATCTGGGCGACCGAAGCGTTTACCGAGCACTTTTTCAAGCAGTACGGCCTTTTCCGGCCCGTCGAGACGGTTCGGGCCATGCGTCAGCATGCCGCGCACCTGTCACAGGAAGATCTGCCCTGTTCCTCCGTGGGAAAACGTATCGATTTCCAGGCGGCGCTCAAAACAGGCGTGAAACTGCCCACCCACACCTTTTCCGGGATGAAAACCCTCCATTTCGGCGGGCTGGACATTGAACTGTACGAAGCCCACGGCGAAACACACGATCAGCTGTTTGTCTGGATCCCGGATGACCGAACGCTCGTTTCCGCAGACCTCTTCTACGGAACCTTTCCCAACCTCTACACGATCCGGGGCTCCAGCCCGAGGCCCGTAAACGACTGGATCCGCAGCCTGGACGCCATGCGGCGGCTGGGTCCGGAACACATCGTACCCATGCACACACGGCCCATACACGGCGAGGAGGATATCGCACAGGGCCTGACCAACTACCGCGACGCCATTCAATGGGTGCGTGACGAGGTGGTTCGCAGGGCGAACAGGGGCGACAGCCTGGATGAGATAGCGGAAACCGTCGCGATGCCACCACACCTTCGTGGGGAACCGGGCCTTGCCGAGCTCTATGGCCAGGTGGACTGGTCCGCGCGGGGCATCTACACGAATTCCCTGGGATGGTTTGACGGAAACCCGGACAGGCTCTACCCTCTTCCATCCCGGGAAGCGGCCCGGCGGGAAATCAAGCTCATGGGCGGACCGGACAAGGTGCTCCTTCTGGCGGATGAAGCGCTCCGGGCCGACGACCCCCGCTGGGCCGTCCACCTGCTCGCCAAACTCCAGGACAGCGGTGTCGCGGACGGGGAGATCCGAAAAAGGATGGATGAAAAGCTGGCCCTTTCCTATGAAAAGCTGGCGGAGACGATCCCCAACACCAACGGGAGGGCCTACCTGCTGGAGTCTGCCCTGGAGTTGAGGGAAGGCCCGTTCCAGGCGCCACGGCCCGAAGTCAGCGATGACATCGTTTCCGGGATCCCCCTGAAAACGATCTTCACGATCCTGCCCACGCTTCTTGATCCGGAAAAGGCCATGGATGTCCATGAATCGGTTCAGTTCGTCTTTCCGGATGAAAAGAAACGGTTTGTGGTAACCGTCCGAAAAGGCGTGGCCGAGGTCGTGGAAGGCGAGCCGCTGCCCGGTACGCCGGACCCGGTAGCCGTCTTCCGGACGGACGGGAAGACGTACCGGAAGATCGCGCTGCGAAAGATGAAATCCGCTTCCGCCCTCGCCTCGGGAAAAATTCGAGTGGAAGGCAGCTGGCTCAAGTTCCTCAAGTTCATGGGCCGCTTCAATCGGGGAGTGTGATCACTCCGCCTTGCGAACTTACCAGGTCATGGCCCTGCACCGACAGCCGGCCGCCCCTGAGTTTGACGGACCTGCCCCTGTTGTGTATGCTGGGAAACTCGAATACATATCATTGTTGTATTTCCTGAAGGTGCCCACCAGGGCTGAAAAGGGAAGCCGGAGAATCAAGCCGGCACGGTCCCGCCGCTGTAACCGGGGACGAAACCTGCACAAGGCCACTGTTGTTCCATCGAGGAGAACGGGAAGGCGCAGGGAGTAGGTTGATCCGGGAGTCAGAAGACCTGCCTTCAGGAAGGGGTTTCGACGTCGCGAGGAACGCCACAGAACCCCATGATTAAGGACGAAGAAGCTGGGTGCAGTCCTTGGTCCCTTTTTGGGTCCAAGGACTGTTTTTTTTTGGAGGGAGGGGAAGGCGGCCGCCAGGGTCGCGAACCCCCGGCCCGGCCGTCCGCCTGTTCAGAAAAACCGGGATCGATCCTCGCCATCCCACGCGGGAACCTGAAAGGGGGTGATAGAGGGTCCTTTCCCGGAAGAAGCATGAATACCGAGGGGACAGAAACAAAGAAACCGTGAGTGCATACCATGACAAGGAGGGTACAGGATGAAAAGGTTGTCTCTGCTGGGAACCGCTGTTTTTTTGAGCATCGCCCTGACTATGGCCGGATGTTCCGATTCAGACACCTCCCAGCCCCAGGACCTCCAGAGGGTTGTTGTATTCAATCAGAACAGCAACAACATATCATCAGTGGATCTCACCACCGGCGCCGTGACCTCGAATGTTGGCGGGCTCTCCATAGGCCCCACAGCCAATCGAACGAAGATCCGGGGGAATACGGCGTACGTGGTGAACTCAGGCGCGTGGCCGGATGCCGCAGGGGGAAACATACAGGTGATCAATCTTGAGACAAACACCATCGAAAACACGATCCCCTTCGCAGACGGCCAGAACCCCTGGGACATCGCATTTGTGACCGACACCAAGGCATACGTTACCGCCCTGTACGGAAACAACGTGACCATCCTCGACCTCTCCCTGTCCGGCGAAGCGGCCATCACCGGAACCATCCCCCTGCCGGTCTTCGACGGCCCTGTGGGAGACGTGCCGGCCGGCCCCGAGTCGATTCTTGTTCTGGGCGGCTACGCGTACACAACCAATACCGGGTGGGACTCGGACAGCTTCGGCTACGAACCCGGATCCGTCTCGGTGATAGACACGGCTACGGACACGGTGGCCCACCTGATCGAAACGACGCAGATCAACCCCCAGGACCTGGACGTGGACACCGCCGGTCATATCAATGTGATCTGCACGGGTGACTATACGGATCAGACAGGGGTCATGGACGTGATCGACCCGGACACAATGTCGGTCATCAACTCCGTGCCCCTGGGCGGCTCTCCCGGCAACCTGACCATCGCAGGGAACTACGCGCTCATCGGCGCAGGCGACGGGGACAGCTGCGACCTCTACATGGTCGCCACCGACACCCACACCGTTCTGTACGACAATGCATCCCCCTGGAAACTCATGGACTCCAGCAGCTGGTGCACCGTCGGAAAGATCGGCCGGGGTGACGGCCCTGCCGGCCTGATGGCGTTCGTGCCCACCGGTGTAGGGGGAGCCGAGGCCAGGCTTTTCGAACTCCAGCTGGACACCGTCATGCCCGCACTCGCACAAACCTACAACCTGGACCCGGCCGCAGACATGCCTGCGGCCGTAGGCGTTTTTTACTAAGAAGCAGGAAACGAACGGAAGAACCCAACGAACGGTTTCGAGGAGACCGGCATGCCCCGCTGCGCTGCAAAGCCGGCAGGGCAGGCGGACCTCTCCCGATAGAGAAAGGAAAAAAAATGAACCACATCGCTCTTGTTGCTCTTGTGTGCATGACCCTGGCCCTTACCGGCTGCCCGGACCCCCGGGAGGCCCTGGTGTTCAACCAGTCCAGCGACAACATTTCCTCGGTGGATATTGCTGCCGGGACCGTGACCTCCGACGTGGGCGGCCTCACCATCGGCCCTCTGGCCAACCGGGCGGTGATCCGGGGAACCACCGCCTATGTGCTGAACTCCGGTGCATACCCCGGCGCCACCGGGGCCGGCGTCCAGGTGATCAACCTCAACACCCTGACCGTGACCAACGACATCCCCCTTCCGGACGGAGACAACCCCTGGGATATCGCCTTTGTCAGCAGTTCAAAGGCGTACGTCACCACCCTGTACGGGAACAGCGTCGTGGTCATCAACCCTCTTCTCCAGGGGGGGGGCGCGATCATCAAGACCATCCCGCTGCCTGAATTCTCCGGTCCTGCGGGACCCGTTCCCGCCGGACCCGAAGGGATCGTCGTCTCGGGCGGGTACGCCTACACGGCCAACACCGGCTTCGACACCGCCACCTTCGGTTACGTTGCCGGATCGGTCTCCGTCATCGACACGGCCACCGACACGGTGGTGGACCTGATCACCACCAGCCAGGTCAACCCCCAGGACCTGGCCGTGGACGCAGCCGGCCAGATCAACGTGGTCTGCACAGGCGACTATTGGAGCACCTTCGGGGTCATGGATGTGATCGATACGGCCACACGGTCCGTGGTTGCCTCCGTGCCGCTGGGAGGCTCGCCGGGCAACATCTCCATCGCGGGGAACTATGCCCTCATCGGCGCCGGGGACGCTGACTCCTGCGACCTGTACATGGTGAACGTCCTGACAAACGCCGTAGTCAATGACAGCTCCAGTCCATGGATCCTGGCCAACACCACCAACTGGTGCACGGTGGGCAAGATCGCCGACGGACAAGGGGCCAGCGGGACCTGGGCCTATGTACCCACCGGTGTCTGGGGGGCGGAAGCGAAACTATTCGAGCTCAAGATGGCCCCCGGCACACCTGCGGTCTCCCGAAGCATCAACCTGACGACCGCGGCCAATATGCCCGCGGCGGTGGGGCTGCTGTACTGAGCGACCGGAACCAACCGGTTGAAACGCTGTGAAACGGTGCGAAGGCCTTCACCTCCACCTGAAAAACGGACAGGGGAAGGCCTTCGCACCCAACATACAAAGGAGAAAGTCATGGGGAAGATGTTCCATCGTTTCGATGACGGTCTTCCGTGTCTGCTGGCCGGGGCGATCTTCTTCACCCTGTTGTCCTCGGGTTGCGGCATCCTGGAAGAAGACGAAATCGTGGAAGGGAGCCCCTGGGCCGCCCAGGTTCTACAGGCCACGTACGGTGAAGATGCCACCTTCGGACAGGGCGACATGCCGGGCGCGGTGCTGGGATCGTCCAGCGGAACCGGAACGGGCGCACAGTCCCTGGACGTGGTATCGCTGGGTTCGGGGGGCTCCATCACGGTGGGGTTTTCATCGGACGTCTGCGCCGTGGACCTGGCCGGGGACGACCTGGCCGTACTGGAGAACGCGTTCTACATTGCCGGGGAAGAGGACAACCGGTTCGTAGAGGCCGGCCGGGTTGAGGTCAGCCAGGACGGAAGCGTTTTTTTCGAATTTTCCACCTCCGTGGATGATACCCGGCTGCTGGGCGATCCGGAGCGGTACACCGGTTTTGCCGGCGTGGAGCCTGTTCACTCCGGCGATCTTCCCGGAACGGTGGGCGGGGACCGGTTCGACCTGGCGGACGTAGGGCTCGCCTGGATCCGCTATGTGCGGATCACGGACGTGAACGGGGATCCAGAGGACCCGGGCGACATCTTGAGCGCGGGTTACGGCATGAACGGGTTCGACCTGGACGCCGTGGGGGCGATCCACTTCGGCCAGGGCGACGACTGCCGGTAGTGACCGGACGGTGGAAAACCTTGAAAAACCCTTTGATACGCCTGCCGTTCCCTGTCCTCCTGCTCTTTCTTGTTGTCCTGGGAACCGCGTGGGCTGCGGATGATGAAAAGACCGGTTCCCGTGAAGGCGCTGAGCCCGCTCCCCCGGAGGTCCAGGGCCCGGTCCACGAACTGGACACGGTAGTGGTCCGTTCCTCCCGGATCCGGGAGTCCGGGGACGATCCCTCCAGCTTCACCACGGTGATCCGCCCCGAGCAGTTCGCCTCCCAGTTCCGCACCACGGAAGACCTGATCTCCCGGACCCCGGGCGTGAACGTCAAGCGATACGGGGGCCTGGGACAGCTGAGCACGGTGTCGATCCGGGGATCCTCCAGCGAGCAGGTACTGGTGCTCCTGGACGGCATCCGGCTGAACACGGGCGAGGGCGGGAGCGTGGACTTCTCCACCATCCCGGTGGAATCCATCGAGAAGATCGAGGTGATCCGGGGAGGGGGCACCACGCTCTACGGCTCGGACGCCATCGGGGGGGTGGTGAACATCATCACCCGCAAGCCGGAGCGCCCGGCGGACCTTTCGGCCGCGTTCACCTACGGCTCCCTGAATACCCTGAAGGGCTGGCTCACGGCGAGCGGGAAGACGAAATGGGTCAGCGGGCTCATGAGCTTCACGCACTTCCAGAGCGACGGGGACTTCCGTTACGTAACGCCCGAGTTCTATTTAACGAACGGGCAAACAGAAGGCGGCCAGGAAGCGACCCGGCGTAATAATGAATTCTTCTCGGACAACCTCCTGCTCAAGGCGGACTTCGCCCTGACCCGGAACATGAACCTGACCCTGAACAACGATTTCTTCTACACCGACCGGGGGCAGGCGGGAACCGTATATGATCTTCGTCTCGTCGCCCACCAGAACCTGCTGCGCAACCTGAGCCACATCCGGCTGGAAAAAAGAAAACTGCTGTTTCCGGACCTGAACGTGTTCCTGACCCTGTTCAACCAGTACGACCGGAACCACTTCACCGATCCTGAGAGGGATGACCCCATCGACACGGTGACCCGTGACTACGCGTACGGGGTTCAGGCGGGAGCGGACCTGTACGTGGAGTTCTGGAAGACCTCGCACGGGCTGGCGTTCCAGGGCGAGTTCCAGCGGGAGCAGCTCGAGGACGACGTCCTGCCTGGGCAGGAAAGCTTCGGCAACCCCACCCGCACGAGCTACCAGTGGCACCTTCAGGACGAGGTGGTCCTGCCGGGAGAACGGCTGAGCCTGGTGCCCGCGGTCCACTATGAGGAGAGCACGGACTTCGGGGGCCACTGGACCGGGAAGATCGGTGCGATGGCCAAACCGTGGCAATGGCTCAGCCTCCGGACCAACTTCGAGAACTCCTACCGGATCCCCTCCTTCAACGAGCTTTACTTCCCCGACCAGGGGTATATCCGCGGCAACCCGGACCTGGAGCCCGAGCGGGGCCTGAACCTGGACGCCGGGTTCGGGCTCGATTTTTCCCGTTTCTTCTTCCAGGCCGCCTACTTCCGCAACTGGATCGAGGAATCGATCATCTGGCTGCCTGTGACCCGGAACCTGGTCATGCCGGTGAACACCGGCCCGGTGGACCAGTGGGGCGTGGAGATGGACACCGAGGTCCGTCCCCTGGATTTCCTCTTTCTTTCGGTGAACTACACCTTTCTGCACGCCATCGCCGAGCAGACGGGTGAGCAGCAGTCCGGACGCCCCCGGCACACAGTGAACTTCCGCGCCTCCCTGCAGAACGATCTGGGAGAAATCTACGCCGAGGGCCAGTACATGAGCAGCATCCCGATTCACTTCACGGATACAGCGAAAAACTGGGTGAACCCCCGGACCGTGGTGGACCTGGGCGTCACCCTGAACCTGCTCGCCCTGCCGGTGCTGAAGCGGGTAGAGTGGATGCATAAGTGGACCCTGAACTTCGAGGTCAAGAACGTGGGGAACGTGTCCGCTTACGACACCGTCTTCTTCCCCCTGCCGGGGAGGATGTTCTTTGTAACCATCCTGGCGGGCTTGTAAGTAGATATGTGCCGAGGATGGACTGCCCCGATGCTCCTTGATGAGGGGTTTTCAGGGAGAAGGAAGCCTATGAAACATGCCGATACCAGTCGGGCGGTCAGCCCCGATTTTCTCACCGGAAGCTCGAGGGGATCCGACAGATCCTCTCCACGAAAACACAGAGCGTTTGTTGTTTCCTTTCCGCATCGACGACATAGGGCGCTCTGGGTCGCCCTGTTCTGCGTGGTTCCGTTCCTCAGCCTCTCTGCATGCGGGGGGGGCGGACAGGTCCACTTTGAAGGAGAATACCCGATCCTGGGGAGCCAATTCCCCACGACGCTCCTGATTCCCGCCTCCACCGGAGGGGATCAGGCCCTGGCGCAGACGGCTTCCCAGCCGCTTATCGGAACGTTCCGATTCTACCTGGACATCTTCGTTCCGCCGCCCATGCGGTTCGAATATATCTCCATGAAAGCCGTCCTGCAGGGCATCCCGGACGGGCTGGCGCTGGAGGAAGAGGCGGGCCTGGCGTTCGTCACTACCAGCGGGTTTGCAAACGAGCAGTCCGAGGGGGTGTGGGTATTTGACCCGGCGGATTCGTTCCGGTTTCTGGACGCGTTTACCTACGGTGGGAAGGTTTTCCCGCTCCCCCGCCCGGCATTCGACACCCAGGGAGCCGAAATGAATGCGGTCCAGCCCAAGTTCACGTCGGGCACGGCCCTGGTGGGGGACAAGCTCTATATCTCCACCTCCAACTACATCCAGGCGGGCATCAACCCGGTATGCGCCCCGGGAACGGTGTGGATCGTGGGCTACGGGGGCACGAAGTCCGGCTTTCACTCCAGCGAGCCCGAGGGAGTGATCATCACCAGCGGGTTCAACCCCACCGAGGTAAGCCCTTTCACGTTCACCGACGAAAGCCGGGATCCTTCCCACACGTACCGCACCCTGCTCGTCACCAACACCGGCATGCTCACCATTGAAGGCGGAAACGGCGTGCCGCTCACGGACGGCAGCGTGGACGTGGTTGACCCGGAGCACGACTGCATCGTGGCGAGCTACCCCCTGGGGTACGGGGCGCCGGCGTTCTCCAGGATCGCCGTGGCACGGCAGGCGGTGGTTGGCGGGGGAACCGTGTACCGGGGCTACCTGGGCAGCGCGGGGTACAACCACGTCTACGAACTGGACCTCAACGGTCTGGACAACTACCTCGGCACCTGCCCGGAACCGGAAGATGTGCCGCAGCTCGACGACAAGGTGCTTGCCGGCCCCGAACTGTACGGGACCAACAGCGCCATTCGGGCCACCAAGGATTCGAAAGGCTCCCCCAACGAGGTGGTTCAGGTGGCGGTGAACCATGACGGAACCCGGGCCTACGCCACCGGGTTCAACACCGGGACCCTGGCCGTGCTGGAACTGTCCACTGAAGCTTCCCGGACCGACAACCCCGACGGTTCCGTGGAATACGAACTCCAGCCCAGCCCCAAAGACCCCCTGACCGTGATCCAGGTCACGGACCCCATGCCGTCCCTGAACGAAACGGGGCCCGGCCCCCTGGCCGTCCGTCCCGGCGTTCCGGGTACGGATTTTCAGGGCCCCGATGTCTTCGTGCTCACCGGAACCCCCAACGGGGAGATGCGGCCGGTACAGACCTACTGAAGGGCCGGTCCGCCGTCGTTGCTTTGGGGTCGGACCTCATGAACTATGTGTTTTCCTCTCCCCCCTCCATCCCTACTTTTGGGTGAGCTTTCTCCTTGACGTGTCACGAGGAAAGAGAGTAGAATGTTTGCATGAATGATGCGACAGTGTTATATTTTCTTTCTTCTTGTGTCCCTCTCCCTGCATCGGTTCAGTCTTGCAAGCTGAAGAAGGTTTCTCCAACCCGGAAATGCCGGAATCCTGCATCTTAGCTTTCCACACGATACCATCGAAGGTTCCTGGCGCATTATTTAGTAAACAGATTCCACAGCGACCCGTTCTGTCCGGCACCCTCATAGAGAAACAATGGCAGGAAACCCTTGGGAGTTCCCCCCAACATTGCACTTGGGACATCCACAGCCTCTGCTCCCGCGCGTGGGCCGGGCGATGCGTCTCATTCTGCTCTCTTTCGGAATGGTGGACGGACGGCTGTAGGAGGCTTTGGAGAAGATCGATTTCCAGGAAGAATCAGAAAGGGACTCAAGGAGAAATCACCATGAACCGAAAGGCAGAGGAACATGTGCTGCTTGAGGAAAAGCTGCAGGCCATGATGGAGCAGAGCCTTTTCGGTGTTTACCTCCTCGATCTGGAGGGGAACTTTCTGGATGCAAACGAGGCGGCTTTGAGAATGCTGGGACGGGACCGGGAAGAAATCCTCTCCTTCAACTTCACTTCCCTGTTCGACGAGGATCAGTCCGCCAAGGCCATGGAAATCTTTGAAGAGGTCAAAAACAAAGGCTTCCAGAAAAAATTCGCTAAGCTGAAATTGACGAAAAAGAACGGCCGTTTCGTATGGGTGGAGGCCGAAGCCCGCCTCCTCCACCGCCGGGGAAAGGCTTGCGCGATCCAGGGGATTGCCCGTGACATCACCCGGAGGGAAAAGGTGGAGAAGGCTTTCCATGACCGAAGGAGACTATTCAAGACACTTGTGGATGCCGCCCCGGATGCAATTGTGATGGTCGATACGGACGGAATCATTCGTTCCTGCAATCCGGCGATCAAGCGTCTCACCGGGTACGAACCGGAAGAACTCCAGGGAAAATATTTTCACGAACTCGAAACGATCTTTCCGGAAGCACTGCCCTATGTCACGGGGTTTTTTCAAGATCTGATGAGCGGGACGGACATAGAAGATTATGAACTGGATGTCCGGCACAAAGACGGAACAAGGCACTGGGTGTGCGTCAAGAATCGAATTCTCAAATCCGGTGGAAAGATCGAAGGCATTCTGGTGCTTGCAAGGGACCTGACCTATCGAAAGAAGGTCGAGGATGCGCTTCGGGAGAATGAACAACGTTATCGGACGCTGGCCGAATCCGCGGAAGATTTCATCTTCATCATCGACAGAGACAGGCGGGTTCAATACGTGAACAGTTTTGCCGCCTCTCGAATCGGATGTCGGCCGGAGGACGTCATCGGGAAGAAGCTGGAAAATCTATACACCCATATTTATGTGGAGCAGAAGCGCAACCTTCAAAAGGTCTTTGAATCAGGAACCCCTTTCTCCGTCGAACACAAAGTGAAGTTTCCTGATCAAGAGTTCTGGTTGGATACCCGGCTTGTACCGATTCGGGACAATGGGAACGAAGTATCTTCCGTTATGGGTATATCGAGAGACATCACACGGCGAAAGGGGCTCGAGGAGAAGGCCCTTCAATCCCACAAACTGGAGGCAATCGGGAAGCTGGCCGGAGGGGTTTCTCACGATTTCAACAATCTGCTGACCGCTATCCTGGCTTATGCGGATCTGTTGCTGCTGGGACTCTCACAGTTCGACCCTCTCCGCAACGATGTCAATGAGATCAAGAAGGCCGGAGAGCTGGCCAGTTCGCTGACCAACCAACTCATGGCATTCAGTCGGAAACAGTTGCTGCAGCCAAAGGTTCTGTCTCTCAATACCATCGTCGGCAACATGGAGAACATGCTTCGACGCCTGATCAGCGAAGACATTGAATTTGATACAAATTTAGACCCTGAGATCGGATATGTGAAGGCGGATCCGGGGCAGATGGAACAAGTACTCATGAACCTGGTGGTGAACGCCCGCGACGCCATGGTTCACGGCGGCAGGCTGGCTCTTGAGACGGTTAACGAAATGCTGGACGAAGCGTTCGCACGCGATCAGGATGATCTTCACCCGGGCCGTTATGTGGTTCTGGCGATCAGCGACACGGGTGTAGGCATGGACGAGGAAACGCAAAAGCAGATCTTTGAACCGTTCTTTACTACAAAAGAAGGTGAGGCGGGAACAGGGCTGGGCCTGTCTACCGTTTTTGGAATCGTCAAACAGAGCGGCGGTCACATCATGGTAAGCAGCGAGCTGGGTCAAGGCACAACCGTCAAAATCTATTTTCCGCGCATAGAAGGCGACCCGGATCCTGTAGAGACGGAACAGAAACTGCCTGAGGCGGTGGGGGGATCGGAGACCATTCTGATGGTCGAGGATAATGAAGCGGTGCGGAAAGCGGCCCGTTTCATCCTTCAGAGAAACGGATATTCCGTTCTGGAGGCTTGTGATGCCGAAGAAGCCCTTCAAGCTCTGGGACAACATTCGGGCTTGATCCATTTGATGATCACGGATGTTGTGATGCCCGGTATGAGCGGACCGGAACTTGTCAACCACATCGGTCCCTTCCAGCCCGGAATGAAGGTCCTCTACGTGTCCGGATACACGGAAAGGAACATTCCCGATCGAAGAGTCCTGGAAGGAGGAGAGGCCTTTCTTCGGAAGCCGTTTTCCCTGGAGGCCCTACTGGGAAAGGTTCGCCAGGTATTGAGCGCCTCCTGAACCCTTTGCCGTTCCGGATCTCTTCGTTACCGCACACCGGAAAAGATCCGGGCGCGTCACCCGCAGGGATGACGCGCCCGTCAAATGGACTTCATGATCAGCACACTAGGAGTCTTCCTACCATTTCCTTCTCTTGAACAGGAACATGGATGCCAGCGGGATCAGAACCAGGAACAGGTGGTTGAACGCCCGGGAGGCACACGGAGAATCCGCGCCGACCGTGGATGCCGCGCCCCAGGGCGGGGGCGCGGTGCCGGCCACCTCGTAGGCGCCCATGGAAAAGCCGTCCCCCTGGGGACGGGGGGTGCCCTCGATATCCTCGGTGATGCCCGCGTCCGTTGCCGCATTCCCGCACGGAGAATCGGGTATAAGATGGTAATCGTCCTCCGCCGTGAAAAGAGGATCCTGATTGATGTTTCCCGCGCTCCAGGTCAACACGCCGCCCGACTCCAGGTGGGCCGCCGCCTGGCCTCCCTGCACGTCGCTGTAGGAGACCGTCAGGTCCGCCTCCGTCCCGATCCACAACTCCGACACCTCCTCCGCCTCCGGAACGCCCTGGATCATATCTCCCCACAAGATACTGTTGGTAATCGTGGAAACACCCGCTAAAGCGTACATCCCAGCGGCCAGTCCACCGTATCCCGCCTCCACATAGTTCCCGGACAGGGTACAATGCGTGACGGTTGTGTTGCCCTCCGTGTCCGTGGCGATTCCTCCTCCCGTCACACCGGTATTGTTTACGATGAGGCAGTTCGTCACGGTTGTGGCGCCCCCCGAGAAAACCCCGCCGCCCACGTACCCCATATTACCGCTGATTGTGCTATTGCTCACGGTCAGGG
>CAYTRL010000128.1:0-13843 GCA_964439795.1 uncultured Thermodesulfobacteriota bacterium
CCACGGCTTGTCGGATCGCTTCGATGATCTCTATACAGACCCTGGCACGATTCTCCACCGAGCCGCCGTATTCATCCGTGCGCTTGTTGCTCCAGGCACAAAGGAAACTGTGAATAAAATATCCGTTGATCCCGCAGATATCCACGGCTTCGAAACCGGCCTCCTTGCCTCTTCTCGCTGCATCCGCATGCAGCTTGACAATCTCATGTATCTCTTCCTTGCCGATTTCCCGGCACGGTTCAAAGCGGGGGATCATGGGTTCCATGGCGGTGGGCCCCACGGGCATGTCATCGACACCCGCGAACTTTCTCGGATGGGCCAGCCTTCCCACGTGCATCACCTGGCTCATGGCCAGCGCCCCGTGATCCTTGATTGCCTTGGCCAGCCGGCTCAAACCGGGGATGTTCTCATCGCGGTCCATGGCCATCTGGCGCGGGTACCCCTTGCCCAGGGGCTGAACATAGCCTCCCTGCGCGGTGACGATACCGGAACCCCCCTTGGCTTTTTCCACCAGGTAGTTGATCTCCTGCTCGGTGACCTCCCCGGTTTTGGGGTCGCACATATTGGTGATCTGCGGGGCGAACCGGATCCGGTTCTTGGTGGTCAAGGTTCCTATCTGGCCCGGTTGCAGCAAATGATCAAACACGAATTCCTCCCTTGCGCTCTGAAATGGGGTGAGGTGGGTGAAGGAAAGCGCTTTTCTTCAAAGAGTGAAAAGCCGGTCAGGTCTCCTCCAGCGTAATGGCGCCCGGCTCGCACGTCTCGACACAGCTTTCGCAGCCTTCACAGGCATCCGCGTTCACGGGGACCGATTTGCCGTCTTCCATCTCGAACACGTCCATGGGGCAAATATCCACACATTCTTCACAGCCTTCGCATTTTTCCGGGTCCACGATGGGAAGATACGCCATTTGAACAGCCTCCTTGTTCGAGGAAAATTGAATCCCGGCAAGTACAGACCGCACTCCCGGGAAAGCGCGGAAACCTTCCCGGGAGAGGACAAGGTGGTCTTCGATTCCAAAAACGGAAAAGGAAAAAACGTTTGTTCCGGTTTGTTACGACGACTTCTTTAAATAGTCGAGCGCAGTTTCTCCGGCAATCCGTCCCGAGTTAACGGCAAACGCCAGGGTGAGGCCCAGGGTGTGTGATGCATCGTACGTATCACCGTACATGCCGCCGGCAACATTCCCTGCCGCGTAGAGGCCCGGGATCACGTCAAGTCCGGTCTCGCTGTCTTCTTTGATCACTTCTGTTTTGTGGTTGATCCTGATGCCCCCAAGGGAACCCACGTGTGTCGGATGTCCCTTGATGGCGTAAAACGGGGGGGTTCGTACGGGTTTCATATAGTCCGGGCTTTTTGCAAAAAGGTCGTCATGGCCCTTGTCGCACGACGCGTTGTATTCATCCACGTTGGCCTTCAGGGTCTCGTAGTCCATGCCGGCCTTCTCCGCCATTTCCTCGAGGGAATCGCAGACCCATGCCTCGTCCTTGTCGATGCTGGCCTGGATGGCGTCCACGACGTTGGGGATCTTGGTCCCTTTGGGTGCAAACACCCCGAGGCCCACATCCGTACCCTGTTCCTCCATGTATTTTCTGTAGTCGTCGTCAAACATGTTGAACAGGACCTGGCCGGGCTGCTTGGACATGGCGTTCCCGATATGTGCGAAGGAGAATTCCGATTCGTTGAAAAACCGTTCTCCGTTCGCGTTGACCCAGAAGGTGGGCTGTTTCAGGATGGCGGTGATGTGCTTGTCGAACTGGCTTTTCTTGGGCGCTTCTTTCAACACCTCTTTCTTCTTCATGACCCCCGCGAGACCGCGCTGGATCACGTTCGTTCCCTCTTTTGCGGCCCCCGCTTCCCATGCCATCAGGATGCCGTCGCCTTCCTTGCCGACCTGGCCAAAGGCCATCTTGATGGTGGGCGTTCCTGCCTGGGTATACTTCTCCATCATCTCTTCGTTGTTGGCAAAACCGCCGGAGGCGATGAGCACAGTCTTGGCCTCGTATTCCACCGTGTTCCCGTCTTTGTCTTCCGCGACGACGCCGGCCACACGGCCCTCCTTCAGGATCAGTTTTCTGGCCCTCGTCCGGAAATGGATCGGCACCCCGATGTTTTTCGCGGTCTTTTCCAGTGCCTTGGTGATGCTTTTCCCTTCGAGTTTCATGGTGTGCCACGTTTTGGGGGCCCCGGGGTACAGTTCCGCCGGTGCAATGAATTCCGTTCCCCTGTCATCGAGCCAGTGGATCGTATCCGCGGACTTATCGACAATCGCTCTCACAAGACGGGGATTGGCAAGGTAGTGCGTGTAGAACATATGCTGGAGAAACGCCTCGTCCGTTGAAATGTCGATGCCGAGTTCTTTCTGGAATTTGCTTCCCACCGCAAAGATCCCTTTTGCAAAGACCGTTGCCCCGCCCGTCACACGCAATCGATCCAGGATGATAACACTCGCCCCGGCTTCCGCCGCCGTTACCGCCGCCGCCAAGCCTGCCCCGCCTGCACCCAAAACAAGAAAATCACATTTCATTTTGATTCCTCCGGGATGAAACTTAACTAGTGATTATTGAATACGAATTCAAGTGTATCGTTCAGAGTAATGAAGCCACGGGTGAAAGTCGTCACCGGGGAGTAAAAAGAATGTAAAAAAAATGTAAATCGTATTTGCGTGCGGCAAAAACGCGAACGGTCTGCGCGGGAAGAGAGAAGAATCAGCCGCTATTACTGTATTATGCGCCTGAAGCCTTCAAGGTGGCGTCGTAATCCCAGTAGGCCCGGAGGTTGGTGACTTTTCCCTCATCATTGACATGGTAGACAAAGACTCCCTTTGCCTCAATTTTCGGTCCGCCCGGCATCGTGGTGAAGATGGAACCGACATTGGCTACCGCCGTGTCTCCAGCGGGCCAGGATTCACGGATGTCGAACTCGATCTCCACGGGCGCGATCATCGTGTCCCAGAACAGGCTGATCGCCTCTTTTCCCGCGTGTCCCGTGCCGGCGGGGTCCAGCGGCGAAACCCCTACCGGATCTTCCAGGAGGGCGTCATCGGAAAAATTGTCCACCCACGCTGCTTTGTCTTTCTTTCGTACCGTGTCCATGGAACGTTTGGAAGCCTGTTGCGCCTTTGTTTCGCTCATGGTTGTTCCTCCTCGATTTCCCAATGAACAAACGCCTTGCGAAGCCCTCGGAAAGTGCATCCTCCGTTTTTCGTTCATCATAGTAAATGAATCCCGGGAAAATGGACAGACCGGAATCGTGATGAGAGATGGATCACGGAAAGGGGACCTCGATGCCCCGGGTTGCGTCTCCCTCCGCCGTGCGGACGCCGGCGGAGGTGATCAGTTCCACACGAACGGTGCGCCGGGGCCGTTCCAGGGCACCCTGACGGCTCCGGATCCGCACCAGGACATGGCCGCCTGCGGCGCGGGCTTCGTAGGTCGTCAGCCGGTAGTCTCCCGTCCGATAGGCAAACCCTTCCCCTGCATCCTCGTACAGGACCCCCTCCGCCCGTCCCTCTTCATCCAGAGACACGACCAGGGTAAGCGGATCCAGGGAAGGTTCCGTGGTGTTCTGGACGACCCGGCCCAGCGGGACGATGGAACCGCCCCGGATCTTCAGCACAGGATGGTCGGGTTCCCGGGAGGGGTCTTCCCCCACCAGCGTGACGGCCCGCCAGATCCCCCGGGGCTCGGGGAACACGTGCTCCCTTTCCTCGGTGAGCTGCGGCTGCACGAGCAGGCAGGGGCCCAGCAGGAACGAGTGATCCTCCCGGCGCAGGGCGGGGTCGGCCGGGTCGGCGAAAAAAACGGGCCGCATGACGGGCAGGCCGCTGGTCGAGGCTTCCTGGAACAGGGTGTACAGGTAGGGCAGCAACCGGTAGCGGCGCTCCAGGGCGGTGCGTGCGATCTCCTCCACCTCGGACCCGAAGCTCCAGGGTTCATGCGGAAAGGTTACCTTGGTCTTGTGCCCCCGGGAGAACGGAAACAGGGCCCCCACCCCGATCCAGCGGGCAAAAAGCTCTCTTGTGGTGTTGAACTCGTGGCCTCCGATATCCGGCCCGGAGAACGGCTGGCCGGAAAGCCCCAGGTTGAGGATCATGGTGACGGACCAGCGCAGGTGGTTCCAGGTAGCCTGGTTGTCGCCGGTCCATGTGGCCGCGTACCGCTGCCCCCCGATGTAGTTGGATCGTGTCAGGACGAACGGGCGTCTGTCCGGGTTGGCGGTCTGCACGCCCTCTCGCGTGGCCCGGATCATCAGCATTCCATACACGTTGTGATAGAGGGCATGGGGGCCCGGAGGGAGCCCGCCGCCACCCCGATGCCGGTTGTCTTCGGGCATGGTCTTGGATCCCAGGATGCCCAGCGGAGGGAAGATGGCGGGCTCGTTCATGTCGTTCCACACCCCGTCGATTCCATGAGACATGAAATCGCCGTACAGGCCGGCCCACCAGGCGCGCGTCTCCGGGCGGGTAAAGTCGGGAAACGCACACGGCCCCGGCCAGACGTTCGCGGTGTATTCTTCTCCGTCCGCGGTCTTTACCCAGTGGTTTCCCGCACTCCCCTGGTCGTAGACAAAGTACCCGGGATCTTTTTTCACGCCGGGATCGATCATCCAGATGGCCTTGAACCCGTTTTCATGCAGGTACTCGTTTGTGGCGGCGGGATCCGGGAACCCCTGGGGATCAAACGTAAAGACCCGGTATCCATCCATGTAGTCGATATCCATCCAGATCACGTCGCATGGGATGGAGCGGGTGCGAAAACCGTCGGCAATGGCGCGCACCTTGCTGTCCGGGGTGTACGAGAACCGGCACTGGTGATAGCCCAGGGACCAGAGAGGGGGCAGGGGCATCGTGCCGGTGAGCAACGCCAGGCGTTTGAGCACCTCCTGGGGCGAAGCGGCGTCGATCACGATGACGGGAAATGGGGTTCGCTCGGTGGAAAAGGAGATCCCATCGCGGAGATCGATCCGCGTGCGAACCGTGGTGTCGGCCAGCACGCCGAACGCCGCCCCGTCTCCGCGTACGGCAAGCACCCACGGGTGCGACTGGTACAGGTGATCGTTCCGATCGGAGTACCCCCAGCTGTCGTAGTTCCAGGTCTGGGTGACGGCGCCGTTCCGCAACAGGGGGCCCGCGATTTCGCCGGTCCCGTAGAGGCTGGTTCCTTCCTGCACAGTGACCTGAACCCGGTGTTCCGCAGCGTTGTGGCTGAATGCGGGGAACACGGTCCAGGCGTCCGGCACGCGGTCGATCCCGGGAAAGGGGGCCACCAGCGCAAAGGAGGGGGGGAACGAGGCCGGGAAGGTCCCTTCGGGAAGAAAACGGACAATCCCCTGGAGCGGATCCTCCGGGGAACCGCCGTTCCGGTGCGGAACCCCGGGGTCGCTTCCGCCGCAACCGGCGGCCAGGAGCAGGAAAAGCAGGGAGCGAACAACCCACCTGGTTTTGCAGTGCCCGGCGGTCGGGAACAGGAAGAACAGGGGGCGAACGAACAGCCCGGTTCCGGGACGGGTTCTCCGGTTCGGATGCTTCATCTGTCTTTCCTTTTCGGCCGGTGGAGGAGGGGAGGGGATCCAACGGGGTCCCGCCCTCTTTATCGGGCAGAGGGTCGGGGGGTGTCAAGGTGGAATCTGTTCAGGGGGTTGACGCCCGCACCCATCTTTTTTTTCGGAAGCTGTTGGGCGAAATGTGTGTTATACAGGCGGGGAGAATCCGGTGGATGCCTGCGGGACGTTCATCCCGGTCCATTTTTTTTCAAGTGATACCCGGAATTTTCCGAACCTTTGATCAACCTGTTCTCAACGAAACAAAAGGAGGGTACCAACGTGGAGATGATCGATCTGGCCAACTATCCGGTCCTGCTGTACGACCAGTCGCTGGACACCCCTTCCCATGTGGGGAAGATCACCCAGGGGGGCGTGGATTTTCTTCGGGGAAAAGGCATCGGCGTGGAGCGGTGCTTCTCGTCCGAGGAGATCCTGGACATCCTGTGCCACAACTCCCCCGTGGCCAGCGGAATCGTCATGGACTGGGACACCCTGGACAACGAAAAAATACTCCTGGGACGCCTTCTGCGCGAGATCCGGAGCATCAACCCGGACATCCCCATTTTCCTGTTGACCAACAGCCACGAGATCGAGGACGAGGTGTTCCGTGGAATGAACGAAATCAAAGGGGTCATCTGGAAATACAGTGACACCATCGACTTCGTGGCCGGCCGAATCTTCGAGGAATGCCGGGATTATATCCACAGCCTGATCCCCCCGTTTTTCAAGGAACTGGTGAAGTACACCGAGAAGTACAAATACGCCTGGCATACCCCCGGACACATGGGCGGCATCGCCTTTCTCAAATCCCCCACGGGGAGGATTTTCTACGACTTTTTCGGGGAGAACGTCTTCCGGAGCGATCTGTCCATCTCGGTGCCCGAACTGGGATCCCTCATGGACCACTCGGCGGTGAACGCCAGCGCCGAGCAACTCACCTCCAACGTCTTCGGCGCGGACGAAAGCTTCTACGTCACCAACGGCACGTCCACGGCCAACAAGATGGCGTTCATGGCCTCGGTCAACAGGGGGGACATCTGCCTGGTGGACCGGAACTGTCACAAGTCGTTGCAGCACTCCATCACACTGGCGGGCGCCTTGCCGATCTACTTCCGGCCCACCCGGAACGCCTACGGGATCATCGGCGGAATCCCCCGGAGCGAGTTCCTGCCCGAAACCATCCGGGAGAAGATCCGGCAGTGCCCGCTCATCCAGGACAAGGAAGCACTGCCGGGGATCGCCGTGGTCACAAACAGTACCTACGACGGCCTGCTCTACAACGTGAAGAAGGTCAAGGACCTGCTGGGGGAGGCCGCCATCCCGGTGCTTCACTTCGACGAGGCCTGGTACGCTTACGCGCACTTCCATCCGTTCTATGCGGAAAAGTACGCCATGAGCAGCCACACGGCCGGAAACCACCCCACGGTGTTCGCCACCCAGTCCACCCACAAGCTGCTGGCCGCCTTCTCCCAAGCGTCCATGGTGCACGTGAAGCACGGAAAGAAACCGTTCAAGCGGGAGCTGTTCAACGAGACGTTCATGATGCACACCTCCACATCCCCGCAGTACAACATGATCGCCTCCCTGGACGTGGCCACCAAGATGATGGAAGGGGTGAGGGGGCGGCACCTGGTCAACGAGGCGATGATCCAGGCGGTGGAGTTCCGGAAAGACATCAAGCTCATACGCAACGGGTACAAGAAGGACGCCATGCCGGATTCGGAGCAGAACTGGTTCTTCGACGTGTGGCAGCCCGAGACGATCGATCGGCTGGAGACCCGGAACAAAAAGGGGTACAGCGTTATCATGGACGAGACCTATGCGGAGGAGTGGGGGTTGGACCCCGAGAAGGAGTGGCACGGCTTTCGGGGGATCGATGAGGACCACATCACCCTGGATCCGATCAAGGTGACGCTCCTTTCGCCGGGGGTGGCGGCGACAGGGGAGATGGGCGATTTCGGAATCCCGGCCCCCCTGGTCTCGGCCTACCTGGTGCGCAACGGCGTCGTTGACGAGAAGACGGGTTTCTACAACCTGCTGTTCCTGTTCTCCATCGGGGTGAACAAGAGCAAGGCGAGCATGCTCATGGGAAAACTGCTCCGGTTCAAGGAAGTCTTTTCCGAAAACCTCCCGGTCGGTGAGGTGCTCCCCGACCTGGAGGCCGCCCATCCGGATCGATACCGGGGGATGCGCATCCAGGAACTGGCCGCGCAGATGCACCGGTTTCTCAAAGAGCATCAGGCCAGCGAACTCCAGATGCGGGCCTACGACGAGCTTCCCGAGCAGGCGATCACGCCCTCCGAGGCGTACCGGCACATCGTCCGGGAGAACACCCGGGAGGTGCTGCTGGACCGGATCGAGGGGGAGGTGCTGCTGACCATGCTGGCGCCGTACCCGCCCGGGATCCCCGTGGTCATGCCCGGAGAGCGGCTGACCGAGAGCACCCGGCAGATCGTAGAGTTCATGCAGCTGCTGGAGGCGTTCGACAACGAGTTCCCGGGGTTCGAGAACGAGGTCCACGGCACCGAGGTCAGGAACGTGGAAGGGAAACGTCGATACGCGGTCAACTGCCTCGATTCCTGAAGAAGAACCATGGAGAACCCAATGCAAGGGGCCTCACAAGCCGCCGGATCGACGGACACCCGCCGTCCTCCCGGGAACAGGAAGCTCCTGGGCGTATTTTCCCTGGCCATGATCAACCTGGCCGTGATCTACAGCGTGCGCGGGCTTCCCCTCATGGCCGAGGAGGGGTGTGCGGTCCTCTCGTTCATGGCCCTGTCCGCCCTGTTCTTTCTGCTTCCCGTTTCCCTGGTCACCGCGGAACTGGCATCCGCCTGGCCGCCTCAGGGTCCGGGCGGGGTCTATGTCTGGGTCCGGGAGGCCCTGGGGGAACGCTGGGCCTTTCTGGCCATCTGGCTCCAATGGAGTGAGAACGTGATCTGGTTTCCCACCGTTCTCTCCTTCATCGCCGCCACACTGGCGTACGTGGTCTCCCCGGCCCTGGCGGGCAGCAAGGTCTACACCCTGCTGGTAATCCTGATCATCTACTGGGGCGGGACGCTCGCCAACCTGCATGGGATGAAGACCTCGGCCTGGATCACCATCGTGGGTGTGGTGAGTACCCTGGTGACCACGGCCCTCATCATCGTCATGGGTTTCTCCTGGTGGTTCATGGGACGGCCGTCACAGCTCACTTTTTCCGCGGCCGGCCTGCTTCCGGACTTCGGGGATATGGGCGCCCTGGTGTTCCTGGCCGGGGCGCTGGTCATCGTGTCCGGCATCGAGGTGTCCGCCGTGCATCACGAGCAGGTCAAGGACCCGAAGCGGACGTTCCCCCGCGCCACCTTCATCTCCGTGATGGTCTCCTTTTGCGCCATCGTGCTGGGGTCCCTGGCCATCTCCATGGTGGTGCCGCAGAAGGAGCTCAGTCTGGTGGCCGGTCTCATGGAGGCGTTCGAGAGGTTCTTTACTGCGTACCACATGAAGTGGCTGGTACCGGTGACGGCCCTGCTCATCGTGGCTGGCTCCATCGGCGAGGTGGCCGCCTGGATCCTGGGGCCCAGCAAAGGGCTGCTCATCGCCGCCAAGGACGGCCTGATTCCGCCGTTGCTCAAGCGGACACGCCGGGACGACGTGCCTGTGAACATCCTGCTTTTGCAGGCGTTCATCGTCTCGGGCCTGGTGCTGGTCTTCCTGGTGATGCCCACCGTGAGCAGCGCATACTGGATCCTGACCGCCCTCACCGCCCAGCTTTACGTGCTCATGTACATCCTGCTGTTCATCTCCGCCATCGTGCTGCGCTACAAGCAGCCCCACACCCACCGGCCCTATCGGATCCCGGGGAAGAACTACGGGATATGGATCTTCGGAATGGCGGGACTGACAGGGTCCGTGTTCACGCTGTTTATCGGGTTCTTTCCCCCCGCCCAGCTGGAAACCGGCAACCTGCTCGTCTACGAGGGCTTCCTCGTCCTGGGGCTCCTGGGCATGTGCTCGGCGGCGCTTCTCATCCACACCCTTCGGAAACCCTCCTGGAAAACGGATGATGGGGGCGGGGAAGAATAGATCACGAAATTCATCCCGCTGAAACCGGCCCGACCCCTGTGCTCATCTAAAAAGACGTGTGAGGGAGAACCGGCAGCGAAAGGGGGTGTGCAATGGCCCAGCGGTTTCTCACCGTGGGTTTCTCCTCCCACCGGACCGAAAGCCTTCAGCCGGCCCTGGAAAGGATGCGCGTTCACGAGGCGGTGGTCCTGGAAGAACCGGAGAACCCGTTCTTTCCCGGCATGATCTCCGGGGACCTCTCCATCGGGGCGTACCTGGAGGAGGCTGATTACGCTTTCCCGCTGTTCGGGCGGAGGATGTGCGAGCAGCTGAGGGAACTTCGCCGGGCGGGGAAGGTGATCCTGCAGGTGGAGCCCTACCTGGAGACGCTGGCGGAGATCCACGATTTCTTCGGGGCGGGAGGCCGGCCCGACGAGATCGACCCGGGGTCGATCCAGGGGGACGTGTACGCAGCCGAGAGACGCTGGAGTGCCGCCCTGCTGGCGTATTACGAAATCAGCGCCCGAGGCGCCTTCCGGGAGGTCGTGGACGCCGTCAAGCGGTTCGCCGGGACCGATGCGGCCCGGGGAAGGTTGCGGGACCGTTTGCGGGCGGAAGGGCTGGTCTCCCGAATCGAGCCGTACCGGTCCGTGTACCTGGAGGCGGGGGATCTCCATGTGGGGTTGCTCCGGGAGCTTCGTCTTCGTCTGGAGAGCCGCTGGCAGGTGAAACCCGTCACCCTGATGGAACCGGTGATCCGCAGGCTGAGCGGGAAACCCAGAATGTTCGGACCCGGGGACCTGCTCACGCTCCTGTACACCTTCCGGCCGGCCGGGCAGGGCCCCCGGAGGGACCTGCTGGCGGCCCGGAGCCTGATCCAGGTAAAGCTCGAGGACAAGAACGAGATGGAGGGGACGGTGGAGCGGCCCTTCCCCCACACCCTGGACCGGATCCGGTGCAACCGCATGGTCCGGAACCTCTCCTATGAGGACTGTGAGGCCCTGTATCCCCGGATCCGGTTCCAGGGATCCGAGGCGTCTCGTACCGCGGTGCGAGAACGGCTTCAGGAACAAGGGGGCCCGCTGACGACTTACGTCGATCCGTTTCCGGTCGGGTCGTGACCCGATCCGCGGGTTTCCGCAGGGGTTTGCATCGTCACCGGTCCGGTGGTTCCGGCCTGTGAGCGAGCAGCCTCGGCGCGAACAGCCCGTAGATCAGGATCCCCGCCGTTCCCCCCAGCAGGTCGCTGCGAATGTCGAGAAGGCTGGGCTGCCGGTCCGGGACGAAGCTTTGATGCCACTCGTCAAACACACCGAATGCAAGCACGCCCGCCAGGGCCAGGAGAAGCGGCAGGAGACGTCGCGGGTTCCCGGGTACCGGGTCTGCACAGCGCGCCATCATCAGGCCCACCGCGAAGAACTCTACGCTGTGGAACAACGAGTCAGAGACCGAGAGATCATCGTCCGTGGGAAAGGAAAAGGAAGAACCCATGGAGACCGCCCCCATGATGAGAAGCACCGGCACCACGCGGTAGAGCCGGCGCCACACGGAGGAATGGTCGAGCCGGCGGTGCGGAAAGGCGAACAGGAGGAGGGATCCGAATCCGAGAAACAACGGGAGCCTGAGATAGGGGAACTCTTGGAGGTCGTAATAAACCAACACAGCGAACGTCAAGGCGGAGGCGGCCAGAAAGCCGGCGACCAGGAGGCGTTTTTCACGAATCGATCCGTAGGGAATCTTCATGGGGGTATGATCGGGACGGGGAGAACGGAACGCTGATTACCGATCGCTTACGCCTGGGGTCCTGGCTTCCCCTAGCCGTTGCCGGGAAAGCCCGTTCCGTGCAGGCTCTTCTCGTACAAGATCACATAGTTTCTCCCGAGTTTCTTTGCCTGGTACATCGCGTTGTCCGCCTTTTCAACCAGCCCCTTGCCCGCGGCGCTGTCCGACGGAAATCCGCTGACGCCGAAACTGCAGGTGATGGAGACGGGGATGTCTTCCTTTTCATAGTGGAACTGTTTCTCCGACAGCTGTTTCCGGATCCTCTCCAGGATCTCTCCGGCCGTCCGCTTTGACGTGTCCGGCATGATGATGCAGAACTCTTCCCCGCCGTATCGGGCCAGGATGTCTTCCTCCCGCAGGTTCGCCTGTAGAAACTCCACCAGGGATCTCAGCACGAAATCTCCCACCAGATGCCCGTGGTTATCGTTGATCCTCTTGAAGAGATCGATGTCCGCCATCACCAGGGCCAGCGGGGTCTTTTCCCGCTGAGCCTTCCGCAGCTCCCGGGTCAAGCTGTCCTCGAAGGCCTTGCGGGTGAGGGCGCCCGTGAGGCCGTCCTCCCGGGTCAGGGTTTCCTGAAGTTCCGTCCTTCGCAGCAGCTGCTCCACGCGGACCATCAGTTCCGCCAGATTGTAGGGCTTGGCCAGATAGTCGTCCACGCCGGACTTGAGCCCCCGGATCCGGTCCTCGACCTCCTTGCGTCCCGAGAGGAATATGAACGGGATCCGCTTGGTGGATGTTTCCTTCTTCACCTCGTTGAACAGGGAGTAGCCGTCCATCTCCGGCATCTTGATGTCGGAGATGATCAGGTCCGGTTTCAACTCGAGCACCATCTTCAGGGCCCGGAGCGAGGAAGTCGTGGGGTATGTCTTGTATCCCTCCTTCTTCAGGGCGATCGCCACGCTGTTGACCTGGCTGGGGTCGTCGTCCACGATGAGAACCCGTTTCTTGGCCTTTTCGATGGGAGGGAGCACCTCCAGGGAGGTCTCGTCCTGTTCCGGAACGCCCGCCGGCTGTTCTTCCTCCACCGCCACCACACCGCTGGGCATGTCGACCGGCAGGGTGAAGTGAAAGGTGTACCCCGCGCTTCCTTCTCCGCTCTCGATCCAGAAGCGGCCGCCGTACTGGATCAGGATGGTCTTGCAGAGAAGAAACATGAGACTCAGCCCCTTCTTTTTTTCCCGGGCGTCGTCCCGGGCGACTTTGTCGTCCCTGGCGACTTTGTCGTCTCTGGCGACTTCGTCGCCGGGGACGACGCCTGCCCTTGGATCAGGTTCTCCCTCCGAGGCGGGCAGCGGGTGGGTGGTCAGGGTACACTTTAGGAACAGATCGCTGTCGCTTTTCCTCCGTCCCTTCATGGGTTGGACCTGGATCAGGATCGTTCCCTGTTTCGGCGTCTGGCGCGACAGGTTCCCGATCAGCGAGCTGACCACGTGATAGATCTTGTCCGGGTCCGACCAGATCTTGGGGCAGGCGGGGTCCATTTCAGTCTGACACCGGATCTGTCTTCGGGTCAGGGTACGCTGATGGTCCTGGAGAACCTGCTGTACGATCTGGGGAAGAGAGATCTTTTTGTTGTTCCACACCGATCGGGAGGATTCCAGCTGTTGCAGTTCATTCATGTCGTCGATCATCTGATCGAGACGGTCGCTCTCCGCGTGGATGATCTTCAGGAACTCGTTCTGCGTCTCCGTGTCCGTGTCGTCGGCGTAATGCAGCAGGATCTCGGTATAAGAACGGATGGAGGTCAGGGGGGAGCGCAGTTCATGAGAAAGCGCCGAAAAGAATTCGTCTTTCATCCTTCCCAGTTCCCGGTCCTGCGTGACGTTGCGCAGCAGGTAGATATTGCCCAGGATGGTTCCGGTCTCATCGTAGAGCGGGGTGGTGTGGGAGTGGAGCATGATGTTTTCGGCCTCGGGCCGGTGGATCTCTTTCTCCCGGTGGAATGCGTAGGAGTTGTAGATCTTGCAGTGGGCGCATTTCCCGTGGGTGGATGAAAACTCCTCCTGTTCCGGTGTGGAAGAGATGCAGGCCTCACAGCGTTTTCGTGCCCAGCAATCGGTAAACGGTTTTCCGTGCAGCGGGCAGTCGGTATGGAGACATTCCATGACCTCCCAGCACCGCAGATGCCCGCCCGGGCCCTTCTCCCGGAAGATCCAGCTCAGGTCGGGCCTTTCCCCGAGAAGCTGGTCCACGGACCGGCCGGTCCACTCCTCCGACTGCACCCCGAGAAGATCTTCGGCCATGGGGTTGATCCAGCAGACGGAATCTCTGGCATCCGTAAGAACGATCCCCTCCGAGAAGGAGTGAATGAACGCCCTGAATTCCCGTTCTTCCAGGATTCTTTCCATGATTCGACCCACGGTTACGGACTTGTATGTTCAGTCATCCTGTTCCGGCACATCAGGAAAGGGTTTCTCCCCGTCCTCCGGGACGGGAAGTGTGAAGGAGATGCAGCACCCCTCCCCCGGT
>CAYTRL010000129.1:0-13818 GCA_964439795.1 uncultured Thermodesulfobacteriota bacterium
CAGGCCATCACGGCAGATCTCCGCCGACAAGTGGAGACCCACGCCGGCGAGGACTACGCCTCCCCCGAACGGATTGAAAAGCTCAAGCAGGAAATGGTGGGCCTGATCCTCCACGGGCTTCGAAAAGAATAGCCGTTTGGGAGGAAGGCCATATTTTTTTTCTTATTTAATTTACCGAACGTTAAGTATAATTTTGAAATCGATAAATTGGTGTTCATGTTTTCCCTGTCTTTGGCTCTATGCGGCAGGGGAGATCGGTTTGAAGGAGCATATGCGGATGATCTCCTGTGTATTTATTCACATCGGGTCCGGAGTGGCTGCCATGAACATCTCTGCACGTAAAAAGCGGCTCGCTTTTTTGCTCTCTACCTCTTTCCTGTGCCTTTTCCCGCAGGTCCCGCCATGCGGGGCACAGGCGGTCGCGGCGGGGACGGACACGGGTTCCGCCCTGCAGGAAGCCCGGTCGGATTCCGGCCGGGTCATGACCCGTGAGTACGATCCCGTGGAGGTGAAGGGAACCTACCTGGAGCCGTTTCTGGGAACGCCGCTCTCCCGGTTCCGTCTCCTGGCCTGGAGGGAGGGCCGGTTCGTGCCCGTTCCGTTTCAGATCGATGAGAGAACCCCCGGGGGTGAGATGGTCCTTCCCCTTGTGCTGGAGGGAGAAACCCTGCAGGGAGACGGAAGGCTGGATGCCCGGGACATGCTTGTGTTCATGGGGAAGGACGCCGGTCGGAGGGCCGGTGACAAGGAGCGGGCCCGCCTTACCGGGTCTGTGCTGGAACTCGAGATCCGGGATCCGTTGAGAGGGGAGAAGGGGTACCTGTACCTGCAGCGGTTGGAAGACGAGGGAGTCCGGGAAGACCCGGAACCACGGATGGAACTCGTCGGGGGTACGGACGGCTTGCCCTATTCCCTGAACTATCTCACCGGAACCCTCAGAGGCAGGGTGAACCGGATCCGGGGGAAGACGTACCAGACGCCCCTTACCGACTACTGGGTCTGCCGCCCCGAGGCGGGCGGAAGCGGGGAGGACCTGCTGGACGCCCTCAAGGTGAGGATCAAGGTGGGCTTCCTGTTCAATACCCTGAAAATTTCCCTGGATGAAACCAGCATCCTGGGGGGGATGGAAGCGTTGCGCGCGGGACCGGTGCGGTGCTTCGGCCGGTTCTGGATGCAGGGGGTTCTGCCTCTGGGGATCCGGAGTCCCCGGGCTTACATGGACGTGTATCTCTACGACACCATGGTCCTTGTGCCGGGAAGGATCCGGGTATTCGTCAACCCGGGTTACGTTATGTCCTCATTTTCCGTGACCGTGGGGTACGACATGTCTGAAAAGGCGCTGGGGATGAGGTTCTACAACTCCAACAACCCGGAAGGGTTCCTGATCGACGGGCGGATGGACGGGCATGAAACAAAAATGGACACGAGCCTGGACGAGTGGCGTGCCGCAGTGGGACCCCAGGGCGCCGTGATCACGGCTTCGGTCTGGGACGAGCGCTACCAGGAGCAGGCGGAGATCGAGGTGGGATACCTGGACGACCGGGAAAGCCCCGTGCCGCCGGAAAAGGAGCCGGGCAGCATCGGCTTCCATTTCAACACTTCCCGGGTCAAGGGCCTCAAGCCCGGGACCTATGACATGCTGCTCTGCTGGTTCTTCCCGGACCGGATGTACGATCCGGAACGGTTCCGAAGCGAGGTGGTGGACGCGTTCATGGACATCCGAAGGAATCCCCTGGAGATCCGGATCGGGGAACAGGTGTTCTCCAACCCGGCGGGGTGGCCTCCGCGGATCGCACCGGACTGAAGTCGATATTGGCTGTCAGCTGTCAGCGGTTAGCTTTCGGCTCCCGGCCGCCCATCCCTCAGGCAGGGGACACAAAGATGGAGATTGCGAGCGGAACGTGGTCGAAGATCGCGAACGAAGTGAAGTCGCAACGAAGTGGAGATTGCGAGCGGAGCGCGGCAACCCCCCGGCCCCGTATTCCTGCTGCGCCGGGGGATTGCCGCGTCGCTATCGCTCCTCGCAATATCCCTGATGGTGCAACGGAGTGAAGGGATGAGGGTTTTCATCGCGGGAGTGAACGCCTCCATGGCGCAGCCGTTTCTCGCACTCCTGGAACAGGACCCTGATGTTTCCGAGATCCGGGGCCTGGACCTCAGGCCGCCGGCACGGACCGTTGCGGGACTGACCTTCCACCGGGGGGATATCCGGGACCCGGGACTTTACGAGCTCATGGCCGGTTGCGAGGTCCTGGTCAACTTTGCCTTTGTGGTGGCCGAGGGCCGGGACCGGGCCGAGACGGACGACATCAACCGCAACGGTTCCATCAACGTGTACGAATGCGCCGCAAGAGCAGGTGTCAGGAAGATCGTCTGCCTGAGTTCCATCACCGCGTACGGGATCCGACCGGACCTTCCGGTTCCCGTGGACGAGGACTGCCCGCTCCTGGGAAACGACCGGGACGAGTTCTACTACAGCTGGGCCAAACAGGAGGTGGAGGAGTTTCTGGATGGTTTCGCCGGGAGGCATCCGGACAGGATCGTCACCCGGCTGCGGCCCGGCGTGGTGGTGGGGCCACAAGCCAATGCGCTCCTGGACAGGGTCCTGGCGCTTCCCCTGCTCCCGGTCTTGGCGGGCCGGGATGATCCGCTGAGTTTCGTACACGAGCGGGACATGGCCCGGGCGATCCATCTGTCTGTGATCCGGGATCTGCCCGGGGCCTTCAACATCGCAGCAGACCGGCCCCTGACCCTGCGCGAACTGGCCCGGATCCTGGGAAAACGGCCCCTGCCCATCCCCTGGCTTCTGGCCTGCAAGGTTTCGGACGCAGCGTTCGCCCTGGGCCTGAACCTGTTCCCGGGCTCTTCCCGGAGCCTCAAGCTGTTCGAGTTTCCCCTGGTGGCGAGCAACAGGAAAGCCGGGCGCGTGCTGGGTTGGCGGCCGGAGTATACGGCGGAGGAAGCGCTCAGGGAGATGGTTGCGTCAAGGAAAACGAAAAAGGAGGGTTCCCATGCTTGATTTCAACTTCACCGAGGAAGAAATCCAGATGCAGGAGCTTGCCCGGAAGTTCGCCCGGAAAGAGCTCTTGCCCGCGGCTCCCCTGCTGGATGCACATCACGACCCGGAGCTCTTCCAGCGGTTGTGGCGGAAATCGGCGGAGATCGGCCTGCTCGGGGCCCTGGTCCCCGAGGAGTACGGGGGGGCCGGTGCCTCCCCCCTGGCGCTGTTTCTCATGATCGAGGAGCTGGCCGCTTGCGACGCGGGGTTCGCCGTGAGCATGGGGGTCACGTGGGCTGTTCAATCCCTGATCCTCACCCTGGGCACCCCGGAGCAGGAGGAGCGGTTCCTCCCCCGGATCTCCTCCACCCGTGGCGTTCCGGCCGCGGGATGCCTCACCGAACCGGTGGGCGGGTCGGACGTGGAGTCCGTGAAGCGGTGCGGGCCGGGAAGCATCCGGACCACCTACCGGAAGGTGGACGGCGGCTATGTGATCAACGGGACCAAGAACTTCATCACCAACGGGGGCGTGGCCGGGGTCTACGGGGTGCTGGCCACGGCGGACGTGAAGAAGGGGAGCGAGGCCTCCACCATGTTCCTGGTTTCCGGGGACAGCAAGGGGCTGAGCGTGGGACGTGTCGAAGACAAGATGGGGATGCGCTCCTCCCCCACCGTTCAGATGGTTTTTGAGGAGGTGTTCGTGCCCGACGGGGGCCTGTTCGGTGAGGAGGGGGAGGGGGTGGAGATTACCGAGATCGTCATGATCTTCACGCGGGGGGCCGTGGGCTCCCTTTCAGTGGGCATTGCAAGGGCGGCCTACGAGGCGGCGCTGGCCTACGCCCGGGAGCGCGTGCAGGGCGGAAAACCGATCATCGAACACCAGGGGGTCGGGTTCATGCTTGCCGACATGGCCATGATGATCGAGGCGGGGCGGACCCTGGCCCACAAGTCAGGGTGGATGGCGCTGCAGCTGGACCGTGACCTGGAAGAGCGTTTCAGGATCTCCTGCATGGCCAAGACCTTCTGCTCGGACATGGCGAACCAGGTGGCCTCGGATGCGGTGCAGATCTTTGGAGGTTACGGGTACATGAAGGACTATCCCCTGGAGCGCTACATGCGGGACGTGAAGGTTACGCAGATCTTCGAGGGGCCCAACCAGATCCAGCGCCAGGACATCCTGGATCGGCTGTAGGGTTTCAAAAAAACAAGGAGGGAACCATGTCCGAGTACAGGAAGAGCGAAGCCATGGAGTGGGCCCGGGAGAAGTACCGGGGCCTGGAAAACGTGCTGCTGCCGTCCCTGAAGGAGGAGGAAATCGACGACGGAATGACATGGAACCTGGACGAGGCCGGCATACGCCACGACGTGGAGATGTGCAAGCGGCACGGGTTCTTCATGACCACCGCCGCCATCGAGGGGCTGCCGTTCATGATGATGGAGTACATGATGCGGGAGTTCTGGGAGATCGCCGTGGACCAGGCCGGGGGGGAGATCCTGGTGGACGCCTACGTCTCGGCCAACACCCTGGAGGATTCGGTGGCCACGGCCCGGCTCGCCCAGGAGTGCGGCTGCGACTGCATAATGCTTGCCTATCCGCCGTACTTCTATCCTCGCAGTGAAGACGACATCTACGAGTTCACCCGCACGGTGTGCGACTCGGTGGACCTGGCGGTGACGGCCTACGCCACCCACAAGCCCAACTTCGAGCGGTTTCACACGAGCACGTTCAACCCGCACCTGCTGGCCCGGATCGCGGAGATCGAGAACGTGGTGGCCATGAAGCTGGGCGTGATCGACGCCGCGCACAACACCCAGTGTTTCCGGCTGTTCGGGGACAAGATCCTGGTGGCTGCACCGTTCCCGGACTTCTGGAACACGTATGTGACCCGTTTCGGGCAGCAGTGGGCCGGGTCGGCCCCTTATTCGGTGTTCCAAGACGCGGACAACCGGCTCATGGTGGACTTCTTCCGCCTGCTGGTGGAAGGCAGCTTTGACGAGGCCATGGAGATCTACTGGCGGCTCATACCCCTGATCAAGGCCGTGATGGATCTGGCGGATTTCACGGTATACGAGGGCAATTATAACATCATGCACTGGAAGTACTTCGGGTGGCTTGCGGGGATGAACGGCGGACCCATCACCCTGCCCACCTCGCGCCTGTACGAGCACCAGAAAGAGCTCCTGAAAGGAGCCCGGCGTGCCGTGGGCCTCTCCGTTCCCGAGGGCGACGAAGCGTTCTACAGGGGGCGTGTAAATGTTTGAAAAGAAATGAACAGGGAGGAAACGACATGAGCCTTATTTTCGGAACCGCGGAGTGGCTGGACGCTTTCATGAAGCGGATCAACGAGGACGAGGAATACAAGCGCGTGGCCGTGAACTATGAGGGGCGGATCATCTTCCTGTGCCTGGCGGAGCCGGGGATCCATCCCATGCTGAACCGGGACCTGCGGTTCTATATCGACCCCTATCACGGGGAGATACGGGAGTGGAGGGTCCTGGAGCCCGGTGATGATCCCGATGTGGAGTACGAGATCTCCGGCGCCTTCAAGAACTGGAAGCTCATCGCCGAGGGCAAACTGAACCTGAAGAAGGCCGTGATCATGACCCGTCAGATCAAGATCAAGGGGAAGATCAGCGAGCTGATCAAGCACATGAAGGCCGCGGACCGCATCATCCGCGTGCTGGCCGAGATGCGGGGCGAATTCCTGTTTCCGGACGAGGCGGAGACCTGAGGCCAGGAGATGAAGGAAGGAGAACGCTCATGAGCGGGCTGTGGATCGAGTATCCGTGGTTCATCCTGGGAGTGGTGCTGGTGATGCTGGGGTCGTCCACCGTAGTTCTCGGCGTGCTGACCCTGTGCGGCAGGCGGAGCCTCTGGCCAAAGGTGTACCTGCTGTCCACCCTGATGGGAGGGGGGCAGATGCCCGGCGGGCTTCCGGCCAGGTTCGTCACATCCAATATCACGGACGGCACGTCCATGAACCTGGTCAAGTGCCTGCTCCTCGCGGCCCTGGGTGCGGGAGTCTCTGTGCTGGGTGCGTACCTGTGCAGGGGCTGAATCCGTCACGGAGGCGTCCCGCAACGGGAGACACACGCATGCACCGGATCTTCACGGAAGAGGAACGGACCCGGCTGAACACCCACCCCGCACAACGGGCGTTGGAGGCCCTGGACCGGGGGGATGTACGTTCCGCACAACTGCTGGCCGTGCAACTTTCCACGGCTCACTATCAACTCTATTTCGGCTACCTGCACTGGATCGCCCGGATGCTGGGGATGATCTACCGGGAGAGGGGCGTGGAGGCGCTTCACCAGGCCCTGCGATGTTCTGTGTCGGTCTGGCTGCAACCGGCGCTGGACCGGTTCCGCACCCTTGGATGGACGCACGGCGTCCGGGGGCTGATCCTGCCCTGGCGTTCGGATCTGGGAAGGCTCGAGATCCGGGAGAGCACCGAAAGGGTGGTCATCCTGCGCCGGCCCTGCGGCAGCGGGGGGAGGCTCCTGCTGGAAGGGTGGTACACGCGCGTCCCCGGGGCGTATCCGCTGGTGAAGGAAACCCATCCCATCACGCGTGGACAGACAGACTTCCCACTGTTCTGTACCGCGTGCGAGGTGGTCCGGGAGCTTTCCCAAGAGGTGCTGGGCGCTCCTCTTTTCCGGGTGGAAGGGTGCAAGAGCCGGCCCGCCGGGGCCTGCTCCCTGGTCTTCTCCAAGGACCCTGGAAACACGACCGGTCTCTGTTCCGGCGGGGATTCCGTGATCAAGGAGACGGACCCTGTTTTTCCGGAGGATGAAATCGCAGCGTGGGAAGATCCGCTCATGGAAAGGGCACAAACGTATCTGAGGGCCGGACGAATCAACGAGGCCAAAAGGTTGTTTGAGCTCTTCCCCGCGGAATGGAAGCCCCTTCACGACACCCTGGTCCATTGGTCCGCTTCACTGCTCTCCTTCGTGTACCGCACCGAGGGCGCCGGGGGGGTACAGGGGTGTATCGAGACATGCTATGACCCGGTATTCAGAAATGTCCTTGAGCTGATGAAGATCCGGGACGACAGAGCCAACATCGAGTTCATGGCCGATGTGCTGCATTCCCACTACATGGCCGGGTTTGAAGTAGAGGAGGAAGAAGACCGCTTTACCTTCCATTTGAAAACATGCGGGAGCGGGGGCATGCTTGTACACTCCGGGCTCTACGGGCATGCGGGCGGCCCGGCCAGGGTTGCCGGGGAGCACGCCTGCAGCTTTTCCATGAAGGACCTGCCCGTCTACTGCACGCACTGCGCAATGACGAATCGATACCAGATCCGGAACCAGGGCCCCTTCGGTTTCGTGACCCGGCCCGGCAACTTCCTGAGAAAGAAAGGTGATTCCCTTTACGATGCAAAGGACGTATGCAAGTTCATCTACTTCAAAGGCTTGAAAGGGGACTGCGTGGATCAGGACCTTTTCGAACAGGTACGGGCAACAGAGGTGGCGAGATGAGCATTTTGATTCGTACACGTCACCCTTCAACGTGAAGAAGGAAGAGGATCGATGAAGAAAACCTTTGCCCCTCTGTTCGTCATTCTCTTCAGCGCATTTGTTCTTCCCTTTCCCGCCTCTGCCCTTGAAGATGTCCGGGAAGCACCCGGTACAACGGAGGCATATGCCGGCCGCACCCTTACTCGTGTTGTCGAGCCGGTTTTCGTACTCGGGGAACTCCTTTCTCCCTTCCTGGGCACGCCCCTGAAAGATCTGCGGCTCTTCGCCTTCAGCCGGGGGGAGTTCCGCCGGATCGCCTTCCAGGTAGACGAACGGACCCATGACCTGAACTGGGTGGTTCCTCAGGGCCCCAAGGGGAACGCGGCCGACGGGAACGAAGTCCTGGACATCCAGGACGTGCTCTCTTTTTTTGTCGCCGATGCAGGGGACCGGGCCCCCATGAGCCGCTGGCCGGCCGACCATCTGGAGGGCATGGAATTGACGGTCGTAGATCCCTCCGACCAGGGGAAAGGATGGGTTTACCTGTTTTCGTTTGCCGCACCGCCTCCGCTTCTCACGTGCGATACGTTCGATTATGTGTTCGACCGAGCCCCGACGGACAAGGATCTGAGGGCCGGACTCGTACCCGGAGAGGGCAACAGGCTTCGGGACGTAGTGCTGTTGTATGACCAGGAGGGAGAGATCGCGACCTATATAGACTATGGGGGCACACACAAGATTTCCTACAAGACCCTCAAGTGTTCCCCGAAAATGGGCGGAAATCTCAAGGACAGCTGTGACACGTTGAGATTGCGGATGGCTGCCAAGTTCAAGGGGGGACTTTTCACCCTGCGTCTCAACGAGGGAAAGCTCCGCTCCGACACGGCGTGTTACTCAACCGGTCCGGTGGTGGGACATCGAGTGCCCGAGAATTACTTGCCCCTGGTGGGGGGTCTCCGCTCGCCCAAGATCATTTCCGATTCCTGGGGCGGGGGTCGTGCGGAACATGGGTTCTGGTTCCACAGCCCGACCCGGATCAAGGTCCCTTTCCGGCTTGGATCCGTGTTCAAGCGGGCAAACATTTGTGTGGGCAGCGATTACACTCCGGACATGTTCGGAGCTTTCAGCCTGACGAGCCTGACCCCGCCGGTCCTGGTGGATGGTCATCCTTCCCCACAGGAATCGAGTTTGAAGGAGGTTCCGATCCCCGACCCCCGGAGGGAATGGCGCATCATCACCGGTGAGCCGATGACCCTTCTGGCCCGCAACATGATCGGCCCGGAACTGGCAAGACAGCTCAAGGGGCACACCTCCATGGTTTACTCCGACGACTTGAATGAATCGATGCCCCCGGAGGACCATCCGGGCACGATCGGCTGCCTGATGCAGCGCATGGACATCACCGGTCTCAAAAAAGGGGAATATGTACTCTGGGTGGACTACTTCATCATTCCCTTTTTTTATGAGCTCTTTGTCGAAGAGGGTTGCCGGGTCACCCCCAAAGTGCGTGACGTTATCAAAAAGTACACCCAGGTGGTCGATGTCCCCCTGCGGATCGAAGCCGGAGGGCACACGGCTGCCAACTACCTGGAACACAATCCCATGAAAAAATTGAAATAACTTTCCAAGAGGTGACTGCCGGGACCATGAGGAATGCCCGGCAGCAGGTGTTTCTCGACCGGGATCACCCCTCATATATTGAAACAACAGCCTGGCCCTCTGGAACAATAACCGCGAAAGGTGCCGTGATGAAAGATGTTTATATCATTGGAGTGGATACCCTCCGGTTTGGAAGATACCTGGAAAAAAGCATAAAGGATCTTTCCGCTCAGACAGCGACTGCCTGCTTGAAAGACGCCGGTCTGGAGAAAAAGGACGTTCAGGCCCTGTGGTTCTCCAATTCCGGGTGGGGAGACCGCGGGCAGAGCTCGATTCGGGGACAAGTCGCTTTACGACCCGCAGGGATCGAGGAGATACCGATCACCAATGTGGAAAACGCCTGCGCCGGAGGGTCCACGGCCTTCCATCAAGCCTGGATGGGGGTGGCCGGCGGACTCTATGACATCACCATGGCCGTAGGGGCGGAGAAACTCTACCATGAAAATGCCCAGGCGGTTTTCGCCAGCTTTCTGGGAGGGATCGACTTTGAAGCCTGCCTGGAAATCGTGAAGGGCTTGAAAGGTTCCCAATTCCAACTCACTGGCGAAGACAGGAAACAGATCGAGATATTCAGGGAGAAGTACGGAACCGGGAGCGGGAAGAAATCCCGCAAGAAGAAGGGCTTGAAATCGAGAGTCAAAAACATCCGGGACTCCCTTGTGGTGGCCATCTCTCTAGGGGAAAAGATGGGCTATGGTGCGATGCGGGAACTTGTTTCCTACTCAACGGGAGACCATTCGCCCTTTATGGATGTGTACGGGTTTGCAGCCAGGCAACACATGAAGGAGTTCGGAAGCACGGTAGAGCAAATGGCCCTTATTGCATCCAAAAACCATTTCAACAGTACACTGAACCCCAATGCCCAATACCGGTTTGAAGTATCAACGGAACAGGTGCTGGCCGACCGGATGGTAAGCTGGCCTTTGACGCGGTCCATGTGTGCGCCGATCGGAGACGGTGCCGCCTCGGCGATCCTGTGCTCGGCTGCGGTGACGAAAAGGCTGGGGCTTGGAAAGCAGGCCGTGAAGGTGCGGGCCTCGATCCTGGGCTCAGGCAAAGAGAGGCCTATGGGATTCGAAGAACCGGAGATCGGGGAACGGCTTTCCAGGCTGGCCTGTGAGCGGGCCGGGGTGTCCCCCGGGGAGATCCATGTTGCCGAGGTCCATGACGCTACGGCATTCGGAGAACTCCGGCAGGTTGAAAACATCGGCTTCTGTCCGCAGGGTGAGGGCGGCCTGTTGGCGGAATCGGGCGCCACGAGGCTCGGGGGGAATATCCCCGTCAACCCAAGCGGCGGCCTTACGTCCAGGGGCCATCCCATCGGCGCCTCGGGCCTGGCCCAGATCCATGAACTGGTCACCCAGCTGAGGGGCCGGGCCGGAAAACGCCAGGTAAACAACCCCACCCTGGCCCTGGCGGAGAATGGGGGCGGCGCTTTAGGTTCGGAAGAGGCGGCCATGGGCATCCACATCCTCGAGGCCCCATCCAGGTAAGGACGGAGCTGGCTAACCCACTGGCCACAACGGGGGGAGCAATCCAAATGACAGAACCCATTGATTTCATCGACATGGATTTCGAGGATTGCTATCCGATCCTCGCTGCCATGAAAAGAAGCCGTCCCTTCAAAGTCAGACGCTGGAAGAGGGCCCGGCAGCGGTACCGCGCATTTGCGGACAAGTACATCCGCCCGATTGCGCTCACGGTTGATCGCCAATCCCGGGAGGATCACGATTCTCTCAACTGGGATTTCTGCCGCCAGGCCGCCAGGGAGAAGATGTTTTCGGCAGTGATCCCGCCGATATTCGGCGGACAGGGGGGCGACCTCATCGAGATGGCCATCATGGTCGAGGAGCTGTGCGCCGCATGTACCGGTCTGGCCAATGTCGTCGCCGCCCACTATCTCGGCTTCAGTGGAATGGCCTCGGGCATGAATGTCGACCTTATGGCTCGAATCAGCAGGGAGATCATCGAGGGCGAGAAAAACGGAGAGCCGGTCATGATCAGTGCGGCCCACACCGAACCTGGTGCCGGCTCCGACGTGGAGGATGAAGAGTTCTACAAAACGGCCCGTGTCGGCATGACCGCCCGGAGGGTGGAAGGCGGTTATCTCCTCAACGGCCAGAAAGTTTTCATCTCCGACGGACATTTCGCTACGTGGCACATGACCAGTGCCTACCTGGATAAGAACGACCCGTTCCACAGCGGGATCGGATTTATGGTCAAAACCGGAATGGAGGGCTTTTCCACACCCAAACACGAACTCAAAATGGGACAATGTGCCTGCCCGGCTTCCGTGCTGGTCTTCGAGGACTGCTTTGTGCCTGACGACCTGGTCCTTGCGGACATGGAAAACCATGAGCGTTACATTGAACGGATCATGTTCGTTCTCGGGACCTCCCGGGTCGGCGTTGCCGCCATCGGCACCGGCTGCGCCAGAGGGGCCTTCGAACAGGCCCTCAGAACAGCCGGGACCGAACGATACAGGGGGCGCCGTCTCATTGACGAACAGTGGGTGCAGCAGATTCTGGCGGAAATGCTGGCCAATGTCATGACGGGTCGCGCGTTGAGCATTCAAGCTGCTTTTGCCGAATCCGATCACGGACTCATGAGCCTTATGAGCAATCCTGTCATGGACCTTTTCCAGAGACTGACCCCCAACTTCATCCTCCTGTCCCCCCTGTACCAGAGAATGTTTCGCTCGAAGGCCATGAGTAAGATCATGAATAAGATGATCGATAATATAAGCATCAGGCGCAGACAGCGGGTCCAGGCCTGCTCCTCGGCGGCCAAGTTGAAAGCCACGGATCTGGCGATGACGAACGCGAACCTGGGCCTGGAGATCGCCGGTGCTGCCGGGCTCGAACAGTCCTCGGGCGTGGAAAAAATCTTTCGTGACGCCAAGCTGCTCCAGATCTACGAGGGGACCAACCAGATGAACCGGAAACACATCTTCGATTCGATCATCGCCCGCAGCACGACCCTGTAGGAGGCCGATATGACAGACTCTCATGACGAAATGACTGGAGCCATACTCGATACGGCGGAAAAATTCGCGGATCGGGAACTCGCCGCAAAGGGTGAGACCCGTGACGCCTATCCCTATGCCGATTTCGCCTGGGACGCCCTCAAGGGCGCCGTCGACGCCGGACTCCTGTCCATCACCGCCCCTGAGGAGCTCGGCGGCGTCAGCCTTCCCTGTGAGACCTGGGCCCTGGTCCTCGAGAAGGTCGCACACAGTGACGCCGGCTTTGCCGCGAGCCTGCTGGCTCACGCCATGGCCGTGCAGGCCCTTCTGTCAGGGGATGATGAAATGAAAGCGCAATTCATCAGAACAGAGGTTCCCTCCCTGATGGGATATCCTTTGTACCTGCAGGCCGATGATTTGCAGGGTGTGCCGCGGGCGGTAAAGAAAGACGATCACTATATACTCTCCGGCAGGGCGGTACGGGTGGCCAATGCACCGGCAGCCGATGCCGTGGTCATCGCGGCTGAACTTGATGATCATGAAACCGCACTGTTCCTTTTGCCCCTTGGCGAGGGGAAAAGGCCTGAAGCGGTAGAAATGCTGGGGCTTCGCTCGTGCCCGGCAGGGCATATCGATCTCGCGGATGTGAGTCTCCCTGCAAACCACCTGCTCATGAAGGGAGAAAAGGCGGTTGACGGTTTGCACGGGCTCTTCTACTCCACTGTTTCAGCCATACTCATTGCAATCCTCAAGGGTTCCCTTGACTACGCGGTTCAATACGGCCTGGAACGTTACCAGGGCGGCAGGATGATCCACGAGCACTCCCAGCTGCGTACGATGTACGGCTTGATGACCGTCGAGTACAAGACCCTGTACGCGGCCTGGTTGCATTCGGTAAAATGTGAACCGGACCCGGAGACGCGCCTGGCGGTGAAAATACTATCCGGAGATCTCGCCATTCGCGCAGCCACCGATGGCGTCCAGCTTCTTGGCGGCTATGGGTACTCCAGGGAGTATCCCCAGGAACGGCGAATGCGCGATGCCAGGCAGGCGGCGGAACTGCTCGGGTCACCAACCAGAATGAAGCTCTCCCTGGCCGAAGGAACCATAACAGGTGCCTGTCATCGGTAGTGGATCGATTTCTATCAAATGCCGGGGAACTATGAGAGTCGTTGCGTTCATAAATGACGAGCAGGTTGTCCGACGGACCCCGTTGTCCTCTTGAGCCTGGGGTCCATGAGGTAGAGCTTTCTCAGGAACTTCTTCAGGTGGGGTGAAATGGTCCGGACGATGTTCATGTCCGGATCGAAGTGGCGAGCAAGGCCTTCCACGGACACAAGCGAGACGGCGATGCTTGTCCAGGCGGGCTCCGCCACGATCCTGTATTTTCTCTGCAGATCCCCCATGGCCATCATGACGCTTCCAAACTCCAGGTCCGAGATGCGGCGCAGGGTTACGTGTTTCCTGAGGAATGCCTTCACGTCGGATTCGAACGTCTCCATGTCCTCGACGCCGTTGGAGACGGAGAACCTCAGCATCAGGCGTGCAAAGGGCCCTCCATCTCCGTTGAACGTGGAGAACCACGCTTCGAAGAAGCCTTTTCGCAACTCCCAGTCCATCTCGTCCACCAGGCCCAGGTCGAAAACCCAGAAGAAGCCGTTCGGGGAGACGAGCATGTTGCCGGGATGAAGATCGGCGTGGACGAGGCCGTAGCAGACCATGGCATAGTAGAGGT
>CAYTRL010000130.1:0-13614 GCA_964439795.1 uncultured Thermodesulfobacteriota bacterium
GGGTGATCCATGTAGTGGTCCTTGAAGAACTTCCAGGCCCCCGGCCACTTGTCCTGACACTCCCCGGTCCAGATACGGCCGCCCAGTTCCCGGGTGATCCGCTCCGCGGTCTTCTCCGCGGCCTCCACGGGCTCCTGGAACCCGGCGATGGAAGGCACCACCACGATGTACGGTCTGTCCTTGGGCGCCTCCCAGGGTTTCTTGAGAAGTACGTCCGCCGGGGCGCCCCGCCCGTACTGACCCAGGTGGTCGATGATGGTGTACAGGATCCAGTGCCAGGAGCACACGTGCTGCACCAGGTTTCCCCGGCCCAGCCGGGTCATGTACTCCAGGGCCGAGGGGTAGTCGTCAAAGGCGCTCAGGGGCATGGTGCTGCTCTCGCCCTTGCTGTACGCCCTCACCGCTCCCAGTGTCACCACGCCCAGGGTGCCGGCCGCGTCGATGAACAGGTTCTTCAGGTTCGGGAAGCTGTTGGAGCCCAGAAACCAGCCTGTGGACGGGTAGGTCTCGCTGAAAGCCGAGCTGCCCGTGCGCATCACCGTGCCGTCCGCCAGCACCGCCTCCAGGCCCAGGATGTCGTCCAGGGGACCCTGGGTCCGGTGCGAGTTGACCGCGGTCATCAGGTAGTTGCACAGGGCGCTGATCCCGGGAGGAAAAGAGCCCACCGTGCACCGCAGGCCCTTTTTGTCCAGTTCCCGGGAGAGCCTGCCGATGGTGACCCCCGGCTCGATGAGCGCGTAGCCCCCCTCGGGGTCGATCTTGTGGATGCGGTCCATGGCCATGGTGTCCAGCACGATGCCCCCGAACCACGGGTAGGTGCTGGGTTCCTGGGAACCGCTGCCCACGGGCGTCACCGGCACCTGGTTTCTCCGGGCCACCGCCAGAACCTTCTGCACCTCCTGCGTGGTTTTGGGCCGCACCACGAAGTGGGGCTGGGCCTTGGGGAACACCATGGCGGCGCCCGAGTAAGAGTAGAGGATCGAGGGGTTGTCCGTGGCCCGCTCCGTACCCACGATGTCGCACAGGGCCCGGAGGATCCGTTTCTGCTTTGCTTTGTCAGGATGAAAACGTCGGGTGATCATGAGTGTTTTCCTGTCCTTCTATGGTTTTTCCGTCATCAACAGCCGATTGAGAAAATCCGTGCATACCTGGACCGTTCGATCCGGCTCGCCCTGGAGCCCCTCCAGGCCCAGCAGGTGCACGTCCACCTCGGCCACATCCAGGCCGGCCAAACGGAATTTTCCATTATCTATCAGGTTTTTCAGCACGGTTGCAAGGGACAGGAGGCAGGTTTCCGGGAGGCCCCGGGTATCCAGGAACCGCACCGCGTTCATGCAGGACAGCGCTCCCGCGTCGGCGTCCAGGCTTGCGTAAAGATGGGTGCCCCGGTTTTGGGCCAGGTCCTGTTCCAACTCGGCCGGAAAGGTGGGTTTTTCAGCGCGGTCCCTGGTATAGACGTGCACACCTTTCTCCAGGAAGGACAGGTAGGCACGCTCATAGTCTTTTGTGGTAGTCCCGGATGCCGGAAAGTCGGAAACCCCGGCCACGAAGAGGTTCTCCGGCAGGAGCACGCCTTCGTCCAGCAGGGCGGCCAGAAAGCTGCCGCAGTTATGTGTTCCGGACCCCCCCGCCCCGGTGGCAGTCTCCGGTTCCGTCCGCCGCAGTTCCCACGGCACAGCGTCGAAGTGGGAATCGAGTACTACCACCGTCACCGCCTCGGGACCATGTCGGGAGACCAGCGCCCGGATGGGGCCGGCGGTCATGGCGTGATCCACGGCGATCATGCAGGGGACGCGGGGAAGGATCTCCTGTTCCACGAAGCGGGCGCAGCTGTCGGTCCAGTCCCGGATCCGGTTCTCCTGGAGGAATGCGTGGTAGTGTTCGGGGGTGACCAGGTGTTCGTCCTCCGGCCGCGGCCTTGGGGTGAGCCAGCCTGGGATCTCCAGTTTGCCCGCGTCTTCCACCATGCCTCCGGCACCTTCCATGATCCCGGGAGCCAGGGCGTCGTACGGGTCGTCTGGCAGGCCCGGGGGAAGGCGCCCTTCAGCGCGGGCGCGTACGTAGGCCTTCTTCAACCCCACCCGCTCGGGGTCGTCCAGGGCGTCCAGTGCTGCGCCGAAGAGTTTGACGGTCATACCCGTGCTTTCCTGGCTGCTGGTTGGATTCGATGAACCGTCCGTATCTCCCTTTTAGCATCCTCCATTGATTCCGCCAAGGGAACGCGATAGAAAAGGGCTCCATCTCCGTTTCAACGGAGAACCTATCCAGAGACGTTCCAAACGAGGCCCACGGGCGCAGCAAGGGGAGTGCAAGGCCCGTGGAGAGGGAGGAAGGAGTCATGAACCTGGACCAGGAAATCCTCACCACGATGGACGAGGGCGTGAAGACCCTCACCCTGAACATCCCGAAGAAGAGGAACGCCATCAGCCCGGAACACGCGCTTCGGATCGCGCAGGAGGTGGAGAAGAGCGCCGGGGACGGGACCAGGGTGCTGGTTGTGACCGGGGCGGGCGGCGCGTTCTGCGCCGGGGCGGACTTTACCGCGGAACCCTTTGCCCGGATGCACGCCGAGGGGGGGGAGGTGCCCCGGGAGCAGGTTTTGGACGAAACCGTGGACCGGACCTATCACCGGATGATGCGTGCCGTGTACGAACTGCCGCGGCCGGTGATCGCCGCGGTGGACGGCGCGGCCGCCGGGATCGGGTGCAGTCTCGCCCTGATGGCGGATATGACCCTGGCCGGAACCAGCGCGCGGTTTATCGAACTGTTCGTGAACATCGCCCTGATACCGGACGGCGGTTCCACCTACATCCTCCCCCGGCTGGTGGGCGTGAAGAAGGCCATGGAAATGTTTCTCACCGGAGACCCGGTAACAGCGGAGGAGGCCCTCCGGCTGGGGATGATCACCCGGGTCTGCCCGGCGGACCAGCTCATGGAGGAGGCGGGGAAGCTGGCCCGCAAGCTTGCCCTCGGTCCGGTCAAGGCCATGGGCGTGATCAAGCGGAGCCTGTACGAAGCGCAGACCATGGACTTCAAGGAGACCCTGGATATGGAGTGCCGGCGGCAGGCCCGGCTCATGACGCAACCCGATTACATAAACGCGGTCCGGGCGTTCTTCCAGAAGAAAAAACCCACCTTCTCGTGAGTTCCGCCAGGGATGAGGAGTCATCTTGTTGAACGCGTCACCGTCGAGGGAGGTCGCCTCCCTGGCACGGGATTATTTTTCCCTGCTGGCCCGGTCGCTGCCGGCGTGTTGCCTGAGCGATGAGTTTCAAACCCTTCCCCGGGCGGAAGAGGCCCGGTTTCACCTGTCACATACCGAACTTCTGGAGCGGGAACCCCTGGAGGAGATCTGCCGGAGGGTGGAGGAGATGCGGGCCGCCCTGAACCCTTCCGTGAAGAAAGGGGAGGGGACGAGTGCCGGGGTGCTCGCGCAGAGCATGGACTGCTTCCTGCTCCACTGGGGCGTGCTCCGGGTCTGGGAGCGGGACCCCACACTCTACCTCAAGACGGCCTGGATCGGCCTGGACCTCGCCCTGCGCCTGCCCGGGATCGGGGCTCTGGAGCGGGCGCAGCTTTACCGGACGCGGCTTCATGCGGTTTCCACCCTGCTCGCACGGGGGGAGCGACAGATCACAGAGGTGACGGATTCGGCCAGAGAGGTTTCCCTGGCCATGGTGGAGACGTGCCGGGCCCTTCTCCTGGAGATCCATGCCGGGGCTCTCCCCCCGGAGTTTCCGGTTGGGGACGCGGACAAGGGGCTGCTCGGGGCGCTTCAGGAGGAGGCCGGAAATGCACTGGCGGCCCTGGACCGCTTTCAACGGTTCGTGAAGGATACTGCCGGGGCCGGGCGACTGTTTCTGGGAAAAGAGGTATTCCAGGAGGTGCTCCGGCAAGGGGTGGGATGGACGGAAGGGCTCAGGGAAGCCCTGGAGATCCTGGAGGAGGAGGCCTCGGTTTCGGCCTCGGACCTCGACGCCCTGGCCGCCCGGATCGCTCCCGGGGACGGCTGGCAGGCCGTGTACCGGGGGATCCGTCTCCCGCCGCAGGCTTACCGGGACCCGGTGTCCCTGTACCGGGAGGAAACGGGAAGGCTGGAAGCCTTCTTCCGGGGTCGGGATGTACTGCCCATGCCGCCCCGGGGGTCCGTAAGCGTGGAGCCCACCCCTTCCTATCTCGAGCCGGTCCGGGCCACCGCCTCCTACAGCGCCCCGATGATCGCCGAGGCGCTTCCGAGGGGGGGGCGGTTCTTCGTGCTGGGCCTGGACCCGGGTTCATCGGAAGAAGGCAGGGAGGACTTCCTGGAGGCAGAACACCGCGACTACCGGTACCTGACGGCTCACGAGACCATACCCGGCCATCACCTGCTGGACTGGGTCCGCCTGCGCCAGGAGGACCCGGTCCGAAGGCAGGTGGAGTCCGCTCTTTTCTACGAAGGCTGGGCCTGCTATGCGGAGCAACTGGTGGACGAGTGCGGGTACGATCCGCAACCTGTGCAGCGCCTGGTCCGGCTGAGACGCAACCTCTGGCGGGCGGTGCGCGGCGGGATCGATGCCGGGCTGCAGACCGGAAAGATGTCCGTGGACGAGGCCGCAGCGAGGCTGGAGGCCATCGGTTCCGGGAGGTTGCAGGCCTGCCGGCAGGCCCTTCGCATCACCTTGACCCCAGGATATCAGCTATGTTACACGCTCGGAAAGCATGGGTTCCTGGATCTTCGCAGCCGGTTCGTCCCGCCCCTGACCCTGAAGAGGTTTCATCGGATCGTGCTTTCCTCGGGCCAGGCCCCGTTTCCGCTCCTGGCGCAGGAATGCGTGGAATGATCCGGCAACCAGCCGCACGAATCGATCCTCGCTTTCGTTGAGACGACAATGTATTTCTCTAGAATCGATATTCTATTTCGTGAAGGAAGGCTCTGCAGGCAGACCTGCTTGAACGGCCTGTTGGGCGAACGGCATTGGAGGAGGAAACGATGGATGCTTTTTCGGGATACCATTCCGAGTGGAACCTGGGAAGCCCGGGGGGTTGGGACTACCAGCGCATGACCCAGGAGATCGGAAAGAGGTGCTGGGAGAAAATCCGGGCCCGATCGGGGCTTGATCTGGATCTCGACTTCCTCCATCCCCTGTTGAACCCCATGCCGGGGTTCCTCGGAATGGTCCTGCGGGCACACCGGCTCCGGCACGGAAGCCGGAACGCTTTTGTCCTGGTGGTGGCGGAGGAGGAAACATTGGACGCGGTGGTTGAAAACCGGAACCTGTCCCTGTCCCTGGACGCCATGGAGGGTGTACGGTCTGAAATCTGCGCCCCCCAGGAGGTGGAGTTTTCCGGAGACCGCGTGCTGTACCGGGGGGAAGACGTAACCACGATCTTCATGGATTTCAACACGGACGTTCTGTTGAATATTCATCGGAAACAGGACTGTACGGGATTGATCGAAGCGGTGCGCCGGGGGATCCTGGTCAACCCCCGGGGGATGGAGTCGATTAACACCAAGGCCATTTTCGAGGTGGTGAAAGGGCCGCTGTCGGACCGCCTGTCCAGGACCACGGTGGAGAGGACACCCTGGACCCGCAGCTTCCGTCCCCGGAGCACCGAGGCCCCGGACGGCACGCCGGTTCCAGACCTGGTGGAGTGGACCCGGTCGCACCAGGATACCCTGGTCCTCAAACCCGCCCACGGCTATTCGGGACACGGTGTCTTCGTGGGGCCCTTGCGGGAGAACTGGGACGCGGACGTGGAGACCGCGCTCCGGCAGGGAGACTATATCGTGCAGGAGTTCGTCCCGCTGGAAATCTGGACCGAGGAGCAGCCCTGGCTGGAACGGGACCCCCGGAAAGTTTCCATCCGGCAGTGGCAGACCGATTTCCGCTGCCTGATCACGGATCAGGGTCTCATCGGGTTCGTAGGGCGTTTCGGTGGGGTGCCCACCAATGTGGGTTCCGGTGGCGGTGTGCAGCCCCTGGCCGTGCTTCGCAGCCCCCTGGCCGTGGGAGAGGCCACGCGGCGGATCAACGATGCAGCCTGCGGGCTGGAGGTCGAGGTCCTGAACGAGATCCGGGAGGAGATGGACCGGTCCGCCCTGCAGTCCGGCCTGGTCTACCTGCTGGGCCCGATCATGACCGCGCTCCGGCCCCGGCTCCTTCTCGCGGAGCAATTGGAGGCCCTCCAACTCTATAGCAGGAACCTCTGGGAAGACTGTATCACCCTCGAGACGATCTGGAGGGAAGGCGGTTTACGGGACCTCATCCATGACGCCAGAGAGTCCGAGGAGATCTACCGTCTCCAGCCCTGGCAGGGGAGCCCGGCGATCCTGGCCTCCGACGGGCTGTTCGGTTTCGGCGCCCAGATTTGAAAAGAGCCTCCCATGTTGCAGGTAGACCCGAACTGGTGGCAGACCCTCTTTGATGAGACCTATCTCCTCACCGACGGACGGAGTGTCTGCGACGAAGACCTCACCCAACGGGAGGTGGATTTCCTCGTAGCACACCTTCAGCTGGGAAAGAACGAGCGTATCCTGGATCTCTGCGGCGGGCATGGGCGCCACAGCCTGGAGCTGGCGCGCAGGGGATACCGCTTCGTGACCGTCCTGGATTACTCCGGGTTTCTGCTGCAGCACGGGAAGCGACACGCGGAGCAGGAGAGGCTTCCGGTCCGCTTCATGCGCTCGGATGCGCGCAGGGCAGGGTGTGCCGGGGGCCGGTTCGACTGTGTGCTGATGCTGGCCAACTCCTTCGGCTACTTCCAGGACGACCGGGAGAACCTGCGTATCCTCCGGGAGGCCCGGCGCCTGTGCCGGCACCGCGGCAGACTCCTGCTGGATCTGCTGGAACGGGAGCATGTGGTGCGCCGGTTTCGGCCTTTTTCCTGTCACCGGGCCGGCGGGGAGATCGCCGTCACCCGGGAGCGGGAGCGGGACGAAACGAGCATCCGTGTGCGGGAGACGGTGATCGCGGAAAAAGGACGGATCGTCCGGGAAAACACGTACTGTGAGCGCCTCTACACGGAGCCGGATCTCGTTTCCCTGCTGAGGGAGAGCGGTTTCTCCAGCGTCCGGTTGAAAAAAAACTTCTCTTCTCATGCACGGACCGGTGACTACGGTTTCATGAACAGCCGTGTCATTGTCACGGCCCGTCCCTGACCACAGGTTTCCTCAATCAATAACAGAGCCCACCGGCGGTGCTGGCGGTATGAATAAGCGATGCCTGGAAAACCAATCAGAGACATCCGGTGTCCTAAGGAATCTTTCGAACCCGGCGCGGGCCTGTTCAGCAGGAGGGGTTTTAAGAGTCGAAGGTTGCGAGGGCCCGGCAGGGCCCGTGGCAACCCCCCGGCACCTCATTCCTGGTGAGCCGGGGGATTGCCGCGTCGCTATCGCTCCTCGCAATATCCCTGATTGTGTTACGGGGTATGTTTCTCTTGCCCCGGTGATCGTACCGTAGCCGGAGAGAGCGCCTTACGCGGACATGGGTCTTATTCCAGGAGGATCCAAGTCCCCCTGAGGGCGCAATCGGTTCGGGTGGGCAAGACATCATAAAGTCCCTGTCTCTGCCGGCGGATCACTTGCCCCAACGGGGGGAGCGGTGCACGGCCGGAACGGATGGCTGTTCACCGTGTGTTCCGTTTTCGGTGAGGGAGGGACGGTTTCTCGGCGGGCTTTCTCGGGGCCTGGTGGATCTCCCGAACAATATTCAGGATCTCCCACTTGGACTGCTCCTGATGTGTGAAGAAATACTCGAACACTCGAGGATCCTGTACGACGCGGAGCAGCTGTTCCGCCGTCCAGCCGCAGGCGATCAGTTCGAAGTAATCGTCCAGGTCCTCTTCCTCCACGCGGAGGGAGGTCATGAGCGGGGCGATCTCCGGGTTTTTTCTCAGTTTCTCGGCCCAGAACTTCTTGACATCGTCACGGTGCCGCTCCTGTTCCAGGATCTGTACCCACTGGGCGGCCTGCAACCCTTTCCAGTCCATTCGGGAAGCCATGACGATCATGCACAGGATAGACGCCACCAGGAGGGTTGAGAGCGCGGCGGGTATTCCGTACAGGCGGAGTACGAAGATCAGGATGACTGTGAACGCCAGCAGGCAGACCGTTCTCAGGGGAGCCAGTTTTTTCAGGGGGGCACTCTTCGGCTTTCGCAGGAGGTCCTCCAGGGAGAGACCGCCGCCCGCAGCCAGGAGCAGGCAGGCTACAAGAAACAGCCACCACCATACGGGATCTTTCACGCAATCCATGGGCTTGTCCACGGTTCTCCCGGTTCCGCCGGGCCGGCGTCCGGGAGTGACGGCTGTCTTGTGCCCCGGGGGAGAGGCGGAGAACCCCCCGGTTCACGGGCAAGTTCGATGGTCTCGCGACCTTGCGCCGTATCCCAGGCGGGAAGAAAGAATCCTCCCGCTCCACGGGGGACGATGCCCCGTCGTGGAGCGGCGCCCTTGTGGCGGGTTCCGGATGGACCGGAAGAAATTTGCGCTGCCTGGGGCTATTTCGCCTTCTTCTTGGTTTTGACTTTCTTCCCGGTGGCCGCTTTCTTCTTCGTCTTCACCTTCTTTCCGGTGGCCGGTTTCTTCGCTGTTGCTGTCTTCTTTTTTGCCGGGGCTTTTTTGCTCCGGGCGGTCACCGGACTCGTCGGCGCAGAACGGCCCCCGGCCAGAGCGAACCTTCCCGCGTCCGTCTTCTTGAACAGTCCCTTCTGGTTCCGGTAGAGCAGAACGCGAAGCTGATTCTTGAAGTTCGTGGATTTGGTCTTGTACTTCTTCTCCTTGAGCAGCGCTTCACCGATCTCGTTGACCGATAGCGGTTTCTTCTTCTCCTGGAGAATCTCCACGATCAGGCTTTGAATGGAAGGTTGCGTCTTCTTTTTCTTCCGAGCACGTTTCCGAGCGGCCGGCGCCCGCTTCGTTTTCTTCGCCGTGGCTTTTTTGCTAGCTGCCGCGGCTTTCACTCGGACCGGTTTCCCCAGAGATTTCAGGACCGCATCGATTTCCCGATTGACGGAAGCGAGGTCTTTTTCGATGGATGCCTTCTTCTGTTGCAGCCGATCGAGGTTTCCCCGTGCTACGATCAGGGATTTGAGATCCTGCAGGGACGTGGATTCCAGCAATGCTGTGAGGTTCGACTTTGCCATAGAACACTCCTTATAGCGAAACGGGGTTAAAGAGAAATATATTGCTATGAACGAGTGCTATCAAAATCCGGAGGAATTGTAAAGAGGAAAGGGGAACCCTTCCCGTCGGCGATCTGTCTCCGCCATCGAGGGAACGGATACCCGGAAGAGCCGATATGGGAAAGGGAGGGTAACCGTGGTGCCCCTAATAGCTAGAAACCGGTGACGCCTTTTTACGGCGTTGGTCTATATCTTCACAGGAGGGATGCCCACGGATGGACGCCATCTGCTTTTCGATGGAGGCTGGATCCCTTTCCAGGGCCGCCTTGCGACGGAGGAGATCGTCGAGCTTCTCTTTAGCAGCGATCAGGGAGCGGAGTTCCGAGAGACTGACGGATGCCAACCACATAGAGAGATCTGATTGGGCCACACGAAACTCCTGGTTCCTGCCCCGTGAACCCGGGAGAAGCTATGACCGAAGCCCGTTGATCTTTTCATGAAGTTCCTTGCCGATCTTGAAGAACGGCACGCGCTTGGCCTGGATCGTTACCGGGGCCCCGGTCTTGGGGTTTCTCCCTTCCCGTTCCGGTCTGTTCTTCACCGAGAACGAGCCGAATCCACGAATCTCGATGCGCTCACCCTTCACGAGTGCGTCCATCATGGAATCGAAAATCTGGTTCACGACGATTTCAGCATCTTTCATGTTCATGTGGGCGTTTCGCTTCGAGATCAGGTCGATGAGTTCTGATTTGGTCATCCTTACCTCTCCGGATTCAGTTGATACCGATGGGACTTGATCCGCCGCTTTTTCTGGAACGGGGCGTTCGGCTTTCCCCACAGGAAACCGGTTCCGGCAGGACCCGCTGCCACCGCTGGGGAAAGGATACAATAGAATTTTCATTTAGCAAAGGGTTTTTTTCTTCGGATGCACAATCAATGGTTGTGATGTTCATAGAGGCATTTACGGTTCAGGCACACCGGAGAGCAAAGATACTATCATTCCGGAAGGCAAACAAAGCCGGGATCGCCGTACAACATATAGGTGGCCCAGATGATGGCGGATTCCCACTATTCGCGGATGATCCCCTTCCTGGCTTCCAGGAGCGCCCCTCCCACGCTTAATCCTCGATCGGATCCCGTCCCGCTTTCAGGATGCCTGAAAAGCCGATCATTGCCTGGATTTCCTGGTTGTCGTGCCCCGGATCTTTCCTTCTCGGGTCCGTTTTGTGCTATCCTGTGCAGACATCAACAGGCAATTTCATAAAGAAGCAGGTTTCCGTAGCAGCGTAGCGTGCTCCGTGAACGCCGCCTTTCCCTTTCTTCCCCAAACTTTTTTGAGAGGGCCTCATCCATGAATCACACCGAAAAGAACCGAACTTTTCCGGCCGCACGGTTGCCCGTTGCTTCGCTTGTCTCGGCAGGCATTCTGCTCGTCTTTCTGTTCTGTAGCCTGATGCTGCCCCCGGTCCTGTTCGCGGCGGATGAGCCTGGGGACTTCACGGACCCGCCCGGAGCGAACTGGGCGCAATTGTTTCTGGACCAGGCGACGGCCTATTCCATCGCGTTGACCGATACCGGCTACATCGCTGCGGGCGCCCAGACCGGAGATCCATGGCCCTACATCTGGGCGGCCATGGTGAAACTGGACTGGGTCGGGAATATCCAGGATTGGGCGACGTTCGAAGGAGAGGACCATCCCAACCTGGCCTATGATGTGATCCCCAACTTCACGCCCCCCCCGCTGGCTGTTGACGGCTATGTCATCGCCGGATACATGCACCAGAATGACGATGTGTATTATGATCCCCACGTCTGGATCATGAAAACCGGCCTGACTCTGGACAAGGACTGGGGCCACACGTTTGGCAACGCGTTTGACGATTGGGGCAATTCGCTCCTGCAGGATGCCTCCGGCTACGTGATCGGCGGGTGGAACGGCATCGGAGGCCCCTCCGGGTCCGGGTGGCTGATCCACACAAACAGCGCGGGCACTGTGGATTGGGAAGCGATCGCCGATGTGTCGGATCCCACCACCTGGTGGATGTCCAGAGAGGTCGAGTCCGTGAGGCCCTGTTCGGACGGGGGCTACGTCCTGGCCACCGAAAGTGGGATCGTCAAGGCAGCTGCGGGTACCCCGCCCACATTCGGATGGGAAGCCGACAGCAGCAACAGCTATGCATTCGCGCAGCAGACGACCGACGGCGGCTATATCGGTGTGGGCACCATCGAGGGCGCCGGGGGATCCGATCAGGTTCTGCTCAAAAAACTGAACGCGGCCGGCGGGACTCAGTGGACCCATACGTACGGAGTGGACTCCCCCGTGCCGGGTCTGGGCTCGCCCCCGGATGACCGTGGCATGCAGGTGATCCAGACCACGGATGGAGGGTATGCCGTGGTGGGCACTACCCAATCCTACGGGTTCCCGGAGGATGAGATCTGGTTCTATGGCCACGGCGGTACCGACATCTGGTTGATCAAGACCGACCCGAGCGGTGCGGTCGAGTGGGACACGGCCCTGGGCGGGGAGGGGGCCGACAGGGGCCACTCGCTGGTGGAAGCACCGGCCGGCGGCCTCTGTGTTGCAGGAAGCGCCACCTACCTTGGAACCGAACGCATGTGGTTGCTCGAAATCGCCGCGGATTTCTCGCCGCCGATCCCCTCTTTCACCTACACCCCGGCCAGCCCGGTCTTTGTCTCTGAGACGGTCACCTTTAACGCATCCGCGAGCACCGATCCGGATGGCACGATCGAAGGCTACGCGTGGAACTTCGGCGATGGCAGCGGCGGGACCGGCATGGAGACCGGTCACGTCTACCTCTCTCCCGGAGACTATACCGTAACGCTTTATGTGACGGACAGCGACGGCCTGGTTCGATCCGCCAGTCAGCCCATCCAGGTCGTTGATCTGGCCGTCCAGTGGGAGCGCTGGATAGACAACACAGGGGACAACGTGGGTTTCTCCATCGTTCAGGCCCCGGACGGTGGTTTCGTGATTGCAGGGTACACATTTACTTCAGCCTACGGGGGCAGCGCTCCGGACGGTTGGCTGTACAAGGTCGACGCTTACGGTGAAGATGTCTGGGAACGCAGGTACGCGGACTATGACAACTTCCCGGAGAAGATTCAGACCTTCCACGGTATCGCGAACACACCGGACACCGGCTTCATCGTCACCGGACAGACGGACACGGGCATCGGGGAGCAGATGACCCAGCTCTGGCTCTTCAAGACGGATTCGACCGGTGTGCATGAGTGGAACAGTGTCCTCGGCGGCCCCTTCCGGGACGAGGGGAACGGGGTGGCCCTTGCGCATGGAGGCGGCTACATCGTGACGGGTCTCACCGGGACCGATACCTCGCACGTGGACGACATCGGTCTCTGGCTTCTCAAGACCACCGCAGCGGGCGCCCTGTCCTGGGACCAGGTGTTCCCTGATCCCGAGTTTTTTGAGGGTACATCCGTCCTGCCCACCTCGGACCTGGGGTATCTGGTAACCGGCGCGTACGCAAACGGGGTGCGGGAGATCCCCCTGATCAAGACCGACGGGCTGGGCGTTGAAGACTGGCACAGGGATTTCGCGGGTTCCGGCGTCTACGATCGCGGGAACGGTGTTTTTGAAACGGCCGCCGAGGACGGCTACGTGCTTGTTGGAGCCCTTGACGAAGATGCGGGTCTCATCGGAACGGGTACGGACGGATACGAGGACTGGCGGGTAACCTACGGGGGCGACGACTTGGATACAGCCCGGTCCGCGGCGCGGACTCCGGACGGCGGCTTCATTCTGGCGGGCTCCACAGTCGTGACGTCTCCCCCGGACGACCTCTATCTTGTGAAGACCGATGACGGAGGGGCCCTGGAGTGGGAACGGGTCTTCTCCAGCGGCACCGATTATGATAACGGCCAGGGCGTGATTGCCATGGCAGACGGCAGTTACGTTGTGATGGCCAACAGCGGCGGTGACGTCTGGCTTTTCAAGATCGGAGCCAACCGGCTCCCGACGGCGGCCTTCACGTTTGCCCCTCCGGAGCCGGCTGCGGCGGAACTAATCACCTTTGACGCTTCCCCCTCGACCGACTCGGACGGCGTCATCGCATCCTACGACTGGGACTTTGGCAACGGGGACGGTGCCGCCGGCGAGGAGGTGGACTATGCCTATCCCACCGGGGGCAACTACACCGTTACGCTCACCGTGACCGATGAGGACGGCGGGCGGGCCTCCACCACGCAGGAGGTGGAGGTGACGGGAACCCCCTTCGTTCTGCTAAGCCCCGCACACGGCTCCCCGCTGGGAAGCGCCCCCACCCTGAACTGGACGTCGGGCGACTACGACTTTTATCGGGTCGTGTTGTTCCTCCACCTGTTTGGAACCTATTACCCCATCTGGATCCCCACGTTTTCCACGAGCATGGATCTGGCCCTCTATGGCGACCTGTGGGACTTTATCACCACAGGCACCCCGGGCGGATGGGGGGTGCTGGGGATAAACACGGGGACCTTGGATTTTGAATTCACG
>CAYTRL010000131.1:0-13579 GCA_964439795.1 uncultured Thermodesulfobacteriota bacterium
AATGCCTGGAGAAAACGAAGGAATCCGAATCCATAAGTAGAAACCCCTATAAGAAACGGCGTTTCAACAAGGAACGTGTCTAGGGTCGGAATTATAGGTGGGTAGTATTACGAAAGCCGGGACTACGAGAGATACGGATGAGGGATAATAGGGTCCTGGCGCCTGCCCTGCCCCGGGCATCGGTCCAGGACAGGCGCCGGGACGCGGAGTACTCGGAAGGACTGGATTCCGGATCAAGTCCGGAATGACGGGGAAGGAAACAAAGGCCTTCTATTTCAACTCGCTACGGCTTCTTGACCTTGTAGATCAGCACCCGGGTCTTGGGGTTCCGTCCGAACTCTTTGTTTGCCAGCTCCAGCTTGTCCTCGATGGGGTACATGCCCGACCAGGTAAAGACGAAGTCCATGTAGAAATCTTCGTCCAGGATGTAGTCCACGTCCCGGTCCCGGATGTACTCCCACTCCTTGCGGGCCAGCCAGGCGTCCCATGCCTTGCCCGTGGCCTTGCCCCCCAGGTCGTGGATCTTCCGGTCGATGAAGTAGCCGAAGTAGCCCCCCTGGTAGAAGCCGATCACCGCGTCTTCGGGCGTGTTCTCGTTGATCCAGTTGGCGGCTTCCATCAGGCCGTTCCCGCCCTCGCAGCGGGTGGCCTTGATCAGGGAACCGGCCTGAATAGTAAAGCTCACCATCCAGATTATGAACAGCCCCAGCACCACGTTCCGGGTGGAGGGCGGCCGCGAAAACCGGGGCAGGATCACCCGTTCCAGGGCCCACACGGCCACGGGCCCCAGGTACAGGGTGGCCACGAACGCCAGGGGGTACATGTACCGTGAGGTGTGCCAGAAGCTGAACTGGTAGAAGGCGTAGAGGGAGAAATGCATCACTGCGTACAGGAGCACGGCGTTCAGGGGGAGGATCCCGCTCTCGTCCAGGAACTGCCGGAGCCGCCCGGTCCTCTCGCCCCGGCCCCGCCGGAGCGCGCTCCAGAGGACCGCCGCCGCGAAGAACAGCAGCGGGATGTACACATCCCCGTATTTCACCGGCAGGACCGCGATCCCCTTCACGAAGCAGAACACGGGCAGCCCCCACCAGACCGGGTAGATGTCCTCGTCCAGCTCGGTCAATATGGGGTTCAGTGGGGTCCGGGGCCTCCCCTCCTGCTTGATCTCCATGATCCGGCCCCAGCCCAGGGAGCGGGTATAGTGCCCCATGACAATCGACAGGGTCCGGTTGGAGGCGGCGTTGTGCACCTCGAAAGACTTGTAATAGAGCGCGTTCCGCAGAAAGAAGGGGGCCGTAGTGACGGCCACGGCCAGGGCCATGACCACCCCGGCCGTTGCGATCTTCCGGATGCCGTCCCAGAACAGGTTCTTGCGGTGGGTCCAGGCGATCTGGAGCCCGAAGGCGGGAAGCAGCAGCAGGGTGTCCATCCGGGAGTAGATGCACAGGCCGCAGAGCACGCCCAGGATCGCGTAGCTCCGGGTCCGGGGGGCGGGCACGAGCCGGATGTTCTTCAGAAAATAGTCCACGGTCACGGCCGTCAGGAAGATCGTGACCGGGGTGTCCGCGCCGCAGATGGAATACAGGGCGATCCCGTAGCCCAGGGCCCAGCTCCCGGCGGAGAGCAGGGCCGCGTTGTCGCTGGCGATCCTCCGCACGATCCGGTAGATGAACGGGACGGTGAGCAGGGAGAACAGGGTGTACAGGGTCAGCAGGCACTGGATGGGGACCATCTTGCTCTGGGGAAAGAGCCAGATGAACGGGACCATGAACAGGATCGACGGGGGATGATAGGCAAAGATCGGCTCCCCCTCCTCGAAGATCAGCCCCCGGCCTTCGGCGAGGTTCCGGGCCACCTCGAAGTTGTAGACCGAATCGTCCTGCAGGACCTGCAGGCCGCAGGTGAGCACGCCGGAGTCGATCCAGATCATCCCCAGGCGGATCACCAGGGCGAGAAATACCAGAATGCCCAGGATGCGGACATGTGCGGTCGGTACGGGGGGAGTCTTTTCTTTCATGGGAGGTTCCTAATTCTGTAGCAGCCGGTCCAGGTCGATTTCCAGGATCCGGTTGACCGTCTGTACGTACAGGCGGTCCCGTTCCGGGGAGTAATTGATGCTCCGGTTCTTGGAGCCCACCCAGAGGGAACGAAGAACGCGGTAGTTGTCGCCGTCAAGGATATAGAGCATCCCGTTGAAGTAGTTGCCCACCACCACCAAGTTCCTCTCCGGGATGTAGATTACGTCCCGAAGCCCCGGGGTGAGCGGGACCCGGGCCAGGGGTTCCAACGAATTCTCGTCGAGTACGACCAGGTCCCCCAGCAGCAGGCGGGGCAGAAAGATCCGGTCCCGGCGGTCGTCCCAGGCGATCCCGCAACTCATGATGGCGGGCATGGCCTTCCGGGTGAGCGTCATCTCTTGGGTGTCCAGCTCCCCGAGCGTGTACCCCCCCATGGCCCCCACCAGGAGCCGGCGGCCGGTTTCGTCCAGGGCGATCTCCTCGCAGAAGATGGGGGGCCGGAACCGGTGGCGGATCGCGCGGTCCGGGCCCATGAAGGTGATGAAGCCGTGCTCGGAGGTGACCACCAGCCCCCCGTCCGGCAGCGCCAGGATGTTCAGCACCGACGGGACCCCCAGGTTCACGCAGGTGATCGGTTCCAGGTCCTCGCTCCGGTAGTAGCAGACCTCCTGCCGCATACTGTTGGTGGCGATGAACTCCTTTTTCTCCCGGTCCAGCACCATGTCGCGGAAATAGCCCTCGGCCCGGATGGTCGCCGTGGTGCTTAAGTCGTCCAGCCGGATCTTGAAGATGTGCGTGAGCCCCGTCCGGATGCTCAAGTCGCTGACATAGAGAAAACGGCCCTGTTCATCCGGAATCAGGTACCCGTACTGATGGGAGGCCAGGAGAAACCCGGTAAAGGACTTCAGCATGTGCAGGATGTAGTGGTCCATCCCCGGGGGTTGATTCCCGTGGACCGGGGCGTCCGGGTTGTCGATCTTCCGCAGGACCTTCACCCCGGGCACGGAAAGGGGAAGAAGATCACGCTCCTCGATGGTGTACCGGGAGATCCGCAGGACGAGGAAGTTGAAGGAAAGGACCAGCACGAGAAACAGGGGGATGACCCGCCATCGCCACCAGCGCACCGCGATGAAGCAGGCGGCCAGGGCGAGCAGCACGGTGAAGACCACCAGGACCTTGGGAAATGCGATCTGGAAATAGACCAGCCGGCCGCTCAGAACCAGCGAAACAGCGGCCACCAGGGTGAAGAAGCCCAGAAAAGCGACGCTCAAGACCGCAGCCGCCCGGTCCTTGCCCCGTCGGCTCAACAGGATGTGAACAAGCTTGTAGAGCACCACCAGGGCCAGGCTGAAGAGCAGGGGCGGATAGTTGTACCGTACGTTGGGGAAAAGGGGGATGAACAGAACCAGGGACAGGTGGATCGAAAACAGGATCGTGGAGAGATAGACGATGACCAGGTCCAGGAAGAACAGACAAGTTTCACGGAATAATCGTGTCCACATGCGGTTCTATAGCCTCCACGATCCGTCGCTGAACTTCCAGGAATGTTGTTCCGTTCTACACCTGATCGAATAAAACAGTTTATCAACATGGGGCGGGACGATCAATTCCGGACTCCCGTCCCAGGGGAGATTAACTGTCCGGGGCCGGGGGATTGCCGCGTCGCCTCCGGCTCCTCGCAATATCCGGGGGGTGCCACAGAACCTCCCTCTCCTCTCCCCTGGATTCCGGATCAAGTCCGGAATGACGGATACACATGATCTCCGGTAACACGGAACCCTCTTGTCCGGCATGACGGGAAACAGGTGTTTCTCTGCACCCTCGTTCGCCGGGATGACGACAACCATGGTTTCTTTCAACTCCCTGCTAAGGAGAACCCTCACCCGGGTCAAAGGGTTTGACTGTGCCTTCATCCACCATAAAAAACCGTGTGGACCCGTCCGCCAGGCCCGAAGGGAAATCGAACCGGAGGCCGTGAACCTGGCCGTCCCGGACCTCTTCCACCGTGGCCGTGAACAGGCCGTTGGATCTCGTGAAACCTTCCCGGTCAGGCTCATCCACCATGAACAGCTTCTCCCACGCGCTGTCCAGGAACGGGTCCTCCCGGGACCGGATCCGCAGGCCGTTTTCACCCAGGACCTCGATTTGCGGCACCTTGGCGCTTACGGTCAGGGGAAACACCCGGAAGGCGCCTTTTCCGTATTGAAAATCAAAAGCGTACTGCATGGCAAGCACCTCCACCCAGGAGGGCAGGTTCAGGAACACCACGTTCGGGGGGTCGGTTCCCCTGCCGGGTTCCATGGCCAGGATTTTGCCGGTCTCCTCGACGATCCGGGACTGCTGCTGAAAGGCGTCCTGGAAGATGGACGGCTTCAGGAAGATCGCCGACATGGGCAGGATCACCAGAAAGCCCACCAGGCCGTAGAAGAGGGGCCGCGTGATGCGGCCGAAACCCCGGGTGCGCTTCATGGCCAGAAGGTACCCCCCCATCATCAGGCCGAACGGCGCGGAAACCGCGTACAGGTAACGGTTCTGGGGGAGAAGCGTGAGGACCGGAAGCAGGGAAAGCAGCAGCCAGCAGGCGAGGAACAGATAGGTTCTCTTCCGGAACTCCCCGCGTCGGATCCCCGGCACGAAGAGCAGCAGCGCCAGTACGACCATGATCAGGATCGGAACCAGGTAGAACAGCTTGCGGAAGAGCAGGAGGTTCATCTCGTGGGTAAGGGGTGTAAAGAAGAGCAGGGCGGTCCCGTAGAGCAGGACGTTCTTGACCACATACCCCATCGTCTCCAGGAGGGTCCCGCCCTCGTCCATGATGGAATAGTGGCCGGACACCCCGTATCCGGCGGCCGCGAAGTACACGATGAACAGGCCCAGGGGGATACAGAGAAGGGCGTACCGGAACCCCAGGCGGAACAGGCCCGGCCACTGTTCCGGCCGTTCCTGCTTCCACACGAAAAGATCGTAGAGAAAATAGGCGGCGATGAAGATCGCACCGCTCTCCTTGGAAAGAAAGGCGAGCAGGAAGCAGAGCCAGGCCATGACCGCCCCGGCCCTGCGTTCACGGATCCGGTACCCCATGTGAAAATAGAGCCCCAGCAGGCCCCACAACAGGGCCAGGATCGAGATCCGGTCCGCCACCCAGGAAACCACGAACGCCGTGCTCACCGGACTGGTGAAGATGAGCACCCCCAGGAAAGCGGCCGGCTCGTCCCGCAGCACCCGGCGCCCCACGAGAAACAGGGAGACGCAGACCAGGGCGTGTATCAGCAGGTTGGTGAAGTGATACCCGGACGGCTCGTCCCCCCAGAGGCAGTGGTCCAGCATCAGGGTGAGGGTCGCCAGGGGCCGCAGAAAGTGCAGGCGGGTTTCCGGACTGGTCCACCAGGGCACCGTCTGCGGGGATTCCCGGGTGACCTCCGGGGTGATCAGCTGGTACGCCGAGAGGGGATCCGGCTGGGGATGGTAGGACCGGTCGGAGACCCAGGAGAAGAGCAGAAAGTCATCGCACAGGAAAGGAAGGGAGAACGACCCGTGATACAACACGAACGGAAGCAAGGCGAGCACGAAGATGTACAGACCCGTCTTTCGGGTCATGCGATCCACCTCCCCGCCTTGTCCGGATCCTCGATTCCTCATTCGCGGCTCGATTTATGGTACTCCAGCAGCGGTCCCGGCTTCAGGTCCTCGGGAAATTTCAGGGGTTCCACCTTCCGGTCCTTGTAGAAGAAGAACCGCATGTTCTCTGTGTTCAGCTTCTCCGGAAAATCGAACCGTATGGAGGTGATGTGCCCGTCCTCCACCTTTTCCACGGTCCCCTGGACAAACTTGTTCCCCGTGCTGAAGCCTACCTCGTTCGGGGTCACGCTCCGGGACATGAACAGCCGTTCCCCGGGGTGCTCCAGGAACGGGTCGGAATGGGACGTGATCAGCAGGCTGTGGTCTCCCACCAGGGTCACCTCCGGAACGTCGTGCCCCACGGTCAACGGGAAGACCACCACGTTGGCGAACCCCATATAGAAATCAAAGGCGTTCTGGATGGCCAGCAGGTAGATGGCGGACGGCACGTTGGTGAAGAAAATGTGCACCGGTTGTTCGGGGTCCCGGGGCACGATCCCCTCTTCTTCCAGCAGCGTCTGGGTTTCCTTGACCATGTTGGACTGAAAGCTGAAGACCTTCATGAAGGTGGAGTGCTTTATGTTCATGCCCAGCGGGGGAAGCACGATCAGGAAGGTGAGGTAGCCGTACACGATGAGCCTGGTGCGTTTTCCGAAACCCTTCACATCGATCATCTCGAACAGGTAGTAGGCCATGAACAGCCCGAACGGGGCGGTAGAGGGATAGAGGTAGCGGTTCTGGGTCAGCAGATAGAGGATCGGCAGCAGGGAGATGAGCAGCCAGGAGAGCAGGAACAGGGAGACCGGCGTCTTGAACAGCTTCCGCCGAAACCCCGGGAGGAATAGCAGCACCATCAGAACGAGCAGGAACAGGAACGGACCGTAATAGTACCACTTCTGGAAGAGCAGGACATTGGTTTCATTGCCCACGATCATGAAGAAAAGCAGGCCCTGGGCGTAAAAGAACAGGTTCTTGACGATGTAAAGGATGACTTCCGACGAGGACGCGCCCCCGGCGGTGATGGAGTAGTAGCCCTCCACCCCGTATCCTGTAAAGACGAAATAGGCGATGAACAGGAACAGAGGGATGCTGAGCATGCAGTAGTACAGAAAGCTGCGGACGATCCCCGGCCACTGCTCCGGACGCTCCTTTCTCCAGATGAAAACGTCGTAGAGGAAGTAGGTGATCAGGCACGTGGACCCGCTCTCCCGGGTGAAAAATGCGAGGAGGAAGGCCACCCAGGCGAACAGCTCCCAGCGCCCGCTGTTCCCCTTCCGGTACAGGATGTGGGCGTACAGGCCCGCGAGGCCCAGCAGCATGGAGAGTACACTGGCCCGCTCGGCCCCCCACGGCACCACGAAGGACTGGCACATGTGCCCTGTGAAGATGAGCGCCGCCACCACGGCCACCAGGTCCCGCCGGAACAGGATGCGCCCGACCAGGAACAGGAAGGCGCAGGCCAGCCCGTGTATCATGATGTTGGTCAGGTGAAAGCCGAACGGGTCCTTGCCCCAGATCAGGTAGTCCAGCTTCAGCGAGAGGCAACAAAGGGGCCGGAGAAAGAGCAGCTTGGTATCCGGGCTCGTCCACCAGGGAACGGCCTGGGGAAATTCGCGCTCCGATGAAGGGGTGATGTAGTCGTAAAAGTTGTAGAAAAACTTGTCCGTAGGGGGGTGGTAGCGCTCCCCGGACATGGCCGAGATGCCGAAGAAATCGTCACACATGAACGGCAGGTCCAGGCAGAAGCTGAACGCCACCACCGTGAAAGCGAAAAGACCGAGGAAGATGAGCAGGGTCCGCTTCCTGTTGGTTCCGATCACCCCTGCGTCTTGGTTCATTCGGCAGCTCCTTATTCATCGGCCTGAATAACGGGACTTCTACCGCGGCTTGCGTCGAAACGATACAGAACCAGCGGATCCCCGCTGTTCGCAGGAACAGGTTCCGCAGGAGGAAGATATCGTTCGCCGAACAAGGAATATCTTACAAAAACAGATGGTTATACGAATTTTTCAGCATAGCATAGACCCTGCGCACATTCAATACAAACACCGTTCGGAGCACTGCCTTCGGGCTCAAACCAGGGCCAGGCCGCCGTCCGCAACGAGCGTCTGGCCGGTCAGGTAGGAGGACGCCGGGGAAGCAAGAAACGCCACAACCTCCGCCACCTCTTCGGGTGTGCCCATCCGTCCAAGGGACGTCATGCTGATGATCTCCGCCACCCGGTCTTCGGGCAGCCCGTCCGCCATGCGGGAGCGGATGAGCCCCGGTGCCACGGCGTTCACCCGGATGCCGAAGGGGCCCAGCTCCCGGGCCAGGGTCTTTGTCATCCCGATCAGGCCGGCCTTGCTGGCCCCGTAGTTACACTGACCCGGCGATCCGACGATGCCCGCCACGGACGCCATATTGACGATCCGCCCGGTCCTGAGGGCCATCATCTTCCGCACCACGGCCTTGCAGCAGAGAAAGGCCGATTTCATGTTGAAGGTGACGATGTCGTCCCACTCGTCCTCCTTCATGAAGAGTAGCAGGTTGTCCCGGGACTCCCCTGCATTGTTCACCAGCACCTCCACCGGACTCCCGGACGCCTGAACGATCCGGCCGACCATCTCTCCGGTTTCAGCGGGGTCGGTCAGGTCCGCCCGGCAGACCGACGCACGACCCCCGTCCCTTTCGATCTCCGCCGCAACGGACCGTGCCTTTTCCTCGTTGCGGAAGCAGTGCACCCACACGTGCATCCCGTCCCGGGCCAGCCGGCGGCAGATCGCTCCCCCCAGGTCGCCCGACCCCCCGGTGACGAGGGCGACGGTCTCCGGATCCCGGTTTTCTTTCTCGTTCATGGGCCCCTTCTCTTCACGACGCGTTCTGTTTCAGGAACGACCGTACCCGGGCGTTGAACGCCTCGGGCGTTTCCAGCATGAGGTTGTGAGCGCTCTGCTCCAGGACGGTGAATTCGGACCTCGGAAGCCCCTGGGCCAGGGTTTCCACCAGGTGCGGGGGAAATACGATGTCCTGGTCTCCCACCACCACCAGCGCCGGCATACCGATCCTGTCCAGATCCGGTTCCGTGTCCAGGTCGAGTATGGCCCGGATCATGTGCCGCAGGGTCTCCACGTCGATGGGCACCTCCATCATGCGCTTGACCAGCAGCTGTCGCAGCATGAGGATGTACCGGTAGTTGTTCTCCACGTACCCGTGGGTGTAGTTCTGGGCGATCATCAGGTCGATAAACGATTCCACCCCGAGTTTTTCCAGCACGTCCGCCCACAGATAAAGGCCCACGTGCGCCATGCGGGGGGCCCGCACCGATGTGGCCGCCAGCACCAGGCTTTTAACACGGGCGGGATGGCGCAGGGCCACCAGTTGGGCGATGAGTCCGCCCATGGAGTGGCCCACCAGGTGCACGCTGGGAACGTCCAGCACCCGCAACAGTCCGTCCACGTCGTCGGCCAGGGTCTCCATGCTGTACCCGTCCGGAGGCCGGTCGCTGAGGCCGGTTCCCCGGTGGTCGTACAGGATGACGCGGTGGTCCTTGGACAGGTCCGAGAGCTGCATGGCCCAGATGCTCAGATCCGCCCCCAGCCCGTTGATGAAGAGGACCACCTCTCCCTGGCCGGAGTCGGTGTAATGGATCCGGACGTCCCCTACCTGAACCTTTTCCCCCATGCTCAATAATTCCTTTTGCCCAGGCCTGAACTGCACATCTACAGTCGGCAACTCATACATTTTCATTATAGCAACGGGGTTGAGCATTGAAAAACAAGACGCATCCGGAGAGGATGCGTCGACAGGGGGAGGACCGTGGCCGGTCCGAACCCCGTTACGGGATCCGGTAGATGACAATGAGCCCTTCCCGTACCCTGCCCACCACGTCCCAGTCCTCCCCGATGACCGCGTCCACGTCCTTGTACGGGTACAGAAACGGATCTTCCTTCCTGTAGTCTGGTACGACGCTGCGCAGTTGTTTCTCCATGTCGCTGCGAAAGGCGTTGTACACCAGGTAGCCGCCCCCCAGTTCATCCAGATCGGCGTCCCGGAAGTCCACGACCCGGTCCGGGTCCTGAAATTCCAGATAGAAATCCAGCATCTTCTTGGTGTACCAGTCCGCGTACACGGTCCCGGGGGGAAGCCCCCGGAGGACCCGGAAGGCGTCCTTTTCGATGGCATAAGCAGGCGTGCCCCGGTTGACCAGATAGGCGAACGAAACCGATGACAGGGCGAGAAAACCCACCAGGGAGACCACCAGGGCCGTCCCGGCCCATGTCTCGCTGCCCATGCGTTCCCTGCGCCATGCCGCAAGGCAGACCACGGTGAAAAAGACGGCCACCGCAAAGGCGCTGATGATTATATACCGGAAAAAGAAAGCCAGGAACCACTCCACCATCTCTTCAGAGACCATGATCCGGTTCGTGGAGTAGACCCGGGCCAGGAGCGGGATGAGGTTCTCCTGAAAGACCCGGAGACCGACGCCCCCGGCCAGGGAGGCACCCGCGATGACGGCCAGGAGGATCCTGAAGAACTTTCGGAAGCCCGGGGCCTCAAGGGCCCGCCACTCCTGGATCCGCAGAAAGGCCGCGGCCACCAGGATCACCCCGGGAACGGAAAGGGGATAGAGCTGGCGCGAGTAGAAGGGCAGGCGACCCCCGCCCCAGGTGCTCAGGTTCATGAGCAGGGCCAGAAGCACCCACCAGAGAAGGGGCGCCCAGAGGTCCTTTCTGCGGAAGAGCAGGCCATAGACCACCGCCGGAAAGATAAACCAGTAGAAGAACCCCAGGCGCAGGGAAAAGAGGCTGCGCACCGGAAAGGTCCAGCAAAGGCGCTTCAGGTCGTCCTTCCAGCCGTTCAGTCGCTCCTCTGCGTGAAGCCCGGCCCTCAACTCGGGGCTTTCCGACTGCTCGATGTAGACGTTCCAGCGGTACAGGGGGTCCTGGTTCACCCGGTATTGAAACCCCATCTCCACCAGGAAGATCAGGCAGAACCCCAGGGCCAGGCCCACGTACCGTCCCATCAGCCTGCGTTTCCGGATCATGTCCACCAGGCCGATGACTGCGAAAAAGATGCAGATATACCCCGCCGTGACCTTGTGCAGGTAGGCGAACCCGACCACGCACCCGGACAGGAACATGATCATGGCCCTTTGGCCGCGCGATGGCCGGTCCTGCGCATGAAAGAACAGGAGAACGCTCAGGGCGCAGAAAAAGGTCAGGGACGGGTCCCCGGAGATCTTCGAGGAGAAGATGATATCCAGAGGGAAGAAGGCGAAGAGCAGGGCCGCCCAGAGGGCCCCCTTTTCCCCGAGCCATTTCCTGCCCAGGAGGAACACGACGAGAATCGTTCCCAGGCTGCTCAGGAGGGAATAGAGGGTGTAAGAAACATCGGAAACCCCCAGGAGTCCCACCAGGGCCGAGTTCACACCCAGATATCCGATCCGGGTCGGGAAAACCATTTGCACGATGCGGTCCTGGTACTTCGGCCAGGACCCGTCCAGGATCTCCTGGACGATCTCCACGTTGGTGATCTCGTCGGGCTGGCCCACATACCCGGCGAAGGTGAAGATCCTCACCAGCAGGGCCAGGACAAGAACGGCAAGCAGTTTTCGGTTCATCCGGTGTCTCCAAAAGGCTTCTGAATTGGTAATATAACAGCCTGCCGTTGAAAATCAAACGAAAAGCAACCGTGTTGTACGGGCCCTGCTTTTCTTGTAGGATGAGGAATCGGCTCCCCCCAATAAAAGAGGATTCTTTCATGAAACGGTTCACCCCGGCCCTGGGGTTCTTCACTCTCTTTCTCGTGTTTTCGCTTTTTTTCACCTCTTCCTGCTGCGGACAGGCCTTCAAAAAGAAGAAGAAACCTTTTGGCAAGCCCGGCTCCTACAACAAGTTTGCCGCCGAGATGGCCAAGAGGCCGTGCATTCCGCCGCCGCCCACCGACAAGGCGGCGTTCGATCGGTACGTCAAGGAGGGGTGGGACAACCCCTTCGGGGTCGACTACGTTTTCATCCAGTACGCCGAGGCAAGGAATCCCGATTTCGTGTACGATTTCGGCGGGGTGATGGGGCTCCGCTGGGTCAACTTCTCCCGTATTCAGTGGGCCAAAATCGAAAAGAGTCCCCCCCGCAAGGGCAAGCACAACTACGACTGGTCCACCCTGGACGACGGCGTCAAGAAGTGGCAGTACTTCGGGGTCCACGCCGCGATGACCCTGTTCAGCCACAACAAGTGGGCCACCGCCACCCCTTCCGGCAAGGAGAACGTGTACCTGAAGGGGCCCCTGAAAATGCTCAAGAATGTGGCGGACTACCTGCCGAAACCCGAGCACATGCAGGACTACCGCGACTACATCACCGCCCTGGTGGAGCGGTACGACGGGGACGGGGTGGCCGACATGCCCGGCCTCCGGTTTCCGATCCTGCACTACCAGTTCGGCAACGAATACAACAACGAGGCGTTCTGGGCCGGGTCCGTGGAGGAGTTCAAGATCTACCAGAAGGAGTCCTACCTGGCCGCCAAAAAGGCCAACCCCAAGGTGAAGATCCTCCTGTCCGGGGTGAACTTCGAGGATTTCAGCGGATTTTACTCGGAAAAAATGGAACCCGAGACCAAGGCGTTCATCAAAAAGCACGTGGAAACCGGCCAGAAGTCGATGGTGGACTTTGCCCGCCGCACGGACGAGTTCAGCATGAAGAGCATCTCTTTCTGTCAGTATTACGACATCCTGGATGTGCGCTGGCCCTACTACGGCGTGGTCAAGGAGGGAATGAAACAGCTCAAGAAGGCCGGCTGTAAGAACATCGAGGTCTGGAGCGCGGAGGCTTACAGCCACTACGCATTGATCGCCCCCGTCACGGTGGCCGCCAGCTTCCTGGCCCCCTATCCCGGCCCGCCGGACAGCAAGAAATACCTGACGATCCTCAAGAACAAACGCCACAAGAAGTTCAAGGAGCTGAACGCCTGGTACCGGGGCCTGCAGGCGGCCCACCTGATCAAGCAGCTCATGGCGTCCCTGAGCGCGGGCGCCAAGAAGGTCATGATGGGTTTCGCCGTGGACACCCAGGGCCTGCTGTCGCCCCAGTTCATGCCCGTCCACGGCCTGAGGTCCAACACCTTCAACAAGATCTGGCCGGTAGGCTACACCTACGGGCTGGCTGTGAAAAAGCTGGACGGCCTGAAAACATGCCGCAGGGTGAAGTCCCTGCCGAGAGGGGTATTCGTTTACGAAAACACCCTGAAAAACGGGAAAAAGGTCATCATCGCTTTTTACGACGATTTCATCGGACAGAACTACGGTACCCCGCTGGGCACCAAGAAGTTCGATATCCCCTTTTCCGGGAAGTCGGCCACGGTGACGGACGTCATCACCGGGATTGACCAGACCGTTGCCAAGTCCCGGCAGGTGAAGGCCAAAAAAGGGAAACTTCCCCTGCAGCTGACCGAGTACCCGGTCTTCATCGAGGCGAACTGATGGGAACGGCTCCATGAACGACCCACCTGTTTCTCCCCCCGGCCGGGACGGGGAATCCCTCCGGGTCATGTTCGTCATGGGAGGCGTGATCCGGAGCGGGGTGGACTCGGTGATCCTCACCCTGTCCGAGGGCCTTCGCCGGCTGGGACATGTCCCGGTGATCACGCCGCTGGGGGAGGGCCTGATCGCCCAGGAGGCCCGGGACCTGGGGTTCATCGTGGACCCGCTGGCCAAGAAACGCCGGAGGGACGTGGGCAGCATCCCGCGGCTCGCCCGCCTCATCCGCAAGCACCGGATCCACATCCTGCATTCTCATGAAATCAACGCGGCCTTCTACGCCTGCAACGCGGGTTTTCTGGCGCGGGTGACGCAGGTGAACAGCTGGCACATCCCGCCCATGGAGTCCCTAAACCAGAACTTCCGGAACCCGACGATTCCCTGGCTTCCATTCCGGAACTACCTCTGGCTCATGCGCTTCTGCCGGA
>CAYTRL010000132.1:0-13484 GCA_964439795.1 uncultured Thermodesulfobacteriota bacterium
TCGAAAATTCTTCCTAAGATAGGAGAGTGCGGGGGAGAAGTCAAACATCAAACGGAGAGATGATATATAAAAAATCGGACCGGAGGCCCTCTCCGACGGGTTATGGTGCGGTATCATACCGGACTTGGAGGGGCGGAAGGGAATCTTCTCGGCCGGCCGGTATGAACGGTCATGCACCTGTTCAGCGTACGGACACTTCCGGGGTTTCCTGTTCCAGAGTCTCCCGCAGAAACGTTTCGGTCTGGGCCCTCCGGTCGGCACGGGCGCTGAAGCGGCTTTCCAGGAAACTGAACACGGCAAGCCGTGTGAGCTCCAGTTGCCGTGAAGGGCGCATCGACCGGGGAAGCGGAGAGACGATACAGGGGTAGGGGGTCTCGGACTGGACCACCCCGGCTTCAGCCCCGCCCAGGAGCGATGGGAAATCCACCTCCAGGTCCAGGCCTCCCATCAGGGCCATGCACCCCAGCAGGTCGGGGTTGTCCATCCAGTTCATGGTGGCCGCGATGATGTCAGCGAAAGCGGTATGCGTGGCCCCGTGTATGGTCACCAGGGTGGCCTTCGGGGCAGCCCGTTCCAGGGCGTACAGCGCGTTGGTCGCGTAGTCCACGATGGCGTCGATGTCTCCGTATACGAGGAGCATAGGGACATCGGCCTGTTGATAGAAAAACTCCGTGAACATGGAGCCGGGTCCTGCGAGCACGGCGGAGGCCTTCACCCGGGGATCCCGCAGGGTCGGGTGGTAGGTGGTCAGCAAGGTCGTCATCCCCCCCAGGGACAGCCCCGCAAGACCGATCCTGTTTTCATCGATCCGCCCGAACAGGGGGCTGGCCGGATCCCTGTGGAGAGACAGAAAGGAATCGATAAGGAAGGTCACGTCCCCGGGCTGGTTGACCACGTCCGCCACAAACGGCCCGCCCGGGGCGAACATCCAGGTGAGCGGATAATCCGGACAGGCGACCACGTAGCCGTGTCCGGCCAAATGTTCGGCCAGGTAAAGAGCCTCGCTTCCGAACGACATGAATCCGTGGCTGTAAATGACCAGCGGGAACGGACCGGTTGCCGAGGAACGGGATGCGGCGTGCCCCTTGACCGGAAGGGAATTTTCTGTGTCCCCGGGAAACCAGACCTGGGTCCTTAGAAGGCGGGAGGGAGAGCCCGGGTAGATCCCGTTGGGCTGGGTCGGGCGGTGGGTGTCCTCCAGAGAAAGCTGCAGGGTCTGCACGGAGTAGGGCCCGGGGGCCTGGAGATCGGCGGTGGTCAGGAGGGGGGGCGGATCCGCCTCCGGCGCGGAAGCCGGTGATGTCTCGCCACAACCCGCAAAAAGCCCGAGCACGAGCAGGCCGAAGAGGAACAAGAAAATCCATGTGTGAAAAAAGATGCGGGCAGAGATCGGGCCGGGTTCCGACTTCATCCACTGACCTCCCGTTCTTCCGGATGCTGAGGGGCGCCACCGAAAGATGTCTACGCTTGATTCCGGAGTAGATGGAATAAACTGAATAAATTATATTACAATTCATAAAAGTAAATCCATCGATCGCTTATCTGGATCCCGGACAGGATCAACGGGACGACAATGGATCAAGAGGTGACGGCATGCAAACGGTTCCTCGGTGCCCTTCGCTCGCCAAGGGGATCTTCCAAAGGGTCAGCATGGCAGGGAGGGCCTGGATGGTGATTATCTTCTGCATATTTTTCTGCTTGAATGGATGCAACGACTCCGAGAGGTCCCTGAACGGGGCACCCGAAACGTTCCCGGATGGGAACGAGCCACCCGTCAATCCGTTCCTCGCAGACTCTCCATGGCCCATGAGCCACCGGAACCCGTACTGCCAGGCCTCAACCCCGTTTCCGGGGCCCGTGGTCCCTGTCGCAGGGGAGGAAGTAGATTTCATGGACGGCACTCCGGGGCTCATCACGGTGGCTATTTCCGGGGCCTATCCGGACGGAAGCCGGGTGATCTGGGGAAGCAACCAGAGCGACGTCTTCACGGCCGATCCCTCGTTCGGAGGTGGCTATTACGACAAGTTTCCCAAGGAAGATGTGAACCTGTTCGACGTGGATTCCGCCATGTCCGGGGCGTACACGGTGGTGGATCACGAAGGCACCTTTTACGTGCCGCGGTTCGAAAAGATCACCGCCTATGTTAACGAGGTTCCCGGGGATCCTCTGTCAGGAATCGTGATCCGCTCCGTCTACGAAATTCCGCCGGAATCGCTCCACGGAGAAGACGACATGATCGTAGGCCTGAACCTGACCTATGACGGGATGCTGGCCTTTGCCACGAGGCGCGGGACGGTGGGTGTTCTTTCCAGGACGTTGGAAGAGGCGACCCTGCTCTATCTGGGTGAGGAGGACGAGGTCTCGAACTCCATTGCGTGCGACGAAACGGGCGGGATTTTCGTGGTGTCCAGTCGGCGGATGTACCGCGTTCAGTGGACCGGGACCGACCTGACCAGGGAAGAAGCTGCTGGGGGCTGGACAGCGGAGTACGAGACCGGGGAGGGAAGCGACGGGGTGCGCCTGGGCGAAGGCTCCGGTGCGACCCCCACGCTCATGGGCACCGGGAACCAGGACCGTTTCGTGGTCATCACCGACGGCCGGGAACTGATGCACATCGTCCTCTTCTGGAGGGATGAAATCCCTGCAGACTGGGAGCAGATTCCGGGGGCCAGGGACCGGCGTATCGCCGCCCAGGTGCCGGTGCTGTTCGGGGACCCGCAGGCCACCGAATCCCTGTCCGAGCAGTCGGTGTGTGTGCGCGGATACGGTGCCCTGGTAGTGAACAACCAACTGCAGATCCCGGTGGAAAACCGCACCCTGGCCATCCTGCTCTCCGGAGACCCGGAGATCGCCCCCTACGGGGCCGAGAAGTTCCAATGGGATCCGGTTGACAGGAAACTGCGCTCTGTATGGGTGAACGCCGAGATCAGCCTGCCAAACGGCATCCCCTGCATGAGCGCCGCCACGAACCTGATCTACGACGTCGGGCAGCGGGATGGGGTCTGGACCATGGAGGCCCTGGATTGGGATACCGGCGCATCCAGGTTTTTCTGCGAGGTCGATTCAAAGATGAAATACAACAGTGCCTATGCCGCAACCGAGGTGGGACTGGACAACGCTTTGTACACGGGGACCCTTTTCGGCATGGAACGTTTTCATCCATGAACCGATGACTCCGGGGCCTGCAATTTGATTAATGAACGCATTTAAACATTAATAAACAATTGGTTATAGAATATAGTTAAAGTTATTTATAAATATATATCTTCCTGTATTTTCCTAACAACCCCGGACCAGAGTATCCGCCGGGTCGCATGGATGCCTTTTTGCCCATTGCATCATCCAATAGGGGATAGACCGAACGCATCCGTCCGACAAGGAGAAAAAATATGGGCATCATTCACGGGGGAAGGGTCGTGGCAAAGGCCCTGAAGAACGAGGGTGTGACGCACATTTTTACCTTGTGCGGGGGGCACGTACAGAACATTTATGACGGGTGCATCGACGAGGGTATCCGGGTGGTGGATACGCGTCACGAGCAGACCGCCGCGCATGCGGCGGATGGATGGGCACGGGTGACAGGCGAGCCCGGAGTAGCCGTGGTCACGGCCGGGCCAGGGGTTACCGATGCCGTAACCGGTGTGGCGAACGCCTTCCGGGCCCAGGTGCCCATGGTGGTCATCGGCGGGCAGGCACCACGGCTTTTTCAGGACATGGGCGGGTTGCAGGACATGAACCACGTGGAACTGATGCGTCCCATAAGCAAGTGGAGCGTGAGTGTTCCGGAAACCGGCCGGTTGGGCGAGTACGTGCAGAGCGCGTTCCGGGTGGCCGCCTCCGGGGTGCCCGGACCCGTCTTCCTCGAGATGCCTCTGGACCTGCTGATGAACAATGTGCAGGAGGACCAGGCGGTCTTCTACCCGAGATCCAGGACCCGGCATCCGGCGTATCCGAACCCCGAAGCCGTCCGGGAGGCTGCAGCCCTCCTGCGCGAGGCGCGAAAACCGCTCCTCATCGTGGGAAGCCAGTGGTGGTGGTCCAGGTACAGGGAGGGGCTGGAACAGTTTCTCGAAGCAGCGCCCATGCCGGTTTTTCTCAACGGCATGGCCCGGGGTGCATTGAAGCCGGATTACCCAACGCTGTTCGTTCAAAGCCGAAGCGACGCCGTGGCCGGTTCCGACCTGGTGATCATCTTCGGGACCCCTCTCGATTTTCGCCTGGGGTACGGCAGGGCCCCGAAGTTCAGCGAAAACGCCCGGGTGGTTCAAGTGGATCTCCTGGGGGAAGAGATCGGCCGCAACCGTTCCATCGACGTGGGGATTGTGGGGGACAGCGGGTTCACCCTGGGCGCCCTGGCTAGGGAGATCGACGGTGTGCTGGATTTTCAGGACTGGATCAGCGAAGTTCGGGAAATCGAGGGGTCGATGTGGGCGCGGATCGAGGAAGAGGCCGGCACGGAAGGGGGTCCTGTGAACGCCTTGTTCGCGTGCAAGACCCTGGCGGATCGCATGGGGGACAACGCCATCGTGGTGGGGGACGGAGGCGATTTCCTGGGGACCGCGGCCAAAATCCTCCGGACCTCCCGGCCGGGCTGCTGGATGGATCCGGGGCCCCTTGGCACGCTGGGCGTGGGGCCCGGGTATGCCATGGCCGCCAAGCTGGCCCGGCCCGAAGCCCGGGTGATCATCGTTTACGGGGACGGATCGTTCGCCCTGAACGGGTTCGAGTTCGAGGCCATGGCACGGCAGGGGATCCAGGTCACCGGTGTCATCGGAAACGACGCCGCCTGGTCCCAGATAAGGCGCGGGCAGCTCGCCATGTTCGGAAACGACCGGGCTGTGGCAACGCGCCTGGACTATACGCGTTACGAACAGGTGGTGATCCCGCTGGGTTGTCACGGCGAATACGTGGAGCACAGCGACCAGCTCGGGCCGGCCCTGGATCGTGCCTTTGCCTCGGAAAAACCGGCCGTGGTGAACATCATGCTGGCACCAAGCGATTTTCGGCGCGACTCCGTCAGCGTTTGAGGGGAACCCCTGCGGGCATGCTCTCCATGATTTGCACGCCGGAGCCGGAGCCGATCCGGTCGGCGCCGGCCGCGATCATCTCCACTGCATCGTCATAATCCCGGATGCCCCCGCTTGCCTTGACCCCTTTCTCCGGACCCACGCATTCCCTGAGAAGCTTCACATCTTCAAGGGTAGCCCCCCCGTCCGAAAACCCGGTGCTGGTCTTGACGAAATCGGCACCGGCCTGCACGGCGGCCCGGCAGGCAGCCGACTTTTGCTTCTCCGTCAGAAGGCAGGTTTCCAGGATAACCTTCAGGACCACCGGACCAGGGGCCGCACGGCGCACGGCCTGGATATCTTCCTCCACGGCGGAGAGGTCCCCGGATTTCAGCATCCCGACGTTCAGTACCATGTCCAGTTCGTCCGCACCCAGTTCCACGGCACGCCGGGATTCGAACGCCTTGGCGTCGGAGTCCATGGCGCCCAGGGGAAACCCCACCACGGCACACACCTTCACATCGCTCCCGCGCAGCCTGTCCGCAACACGGGCCACCTGGCCCGAATTCACGCACACGGCCCGGAACCCGTAACGAAGCGCCTCGTCGCAGAGGGAATCGAACGCTTCGGCGGGCGCGTCGGGCTTGAGCAGCGTGTGGTCGATGGTCCGGGCCAGTTCCCGCGAGGAGAGGGAAGGCGCGGAGGCGTGCCGGTCAAGGGGGGCAGGGGCCTCCTTGCGGGGAAGAAGCTCGCGTACATCCTCAGGGAGGGAGCCCAGGTCAGGAAAGCTCGTCTGGGTTCCCTGGGACTGCACGCTCAGGGAGGCCACGGTATTGGCGCCCCTGATGGCATCCGTCAAGGGGTGGCCCGAGGCCAGAAAGCTGGCCAGGCTTCCCACGAACGCGTCCCCCGCGCCGGTGGTGTCCCGGGCGTTTACCGGGGTCACGGGCACGTGCACGGACCCGTCCGGCGTCACCAGAAGGCTGCCCCGCTCACCCAGGGTCAGGATGACCGAACCCGTGCCCCGTTCCAGCAGGGTGTGAGCGGCCGCTTCCGCCTCGGCCAGTGTGCCTACGGAAAGGCCGGTAAGAATCTCGGTTTCGGTCTCATTCGGACAGAAGATATCGCTGAGTGTGTAAAGTTCCGCCGGGAGATCCGGCCGGGCAGGGGCCGGATTGAAAAGGGTCGTGACCCCCTCCTCCCGGGCGATGCGCAATGCGGTCAGGGAGATCTCCAGCGGAACCTCCAACTGGCAGATCAGGATCCCGGATTTGGAGATGACCGGTCTTGCCGCCTCGATCTCTTCCCGGGTCAGCAGGTCGTTGGCCCCGGTGACGATTACGATGGAGTTGTTTCCGTCGGAATCCACACAGATCGGGGCGACACCGGAAAAGGCCTGATCCGTAAGACCCAGGTGAGCGGTATCCACCTTCCATCGTTTAAAATTCTCCAGCGTATCCCGGCCGAAGACGTCCTCTCCCAGCTTGGAGACCATGGTCACCCGGCATCCGAGTTTGGCCGCCATGACCGCCTGGTTGGCGCCTTTCCCTCCAAAACCCATGTGAAACCGGTTGCCGTGCAGGGTTTCTCCCAACCTGGGGAGACGGGGAACGTAACTGATCAGATCGAGATTGCACGCTCCCACGACGCAGATGTTCGGATCTTTCACGTTGTTTCCTCCTCATGAGGACCGAAGTGAACTCCCGGGGTAGCCTTAGAAAGCGGTCCGTCGCGGATGGTCGTCACCGGGTCCCCTGGCGATGGGTGCATTGAAAGAAACAGGACAGTACCGTTCCGGAGGGGCATGCACAGTACATTACGTCAGACCGGGGCCGGGTGCAAACGAACGCAGTCGCCAAAGGGTTTTCCTGCCATGGAAGCCCTTGACGCCCGCTTCCCGCTCTGTCATACAGGTTCGCGGACCACGGATCCCGCGATGGTTCCGGGGATGCCGTTTCCCGTTCAGCCCGTGGCTTTTTCCCCCGCGGGAATATCCTGCAATCCTCTCCCGGAGAAAAAGAGCCATGTCAACACGTGAAGCAAGAAAGAAGTCGCTCTATACCGTGCCGTCTTCACCGGAGGACTCGCCTGAACTTTACGCGGGACGCTGTACCTGCGGCCACCTGTTTTTTCCGCCGCATCGGTACGGCTGCGAGTCATGCGGGGCGGATGAGGAACAGATCTCCATCGTGACCCTGCCCGCGTGCGGTGTGCTCAAATCCTATGCCGTGTCCCGGCTTCAAACCCGGGCGGATGGGGATGGACCGCTCGTGGTGGGCGAAATTCTTCTGGATTCCGGGCCGTGTGTCACAACGGTGATCGATTCACGGGATGATAAAAATCTCACGGTGGGCGGGCGTGTTTCCGGGAAACTCGTGGCTGTGGGGGAGGAAAAAGGCCGTACGATCGTAGACTGCGTGTTCGCTCCGGAAGGGGGTGACGCATGACCCGCCCGCTGAGTACTTTGAGGCCCGTCTACGTGGTGGGGGTCGGGATGCACCCCTACCAGCGACCGAGCGAAGGTTCGTACGTGGAACTGGGGCTCCGGGCGGTGCGCGGGGCCCTGGCTGACGCCGGTGTTTCCTGGAAGGCGGTGGAGAGCGCCTTCGTGGGCAACGCCATCCTCGGGATGGCGCCCGGGCGCCCCATGCTGCGGCATCTCGGGGCCACCGGGCTGTCGATCACGCACGTGGAGAACGCATCGGCAACAGGCTCCACCGCGGTCCGGCTGGCGTGCATGGAGGTGGCCTCCGGGATCCAGGATGTGGTCCTGGCCATGGGAGTGGACAAGATCAGCGCGGCTCTCATGAACCTTTCCTGGGACGGCACCGAACATCTCGCGGACCTGCTGCCCGTGGACCATTTCGCCCTGCTGACCCGTGCATACATGAACCGGCACGGGGTCTCCGCCGAGGAGGTGGCCGGGGTGGCCGTGAAGAACCATGGGAATGCGGCTCGAAACCCCAACGCACACTTCCAGAAGGCAAGAACCCTGGAAGAGGTCATGGCCGGACCGATCTCCGGGCCCCTGACCCGGCTGCAGTGCTGTCCGCTGGGCGAGGGGGCTGCCGCGGTCCTACTGGCCTCGGAGGAAGGGATGAACCGTCTGGGGGTCGATCGATCCCGGGCGGTCCGGGTCCTGGCATCAGTTTCCGGAAGTGAACGGGTCTATGGCCCGGCAGAATCGGTCATCGTGGAAATCACCCGTGAAACCGCGCGACAGGCCCTGGAGGAAGCATCCATCGGGCCGGCAGACCTGGACGTGCTGGAACTTCACGATGCCTTCGCGGTGGAGGAGTTTCTCTACACAGAGGCCATCGGACTCTGCGCCGAGGGAAGGGGGGCCGTGTATCTGGCGGAGGGAAAGTCCTCCATCGGGGGAGAATGCGCGGTGAGCCCTTCCGGCGGGCTGCTCGGCATGGGGCACCCTTTCGGTCCGACGGGCGTTGGGCAGATCGTTGAGATCACCCGGCAGCTTCGTGGGGAGGCCGGTCCGAGGCAGCAGCCGAACGCGCGCCTGGGCCTGGCGCACATGGTGGGCCTGGGCCAGGTGTGCCTGGTGCATATCCTGCAAGCCTGCTAGGGGTTATTCATCCAGGTAGGGGTCGCCCGTCCGCCGCATGTGTTCCTCCAGCCGTTCCCGCATCTCTTCCAGCACCTGCTGAAACGCTGGGTCACCTGAGAGGTTTTCCTGCTCATCCGGATCGGATTCCAGGCGGTAGAGTTCCTCCGGCGCCCGGGCAGCAAGCCATGGCTGGTCCGGGAGTTCCACGAGACGCTGCGCCCATTCCATGTGGCTGCACTGGTCCAGACCTACCGGATCGTCGGAGTAGTTGCGGATGTATTTCCAGGTTTGCGTTCGGATGGCTCGGATCGGGAGGTAATGCACGTGATAGGTCATCTCCATGAACACGGTGTCCCGGACGGGGTCGACCGGTGCGGGTTGTGTAAGGAGCGGGAGCAAAGACCAACCCTCCAGATCCTCCGGGCGTTCCAGACCCACGGCCCGGAGCAGGGTGGGCATCAGGTCGACCAGGCTCACCAGGTGCGGAAGGGATGTATCCGGGCGGATTCCGTCCGGGTACCGGAAGATCAAAGGAGTGCCCGCACCCCGATCGTACAGGGTCATCTTGTTTCCCGGAAACGGGGCGCCGTTGTCGCTCAGGAAGATGACCAGCGTATTGTGGGCCAGATCGAGGTCGTCCAGGGCGTCCAGGATTTCCCCGATCATGGAGTCCATCTTCCCGGCCTGGCTGTAATATTTCGCCAGTTCCAGGAGGATCTCCGGCCAGGAGGGCAGGTGCCAGTACCCGGGAACCTCCAGCGTGTCCGGATCCACTGGAAACCCGGGATCGAAACGAAATTCACCGGTCATCAGCCGGTGGGTGTTCATGAAGTTCAACTCCATGTAGAAACGCCGGTCGCGGTTTTCCCGGATGAACTCGATCGCCCTAGAGCTGTCCTCGATTCCCTGCTCCAGAAGGGTGCTGAGCCGTTCCTGGTATCCGTAGTGACGGGGATCGTCGAGCGGAGCCACATGCCATTTCCCCTGGATCGCCGTGGCAAAGCCGGCGTCGCGGAGCAGGGAGGGCAGGGTGGTGTAACCACGGGGAAGAGATTTTTCAAGGTGGCGGTTGGTCAACCCGTCCACTCCGTTGGTGTGGGGATACTGGCCGGTGATGATCGAGGCTCGACTGGAGGAGCAGCTGGATGCCGTGACAAAGGCGTTTTCGAACCGGAGCCCTTCACGGGCCAGCCGGTCCACAGCCGGAGTGAGGATCTCGGTGTTTCCGTAGCATCCCAGGTCGTTCCAGCCCAGGTCATCGGCGGTGATGAGGATGATGTTTTCCGGAGCGGGAAAGGGGTCCGGGGAAAGGGGAAGGGTGCTGTCCGCGGGCGGAGCCTGCAAGGGAACATCCTCTCCGCAGGCGGCCGGGAGTGCGGCAAGACACGCCAGGATGATCGCAGCTCGGAAAGAACTTCGAATCCCTGCAGGAAAAAGGTGCGGGGTTGGAGGGAAACGTTGTTTCATGGAAAACGTCATGAGTGCCCTCAGGTGAAAAAGCACAGCAGGGTGTTCCGGAGAAGCGCGTTCAGGTGATGTTCCCAGCATAGGAAAACCCCTGGCAGGGGTCAAACGTCAGCGGGCGGAGGGCTGCAGGGTGGGAAGGGTAATACGGAAGGTGGTGCCGCGGTCCGGTTCGGTATCGACCTCCATGTTGCCGTTGTGTTCCTGGACGATCTTGCGGGTGATCTGCAGTCCCAGTCCGGTCCCCTTGTTCCCCTTGGTGGAATAGAAGCCTTCGAAGATCCTCTGGTGAAGCTCCTTGGGGATGCCGGGACCGTTGTCCGAGACCTCCAACACGATGTGGCCGGGGTCTCCGGAAAAGGTTCGGATGGCGGTCCAGTGGGTTTCTTTGGCTTGGTCGAACTTGCATGCGTCGATGGCGTTGGACAGGAGGTTGCTCAGCAGATCGTGGATAGAGTCCGGATCCAGGTCTGCTTCCGGTAGAGGATCGGCCAGGTCCAGCCGGAGTTCCACCTCATCCTCGCGTGCCCTTTCCCGGAACAGTTCGTACGTTTCCCGGGCGATCCGGTTGGGGTCCACGCGGCGGAACTGGGGCGTTCTCTGCTTGCTGCAGTAGAGAAGTCCCTTCACGATGTGGGAGACTTTTGCCACGTTCCGGTTGACCATGTCCCAACCCTGATTCAGCAGTTCGTCGTTCTTCTCCTCCAGCGCTGTGCTCACAACGAAGACGCCGCCCTCCAGTCCCATGAGGATATTCTTGATACTGTGGGCCATGGTGGCCACGGACTGGCCCATCATGATCAGTTCCCGCTGAAGGTCCTTCACCTCGGTAATGTCCGTGGACATTTCCATCACGGCCACCACCTGGCCGGATGCGTCCTTGATGGGTGAGGCGTAGACGATCACGTTGGCTTCCCGTCCGTCTGCCGTGACGACCATCTCCTCGCTGGAATGAACCTCCCCGTCCTGGAAGGTCTTTTCCACCGGGCAGTTGGGGCAGGGTTCCTCCGCCCCCTTGTACACCCTGTAGCAAGATTTCCCCTGTCCCACGCCGAAGGCGGCCTTGAACGTCTCGTTGGACTGCAGGACGTTGAATTCCCGGTCCTGGATGGAGATGTAACAGGGGACGATGTTGAACAGCTGTTCGAACTTTTGTTGCTGGTCGCGGAGTTCCTGCTGGAGCCGCTTGATCTCGGAGATGTTGGTGGACATTTCCATGACCGCCAGGATGTGGCCGCTCTCGTCACGGATGGGCGCGGAGTAGACGATCAGGGAGAGGGTCTCCCCGTTGCGCAGGATCACCTCTTCTTCATTGGAATGGATCTGACCGTCTTCGAAGGTCTGGGCCACCGAACAGGTGGAGCAGGGCTCCGTACGCCCTTTGTAGACCTGAAAGCAGAGGCGTTTTTCTACCGCGCCGAAGTCCTGCCGGAAGAGCTGGTTCGCCCGGAGGATGCGGAAATCCCGGTCCTGGACGGTGATGTAGCAGGGGACCACGTCGAACAGCCGCTCCAGTTCCTTCTGCTGGGCGATCAGCAACTGGATCCGTTCCCGGGAACGGCGGTCCAGTTCCGGAACGATACGGGACAGCGCAGACAGGGGATCCTCGGGGAGGTCCATTCCCTGCAGGGCGGGATCCTGTTCCCGAATGTGCTCACGGATCTGTTCCAGCCACTGGGTCAGCGGGGTGGTATGTTGCTGGATGATCCAGGAGATGGGAACGCCGAGACAAAGGGAGAGCAGAAGGTCTGTGAGGAAAAAAGGGCCCCATGGAGGGAGGGCGGTTCCGGTAACCAGATGGTGAAACAGGTGGACCACGGCGGCGAAAACGAACAGGAAGGCCGGGGGCAGCAGGAACACCAGGACCGTGGAGCGGGATACGGTTCGTTTACGAGCCATGGGAAAGGGGATCCTCGGATGCCGTTATGGGATCAACTCACTCACCGTTGCAAGAATCTGTTCCTGCTGGATCGGTTTTTCGATGAACGCAGCAGGGAGTTGGGATGAGGAGAAGTCGTTCTCATGAAGCTCCCGGTACTGACTGACCCCCGTCAAGATCACAACGGGCACGTCTTTCAGTGTATCATCCTCTTTCAGTTTTTTGAAAAGCTTCATCCCGGATTCCTTGGGCATCAGGATGTCCAGCGTGATCAGGGAGGGCTGGAACTCCCTGGCTTTCTCGAATCCGCTTTCGCTGTCCTCCGCCGTCTCGGTCTCGTAACCGTTTTTTTCAAAGAGGGTCTTCAGGTAGGTCCGGATGTCTGGGTCATCATCCACGATCATAATCCGGTGCGCCATGGTTTCGATCTCCTCCAGAGTTTGATTCCGTTGGCAACCTGCCGCGAACCGTCAGGCGGTGGGAAGCTGCTCAAATGCCTTCCAGACCTCGGGATCCGGATCGTTCTTTAAACGGGAAAGGATCTTCTCGACCGACGGGTCGGGGGACAGGGTGGAAAGCTCCTCCATGGCGCATTTCCGGATGTGAGGGTTGGAATGAGACAGCGCCTTGTCCAGATAGTTTAGGGCGTTGGGAAGGCCCTCGCTGGAGGATCGGGCGATGAGCCCCAGGGAGCGAACGGCTCGTTCGCTCCCCCGGAACTTACCGATGGCATCGGCGAGGCGGGGTCCCCCGTAACGTTCCAGCAACGACCGGATGTTCTCCGTATTCAGTTCTTTGGAAGAAGAAGACGGCGGGGGCGCGGGCTTGTCGGTGCTTTTCGATACATCATCCAGGAAGGACTGGTCCGCGTAGTTATCGATGGCCAGGCGGCGGGCCTGGATGCTGTAGCGGCTGTCCTGGGCGATCTCCTCCAGGACCTTGGGGTTGGTGATCCCCCCGAAGGCGGCGTTCATGATCTGAAGGTTCTTGTGGTCCAGGATAATGCGGGCCAGGAGCTTCGGATCACGGATCCGCTCCACGGCGTCCAGGATCACGTCCATCTGCTTTGCCTTGTCCACCAAGTCGGCCAGAGCATTCGGGGCCTGGATCTTGCGGGCCGCGCCCAATCGTACGGCCGGAGACGTGTCGGCGGACGCCACATCGAGCAGGGTGGCCTCGTCGTGTATGCGTTCCAGGGCCTTCATGCGGACCTGCTCGTCCGGATGCTTGATCTTCGGTCCAAAAAACAGTCGCATGGACTGCCTCCTTTTCTACAACTTGTTGAAATCTTCTCTCCCCCCGGTTGGGGGGGGGGTCCAACGGGGCCCGATGTTCAGCCGATCAGTTCCCGGATCCTCTCAAGAAGCTTTTCCCGGTCCACCGGTTTCTCGAAGCTCGCCTCCGGTTTTGGAACAGCCAGCTGCCTGCCGGCCATCCCGCTGATGACGATGATGGGAACCGTCTTGAGATGAGCCTCTTTCTTCATCTTCCGGTAGAAACGCACGCCGCTCTCGTTGGGCATCATGATGTCCAGGGTGACCAGGTCCGGCGGTTCTTTTTTCGCTGCATT
>CAYTRL010000133.1:0-13414 GCA_964439795.1 uncultured Thermodesulfobacteriota bacterium
TCGCGCAGGCCTCCCGGGAGGGGCTGGAAGAGGTGGCCCCCAAGGAAGTGAAACCTCTTGTGGAGACCGCCACGGAAATTCACAATACGGCAACCAGCTCCGTTTATGAAACGATCCGGATGATCAACCACAAGGTGAGCGAGGTGTCCGATGAGGTGCTTGCCAGGATCGGAGAGGCTGCCAGGCAGGCGGCGGAGTCCAGCCGGGAAGCAGTTGAACCGGAAGAGAGCAAAGAGGCTCAAAGCTGAATCATGCGAAAACTTCAAATGATCGGGCAGGCACATGAGACACCCGTGGACGGCACGTCGATAGCTTGGGGAGAGATGGGCTCGGGCCCGCCCCTGGTGCTCCTCCACGGGCTCCTGGACTCACACCGCACCTGGCGCCGGGCCGCGTGCCTGCTGGCGGACCGTTTCCGGGTCCTGATGCCCGACCTGGCCGGCCACGGCTGGTCGGGACGACCCGACGCGCCCTATACCCTTTCCTGGCATGCCCGGGTGCTCTCTTCCTGGATGGAGACGATCGGTGTACCGAGTGCCCACGTGTGCGGCCATTCGTACGGGGGGGGGATCGCGCAGTGGATGATCCTGGAACAGCGCCGACGGATCGACCGCCTGGCGCTGGTCTCGCCGGGGGGGCTCGGGCGCCAGGTGGCGCTGGGGATGAGGTTTGCCTCCTTTCCCGTGCTCGGGCGCCGTATCACACCGGTGGCGCTCCGCGTTGCCCTGCCCACGGCGCTTCGCACCTTCTCGTCGGCCCTGGGTCACATGGAACCCGAGGAGATCGAACTCTTCGTCCGGATGCAAAGCATCCCCGGCTCCGACAGGGGGTTCCAGCGGTCGCTCGAAGGGGTCATCAACTTCTTTGGCCAGTATATGCAGACCCTGCAGCGGGCGCACGAGGTGGATGCCATGCCGGCCACCGCCCTTTTCTGGGGGACCCGGGACCCGATCATCCCGCTGCGTCACAGCAAGGCCATCCGCCAGGCGTTCACCGGGGTCACCCTCACCACATACAAAGGCTGCGGGCACTACCCGCACCTGGACAATCCGGAGCCCTTTGCAAAGGACCTCATCGGGTTTCTTTCCGATCCCCACCGCTCCCCGGCCCGTCTGCGTCCTGCGCGGCAGAAAAAGGGGTTGGGGGACCTCCTGCCGGGCCTCCACAGCAGGCGGGAACAGAATGAGGCCTCCCTTCCCTGAAAACCACGTCAACGCCTCCTTCCCACATACCTCTAGCGTCAACACCCGGGCGCTTTACCTTTTGCCTGGTGCGAAAAATACAAAATAAAGTCATGGAAATGCGGCTTTTCATACAAGACACGAGTTTGGGTTTCCGGCCATTATACTGGCAGGCATGGTGACTGCTATTGGTTCATCCCCATGGATAACACGCCGGTACGCCGGCGGGTCCGTGACGGAAGGGTTACATCAATCACCTTTTTCGTTCTTGACATATGTTTCTGTTCCGCAATACACTGTTCCTGTGCAGGCGAGGTCTCCTTTCCTCTGCTCCGTGCAGACCGGACCGAGTTTCCACCCAACACGCCCACAGACCGCAAAGGAGTGCGCCATGATCCGATCCTGGAAAAGCGTTGCCTGTGTGTTGGCGGCAGGCCTGTTCGTCCTGTTTGCCTGGCCGGGTACCGCGCTTTCACAAGCGCCTGACCCGGCCTGGGTGGTCCGGTATCATGTGGACGCTTACGGATCCGCCATTGCCCTGGGCCCGCAGGGGAACGTGTACATGGTCGGAGACGGAATGACCGTGGTGAAATACGGACCCCGGGGGTTCCGGCACTGGAAGAGGCGTTACGATCCTCCGGAGGAAGGCCATTGCCATGGGGCCAATATCGCGGTGGACGGGTCCGGGTACGTCTACATTACCGGGTATGAGTCGGCTTCCTCTCCGGTGAATGAAAACACGGTCACCATCAAGTACGATACGCACGGAACGCGGCTGTGGGTGGCCCGGTACGACGGCCCGGATCAGAGGTCCGACCTGGCTCGCGCCCTGGCCGTTGATGGCGCGGGGAACGTGTACGTGACCGGCATGGGCTCCCGGCTGGATACGAGCTATGATGTGTTCACCCTGAAGTACGACCCGGACGGCAACGAGCTCTGGGCGGTGTGGTACGACGGGGAGGGAGAGCCCTTGAGCGACATGCCCCGGGACCTGGCGGTGGACGGCTCGGGCAACGTGTACGTGACCGGGCAAAGCCTCATGGAGTGGCCGGGGCAGGACTACGATATCATCACCATTAAATACGATACGGACGGCAACGAACTCTGGGTGGCGCGGCCAGCCATCTCGGTTTATGAGGAAAACGGGGTTGCCATCGCCCTGAGCGCCTCCGGGGATGTCCACGTGACCGGATACGCCTCCACTGGGCCAGAGAAGTATCCCCAAAGTTTCGTCACGATCAAGTATGCTCCGGACGGGAGCGAGGCCTGGCGGGCGTTCTATGAAGGGGTTCCGGACGCTTCCGACAGGCCCACCGAACTCCATGTGGACGCCTCCGGCAACGTGTACGTGGCCGGCGACAGCAACCTTCCCGATGGATCGAGCGGGTACGCCACGGTCAAGTACGACCCGGACGGCAGTGAACTCTGGGCGGCGCGGTACGACGACCCGGACATGGAGGACAGCAGCCCGGCAGGGATTTCAACGGACCCGGCAGGGAATGTATATGTGGCGGGAAGCAGCTACACCGCGATGCACGTGGGGCCGGGCCTCTGGTTCTACTACGGTCATATTTCCGCGGTCAAATACGACACGGACGGCAACGAACTCTGGGTGGCAAGGTATGAAGACACGGACCCCGTGACCTGTGAAACCGCCTATGACCTTGCGATGGATGAAACAGGCAACCTGTACGTGACGGGGAGCAGCGGCCAGCCCATGGTGGCCGAGGCAGACAGCCTCCTCGTGAAATACGGGGAAGGCGAGCCGCCGCCGTCCTGGGAAACCCCGCCCGCCATGGCGGCTTCCATCCCGGATGCAGGCTGCCGGGACCGCTCGGTCGCCGCCTGCCTGCTCCTGTCGCTGCTCGCGGCGGCGGGCGCCATCGTCCTGCTTCGGGCGCGCGCGAAAGAGGGGAGGGAGTGAAGGGTCACAACCACGCGAACATCTTCCAGAAGATGCCCTTCCAGAGGCCTCTCCCGCAGATGATGCGGTATCGCTGCTCTGCATAGCTCCATGCGGAGAAGGAGGGGTCCCCGTCATTCGGGACGACAAACGGGTCGGTGCCGAACTGCCGGTAGGAAGCAAGCAGCCGCTCCGCCTTCATCCCGGGCCGGTAGGCGGATGCCAGATACCTGTCCACGATCCGCCTGGCGGCTCTCACGGCCCTGGCATGGGTCCTGTACCTGCCGTGCTTGCGGCGCTCCGACTCATCCATATAATGGGAGTTGTCATCCACGTAGACCGTGTACATCTCCCGGCTCCTTCGAAGATACGGAAAAGGGCGGGGAACTCGAACCGCTCATCCTTTGAAAAAATTATCTCATCCGGAGCCATATGGCTAGAAAAAACGGCCGTGCAACGGGAAATATTCTCGATGGGTACAGGATGGTTCCCTGTTCTGAAGGATCGTGTACGATGGAGGAGAAGGTCCATGAACGTGCGCGCCGGCCCGCTCGCTGTTACGATCATCTCGATCGTTTTGACCCTGTTTCTTTTTCAGTGTGAAAGCAAGGGACCCGGAGATCCCATGGAAGAAGCGGCCGTCCAGGAGATCGCCTACGCCTACCGGGACAGCTCCGTACCTCCGGAGTACCACAGGAGCTACGTGATCACCGTCCGCCCGGAGACGGTGGGAGTCGTGGTGGACAGCTACGGGGAGATCCTGGCCAGCCAGGAAACCGGGATCACCCGGGAAGATTTCAACGGCATCCTGGACTCTTTCAAGAGGCACGGGATCCGGACCGCCGGGGTGGGAACCCCTGAAGATGGATGCACGGGGGGGACCGGGGAGCGGATCTCCTGCTCCGACGGGAAAACAACGCTCTTCTCGGGCTCCCTTTATCACTGCGCCGGAAAGACGTGGGGGAACCTGGGAGGCGATGTGCCCGGTTTCGTGGAGGATATCAAAAAGCTCGTGCCCGGCCTCCCACGCCTGTTGGAATAGCAGGCGCCGGAGATCGATCCATTATCTGTCCTGTCTTACCCTGCGCCTGAACCCGATCCAGCCCACGACCAGTGCCGCCGGCAGGAGAAGAAAAGCCAGCACGTTTGACTCCTTGGAGCCCGCCGAAGCGTGCCTGGCGGCAACGGATGCCTCTGCCTCGGCCACGGTCCACGCCGGGGCAACGAAGCCGTTTTTATTGTTGACACGAAATTACGACGTTTCTTATCCTGTGCCCAGTGGTGATGGACACAAACACGGGAGACAGGCAATGGAAAGCATGGAACGGATCACAAGCGAAGATATTTTCGTCAAGGCCAGGGTGCTTTCCGAGGGCGTGCGGGTCAAGGGCCTGGCGGTTCCTTCTTTCAAGGAGATGGCAGACGGCGGGCATATCTCCATGCCGGACAAGCTGGACCTCAACAATCTGGAAGAGGTTCTGAAATATTATGTACAGGCCACGAGCAACGAGGCCAACATCAACAACACCCGCTTCGGCCAGACGATCCGGTTGGACGGCTGCGGCGTGCAGGTCGCGGTCATCCCCAACCCGTACTCCCGGCTGGAGCTGGAGGCGAAGGACAACCGGGTCACCCTGACGGACGGGGGGGAGGTGCTCGCCGCCGGAGAGGTTTCCCCTCGGCCGGCCTGGCAGGAGGCCAGGCTCTCCAACGGCATGCCGGTCATGTCGGCGCTTCCCCAGTCCACCGAGGGGATCCTGAACCTCGTGTTCAGCCTCTCCTGCATGAACTACAACACGGGCCGGGGCTGCCGCTACTGCAACCTGTTCGCCAACCCGGTCTCCCGGAAGATCGTCATGTTGCCCCTGGAAACCCTGAAGGGCTGGGCCCGCTACCAGGCAGAGGCTGTCAAGATCGCCACGGACAGCGGCTGGCGCGGGACCCTGGCCGTGAGCGGGGGGGCGCTGCCCCCGGCCCACCGCCGCGAATATCTCCAGCGGCTCGAGGTCATCATGGACGCGGTACGGGGTACTCTAGGGGAGGCGGTCTTCGGCGAGCTCAGGATTATTTACAACCACTACCCGCCCGAGGATTTCAGCGACATGCGGGTCTGGAAGGAGCTCGGCATCAACAGCACCATCATCGACCTGGAGGTGATGGACGATGCCTATTTCGCGGCCATCTGCCCGGGCAAGAACGCCTACAGGCCCCTGCCATACTGGAAGGCGGCTCAGGAGGCCTCGGTGGAGGTTTTCGGGCCGTACCTGAACACCATGGGCTGCATCGTCATGGGGGTCGAGCCCATGTCCACCCTGCTCGAGGGGATCGATGAAAGGCTCTCCAAGGGGGTCATGTCCCTGCCCCTGGTATTCGGCCCCGCGCCGGGTTCCGCATACTGGGGCTTTCGGCCGCCCACGGCCGACTGGTTCATGGAGGCCACGGAAAGGATGGCCGACAGCATCATGGAGCACGCGCCCCGGATGCTCGAGACCGTGGCCGAGGCCGGGGGCGGCGTCACCGCGGCCAGCCCCCGTTCCATGCTGAGATCCAGCCCGATCTCCCTGATCTTCGATGAGGTGTGGCGCCGGCTGCAGGACCTGCTGGGGAAAGATTGAGAAAAGGGTTTACGGACAGAAGCCCGCCTACCGGATCCTGCCTCTCCGGCGGACAGCCCTCAGGAGCAGGACGGCTCCCATGGGGATCAGGATCGCGGCGAGCGGATTCAGCAGGCCGGAACCGAGAAGCGAACCGGGCCCGTGAACCGCGGCGTGAGCGTTGGGAGGATAAGCAGGGGGACAATCCGGATCCAGGGAATCGGTGCGTCCGTCGCAGTCATCGTCGATTCCGTTGTCGCACGTTTCCGCGGCCCCGGGGTTTACCTCATGGTCGGTGTCGTCGCAGTCCTCCCCGTTGCAGGCGACCCGGTCGTATCCGTCCAGATCCAGGTCCGGGTCGCTGCAGTCCGCTCCGCCGGGTTTCTGGCTGATGTAGAGGTCCAGAACCTCCCTCTCGGTCAGCGCACGGTCGAAGATCATCAGGTTGTCGATGGTCCCGTCCATGGGGTAGCCGGTCAGGTCCTCCCGCAGCCCGAGGAACAGGGAGCCCGGGGACGTGGATTCGATGCCGTCCCATGCCGCGTGGGGTTCCACGGGTTGCTCTTCCAGGCCGTGCACCCGTTCCCCGTAAACCTGCGTCCAGATCTCTAGGGCAAGTGCCTGGAGCCCATCTTCGTTGGGGTGAACCCTGTCGGATTCGTAAAGAGCGGGAGCGTAATAGCAGGGAGTGCCACTGGACAGCGCGTCGTGCACCCGGACGATGGAAACGTCATCGTGGGAAGACGCGTACCCGTCCAGCCAGGCGTTGAAGGCAAGGATATCGTCGCAGTAGAGGCCGTTTCCGTCGGGGATGATCTCCATGACGATCAACCGGTTGTTCTTCAACGCGGCCAGGCCGTGGATCGCCTGGACATCCTGCGCCACCTCCAGTTGATCCGCGCCCGTGGCGAAATCGTTGATCCCGCACATGAGGATCGCATCCGCACCGTCGGCCACGTCGCTGTCGAACCGGTCATACATCTGGTCGCACGTCTGGGAGCCGTGGCCCTTGTTGTAGTAGCTAGAGGAGACGGATTCGGCGCTCGCGGAACTGCCCATGTACTGATCGAGCCAGTATGGGTACGTGTGCCGGATGTTCTCTCCCTGTGAAAAAGCGCAGTTGTCGGTAGAGGTGCAGTGGCTGTTCGGCCCTCCATGACCTGCGGTGATGGAGTCCCCGATGGTGTAGATGGGATCGGCTCTCACGTTGGAATAGAAGCGCACGGAACCCCCCTCCGCCGAGGCGGCCAGAAAGGTCCACCTCTCCGGGAGGATGATCCGCTCCCGGGTCCGCATCCATCCGTAGGCGTCCCCGAAAAACGGGCGGTTCCCCCCGTCCGCGGCAAACAGCTGGTAGACACCGTCCGTCTTCCTCGCGATGGAGACATACTGGTCGTCGAGAAGATCCTGACGCCTGTACCAGACCGTGATCGTAAGGTTGCCGGTGAGGTTCAGGCTTTCGTGGTGACCGACCTCCACGGTATCGTCCTCACCGTCAAAGCTCAGGGCATCGCCCTCCACACCCCCGGTCCACACCGGCCCGTACAACGTTCCGTCGTTGTCGTTGGCGGCGTCCTCGGCCGTATCTCCGGCGCCCTCGTCGAACGGCCAGAAGGCTGCGGGGTCAACGGTGGGCATTTCGTCCGCGGAAAGTTCCGGTTCCCCGGGATCGCCACAGGTCGCGTGTTTGTCGGCAGGAAGAAGGTCGAGGTCCGAGCGTGCGGTTCCGTTCCGGATTTCCGTTCCCGCGCCCGGTGGGAATGCAAGAACCAGGACGAAAAAGAAGAATAGCCAGGGTTTCCTGTAGCTCATTTTTCTTCCCGGGGACACGACGCTTACGGTCCCGTTTTTTTTGTCAGAGACGAACATTGCGAGGGCCCGCGGGCTGTTACTTCTTGATGGTGATCGGGGTGCCATCCACCCCTGCGTAGAAGACCACGATAACGGCCGGTTCATCGCCCGGGTTCTCCCCGCGGTGCCACTTATTGACCACCTCCACGATGGTGTCCCCTGCCTTGAGATGAAGTCTTTCCCCGGCTTCGGTCACCACGGTGAGTTGTCCCTTGAGCATCACACCGGCATTGATCTCCGGGTGTTCATGTACCGGAAGCCGTGCCCCCGGGGGCACTGTGATCCGCAGGATCGTGATCTCCGGTCGGCCTTTCGAATAGGCGGGCAGCACCGTGCCGTCCCAGCTTCTGGTGGTCTTGGACAGCACATCCACGGTGACGGGGCCCGCATCCAGGGCCCAGGCGCCGGCCGCCAAAAAGAGGATCAACCCGATCCCGCTCAGGGCGTGTTTCATGGCTTCCTCTCCCAGGACTCCTTTTCTCGGTTTATTTTTCCATTCAACAGGTTTAAAACCTTCGCCTTTCAGGTGAAAAGCTTTAGCGCGTATCTTTTTCTATGATGCGTCCTTTAAGGAAGTCCAATCAGAATGTCATCCCCTCGCAAGAGGGGATCCAGGGGCGGTTTGGGGGGTAGGAACTTCCCTTCACCGCCCAACCCATGGATTCCTGCTTTCGCAGGAATGACAGGACAAGAACGACCCCAGATCCTTTTCCATCGGCTTTAGCCGAAATGACCGGCTTTCAGCCGTAAATCAAATCCACCTGCTTTAGCAGGTGGTTGTTTAATCTCCACCCGGATTGCGGCCTGCCGGCTACGGCGGTGCAATGGAGTACACCCAGTAAAAGAACTCGGTCCAGGGCACCGGCCCCAGGGGCCGGATCGTGACCTCTATGCTTTCCCTGTCCCGGGTGAAGGAGGCGGGCAGGGCGAAATCGTCCTCGGCCCAGCGCAGGGTCGGGCTCGACTCCGGCGTGTACCACGTACCGGCCGGCTGGCCGTCCACGAATACCTCGGCCCGCTGGCCGCCCTGAAGCTGGTCGTACCGGCGCCGCAGGACCACGCCCGCGTTCTCCGGGTCCAGGGATGCCTGGAAACGGCTTTCGTCCCCGAGGGCCCTGCCCGTGTCCGACACCGGGACCTCGTCGTCTTCCCCCTCGTAGAAAGAGTGGAGTTCATCGGTGACGGTGGACCCCGGGGCCTGGTACCCATGCGCGGATTCATCGGAAGCGTTGCCCACGTCCAGCGTGTCGGAAAGGCGGCTCAGGGGCGTGTCGCTCTCATAGAAATAGGCCACGGACGAGTAGTGGTCCGCGGCGCCGGTGTTGGACCCGCCGTGTTCGATCCCGAGACGGACCCCGTTCAGGTAGTGGACCGCGTCGCCCAGGTGCAGCCGGAAGACGCCGGTCTGGTCGTAATCCGGGAAGACGCGGTGCGACGGGTTTCCGAAGACCGGCTCCGCAAAGGGCCCCATCAGGAAGTACCACCCCCCGTTGTAGTAGTCCTCGGTGCCCGTTCCGTGTATGGCCGGGGAGGCGGACCCGTCCACGTAAAACCGCTCGTCCCCTTCCAGGTACCAGCGGGACAGGGGCCCGCGCATGGTGTGGGTGACTCCCAGCCACTTGCCCGCACGGCCCTCCAGGTCCGCGATCCGAAAGTCACGCCCCACGGCCACGGGGGCCTCCTCCCGATGCAGGGCCCGGAAATATCCGGCCCCCGCCCCGTAGGGATCTCCGGTGACCTCCAGTTCCCAGGAAACCTCCGCGGTCAAGGCTCCCCGGTTCTCCAGGAAGATCTCCCCCCGGGTCCGGAACGGCATGGGGAAATAACAGTACAGGCGCTGTCCGTTCCGGCCCAGCAGCAGGCCCGCGGGTGTATCTTCCACGAAATAACTCCCGAAGAACTCGTTCACCGGGGCCTCCACGTCCGGTTGCTCGTGTCCGTCCCATCGGGCCGTCAGCCACAGCCCTTCCAGCGCTTCCTGGTCAAGGGGGTCCACATCCAGGAAGAGTCTCCACACAGCGCCGGGTCCGGCCCGGTCCATGAGTCCCGCAGACGCACCGGGAGCGAGAACAGCGGTATCCGTGTGAGAGGAAAGCCCGGGCGGGTCGGACTTTGGGTCTTCCCCGAGGGAGAGCCACTGGCGCCGAAGGGTTTCCAAGTCCTCGGTGCCGTCGAGGCTTCGGACCGGTGTGTCCGTGCCATGGCGGACCCAGGTGAACTGAAAGAACTCGGGCGGAAGGTTGCTGGTGACCTTGCAGCGTTTCTCGAACGGCACGGGCAGGTAGCAGAAGCACCCGCCGCTGCCCGAGAACCAGTTGCCCACCAGGGGGGCGGTGAACGGTTCGAATACCGAGGCGAACAGGAGCAGGAACGGGCCCTCGATCACGGGCCGTTCCATGTCGTCCACGTAGATGCGGAGGTTGGCCACAATGCTCCATGTGTGGGTGAACCACATGCGGTAGATGCAGCCGGGCCCAAAGGCGTCGAACATGACAAACTCGCCGTGTTCGTCCACGTAGAGCTGGTTGGGGGGCGTGAAGCCGTCGTCGTTCCCTCCCTCGGGATCGTGGCTGGACAACTGGAAGGTGCGGGCCGTGGGCCGCAGGTAGGGAAGCGCCGCAATGTCAGCCACGGTCTCCCATCCCACCGCGGGCGGTCCCTGCGGGAGCCACGACGTGGCGGACATGTCTGTCCTGACGGAAGGGAGGTCATCGATCAACGGCATCTGATCTCCCTGTCCAAATGCAGAGGCGCCCATGGGTCCTTCCGTATGCCGGTATGACGAAACAGAATGTCGATGAGCGTCCTCTTCCGTGTGATTGAAGGAACCCTCGCCGTTCATCATTGGTCGATGCCCCTGAGGGTCGTTTTCCAGCGTGGTCTCGGTTTGTTTTTCCTGCGGCGGCGGGGGCAGGAGGACCTCCAGGAGAAGCCGGACAAGGACCAGGATCGTCCGGAGGGTGTCCCGGATCCCGCCCGGGTCGGGCTGAGCGTACATGCCCCCCAGGTCCAGGGGCAGCGGGGGGAGGGTGGCCTCCAGGCCCAGGTACTTGAGCACCGGGTTGAGCCGGTCCAGGGTAAAGGGGTTCGGGACGTCGGGGGCCGTGTCCAGCTCCGTGCCGTCCCGGAAGCTGTCCCGTAGCGCCTGGCGTACTTCCGTCAGAAGATCGTGCAGTTCGGCGGGCAGGGACCACAGGAAGCCGTGAATGAACTCCCCGGGGTCGCAGGTGTTGTTTCCGTTCCGGTCGTTGCACCCGGTCACCTGGCGGCGTCCGGTGACCGGCTCTTCCCGGACCGCCTGGAAGCCCCGGATCCGGTAATCCAGAAACGCTCCCATGGCCAGCCCCGCCCGGGGCAAACGTGTGACCCCCTCCGGCCCCAGGCGGAGAAAATCCGGGTACTGAGGGTCCGATAGGATTTCAAGAAGCATGTCCACAATGTCCTGGATGATCTCCACGGTCTCCATTTCACCCCAGAGGGCCGCATGGTCCAGGACGATCTGGAAATCGAAGTCCAGGTTCGCGGAGAGCACCGTGTCCAGGGCCGCCGCGGCCATGTGGAACCCGGCGGTGTAAAACAGGACGTCCCCGGCATCGTACTCTCCGGAAGGGATCAGGAACTCCATGCCCAACAGCCGGAGAGGGAGCCGGTCCAGGTGGAACTGCAGGGCAGGGGCGTCGCGGCAGATCTCCAGCTGTTCCAGGGCGTCCCGGACGATGGGCTCCAGGCGGTTCTCCAGGGTGTCCGTGATCACGGCCCCGGCGTCGATGGGTGCCGCCTTTCCCCGGGCGTCCGGCTCCAGCAGGTCCAGGAACAGGGTGACCAGGTCGTCCAGGGTTTCGAGGAACAGGAGTTCATCCGCCAGGACCCACCCGAACCGGGCCTCGGCCGATCCCGGAAAATCCGCCGCAATGGATTGGAACGCGTCCCGGGCGGCCTGTCCCTCCCCCCGGGCAAGGAACTCCTTTGCTTCTTCCAGCCTCTCCGCCAGCGTGGGGGTCCCCTGGGCGGGGGGTGTCCCTTCCGAGCCATCTCCCCCGCAGCCGGCAACGGCGGCCAGACAAAGAAGAGCGAAGAAAAGGAGAAAAGCTCTCGGCCCGAAATATGGGAATCGCTCCATGAACACCCCCTGGTTAATCAATATATAAGAGGTTGTTCTATTTTAATACGATGATAGGATGGCGGGCAAGGGAAAGCAAGGGACTTGCATGACGCATCAGGGGAGGGTTTTTCTTCCCGCATGTACCGGGCTTGCGGGCGTTCAATGGATAGAGTCATCCCGCCGGTCCCCGCTGGAAATTCCGGCAGGTGTGGGCCCTTCCGGACGGCGCCTCCACCCCCGTTCCGCGGCCCGGACCGCGAACCACTGCATCAGGGGGGGGCGGCGGGTTGGTTGGCTGCCCTCAGCCGTTCTCCAGGCCGTGGGTCGAGAAGATCCTCCGGAACATCTCCAGGATCCCCTGGGTGAGCATGTAGATCGATTCGGCGCCGAGGTTCACCTCGGCCGAGGCGTCGAAGAACAGGGTCAGCTTGGATTCGAACTCCCCGTCGGCACGCCAGTAGGCCATCATGAGGGGCAGCTTCGGCATGGGGTACACCACCACCACGTCGTCCGCCGTGGAGAAGGCCTCCCCGGAGTCGGTTCCCGCCGGGGTCGGGCTGAACAGGCTCATGGCATCGAAGAAGAAGTCGGGGTCCTGATCCACGATCTGCTTGATCCCCTGCTCGCACCGGTGGTTGAAGAAGCGTTCCCAGTCCTTTGCCTGCTTCAGGTCCCGGAAGGGTGCCCAGCGGTGCGTCAAAACTCTGCCGGCGCAGTGGAGTACGTAGTTGACCAGGGGCAGGTACACCCAGGCGTTGACGTGACACTCGGAGTACAGGTTGCCCTGGCGGTCCAGTTCGAAGAGCTTGCCCATCACCGGGATCGAGATCCGGTCGCCGTTCACCGTGGCGCCGATCCGTTCCCCGGCCTCTCGGAAGTCCACCTCCTGGACGGCCTTTTTCAGCTGTTCCAGGCGTTCATCCCTGTTGTCTTCCGCGTTGTCCTGTGTCTGTACGACGCTCCCTCCCAGGCGGCGGATCGTTGCCTCGTCCAGGAGGGGACAGTCCTTCAGGGGTTTCTGGCCCCGGGCCGCCATGGCCGCAAAGGCCGTGCAGGTGGGAAGACCGCACTTCCTGCAGTTGGATTTGTCCAGCAGCTTCAGGATGTCGATCATGGTCAAGGGCTTTTGGGACATGACGGCCCTAGGCCCCTGCGGATTTACGCTTGCGTTTCCACAGGAGCGTTACGCCCAGCGGCAGGATCAGAAGGAAGAAAACGTTGGTGCGCACCGATACGTCCCGGTGCCGGCCTCCCATGGCGGTGGATGCCAGCCAGAGCGGGGGGGCGGGCATGATGCGCCCGAGCCACACGATCGTACCGTTGTTGTTGATCTTCGGGTCGAGGTCGAAGAAGGTCTCGTTCACGATCTGGGTGACGCTGGTCCCGTCGTAGAGGAAGATGTCGCTCACCTCCACCTCCATCCTCCCTGCCCAGACCACCGCACCGATGTCGTTGATGCATGGACCCCGGTCATCGAATCCGTTGTCCGTGACTTGATGGGTGGTCGTCCCGTCGTAGAGGAAGATCTCGTCGTCCGAACCGTCGGACCCCTGCCAGACCACGATCCCGCTTGCGTTGATCCGCGGGGACACGTCGTTGGTGGCGTTGTCGGTCAGAGGGTGTACGGTCGTCCCATCGTAAAGGAAAATCTCGTAGTCCGTGCCGTCCCAGGCATCCCAGACAACGTTTCCGTTTTCGCTGAGCTGCGGGAAACCGTCGTTGATGTCGTTGTCGGTGATCCGGGTGGTCACGCCCCCGTTGTACATGTAGATCTCGGTGTCCG
>CAYTRL010000134.1:0-5264 GCA_964439795.1 uncultured Thermodesulfobacteriota bacterium
AGCCGCGTGGCAGAGATGGTGTGCTGAGGCCGTGGGGCATGGGCCCTGGACTCGAGGGGGGGGGGGGGGCGGGCCCCGCCCGGGGGGGGGGGGGGGGGGGGGCCGCCGGCCTAAGCTGTATCGTCAGCTTCTCCCGGTTTTCACCGAGGCCATGAAAATACGCGTGTCGAGATGGGCGGCGACGGTGGCGGGTGCGCTTCTCCTGGTGCCGTGGCTGACGGGTTCCCCCGAGGCGGACTCCCGCCCGGAAGACCGGCTGCTCGAACTCAGGAAGAAGATCCACAAGGAAGAGCGGATTGTCGAAGAGATCCAGAGCAGCAAATCCAGCCTGCTTGATTCCCTGCAGGCCATGGACCAGAAGATTGCACGGACGAGGGAAAGGCTCCGCAACTCCCGGAAACAGAGCCGGGAGCTTGGCTGGCAGATTCAGCATCTAAGGGAAGAGTTGAAGGGGTTGGAAGCCCAGGTCCGCCGGAGAAGCCTGGAAGCCGGCCAACGCCTGGATGCCTTCTACCGGCTGGGAAGGGACGGCCTGCTCCCTGTACTGTTTTCAGAGTCTACGCTCCCGAGGAAGTTCCGGGATCTGGATGCCCTGCGCAGGGTCCTGGACACGGATTGGATGAAGATCCGCTCTTTTCATGAACTGCTGGCCGAAAAGGAGCTGATGGAGACGGGCCTGGAGGCCCGGCTCGCCGAGGAAAAAGAACTGCAGGGACAGGTCAAGAATCAAGAAAAGGAGCTGGTTGCCAAGCGCAGGGACAAGGATAACTTGCTGTTCCGGCTGGAAAAGGATGAGAAGCTCCACCGGCAGCTGCTCGAACAAATTACCCAATCCCCCCAAAAGCTGGCGGCCCTGTTCACGACGGGGGCGTCGGCGCCGGAGCCGCCCGCCCCGCGGGTGGGGACGGGCGGGGTGCCGGGGGGGGCCTTCGCCTCGCGCAAGGGGCGGCTCCCCTGGCCTGTGAAGGGCGACCTTTTCCGAAAGTTCGGAACCTACAGCGAACCCAGTGTGAAGGCCAGGGTACGGAACCGGGGGATCGATATCCGCGCACGCCAGGATGAACCGGTGCGAGCCGTGTGGGGAGGGTCCGTTCTTTATGCGGACTGGTTCCGGGGATACGGGAACCTTCTCATCGTGGATCACGGCAAGAAACACTTCTCCGTGCATTCCCATCTGAGCCGGTTGAGCAAGGGCAAGGGAGAACCGGTGGAAGCCGGGGAGGTCGTGGGGTATGCCGGGGACACGGGGTCCCTGGAGGGGATCCTGGTGCACTTCGAAATCTGGCGTGCGGGCACCCCGCAGAATCCGTTGCACTGGATCCGGAAGAAACGCTGACCCGGACTTTGACATTATCCGGAGAGGCGACGGAAACAGACTGGAACGTGGAAGCGGAAACGTTTAGAATAGAACTTTGGGTCGTTTGGTCATGGCCGGGCGGAAAACGGCCGATGACTGAAAGAAGGACACGGAACAAGTCTGTACGGTTCCCATGGACCGATGGAACCATAGACCGCCAAGAAGGAGGATCCTATTTTGAAAAAGATGTGGCGCACAATGCAGGGCCCGGTTCTGTTCTCGCTGTTCTTTTTCCTCGCGCTGCTCCTTGTCCGCGATCATGTGGATGTCAGGGCGGTGCAGGAAAAGGATAACACCTACCAGAAGCTGCAGATCTTCTCGGACGTCCTGGAACGGCTCAAGCAGAGCTACGTGGAAGAGGTGGATTCCGAGGAGCTGGTCTACGGGGCCATCCAGGGGATGCTGGAAACGCTGGACCCCCATTCCAACTTTCTGCCGCCCGACATCTACAAGGAACTTCAGGTGGAGACCAAAGGGAGTTTCGGCGGCCTCGGCATCGAGATCACCCTTCGGGACCGTATCCTGACCATCGTGTCTCCTATCGAGGATACGCCGGCGTACCGTGCCGGGCTGGAGGCCGGTGACAAGATCATCAAGATCAACGACGAGTCTACCAAGAACATGACCCTGTTCGAGGCGGTGAAGCTGCTGCGGGGCAAGAAGGGGACAGACGTCACTATCACCATCGTACGGGAGGGGCTGGCCGAACCCAAGGATTTCACCTTGACCCGGGACGTCATCAAACTGCAGAGCGTGAAATCCAAACTGATGGATGAGCACTACGGGTACATCCGGATCACCCAGTTCCAGGAGAACACGGCCCGGGAGTTGACCAAGGCCCTGAAAGCACTGAACAAGGAGAGCGGGGGTACGCTCCAGGGGCTCATCCTGGATCTCCGTAATAATCCGGGCGGCCTTCTGGATCAGGCGATCGATGTGGCGGACACCTTTCTCGATTCCGGTAAGATCGTGTACACGGACGGCCGGGTTCCCTCGCAGAAGATGGAGTTCTTCGCCCATCCCCAGAAAGAGAAGTATCCGTATCCCATGATCGTCCTGGTCAACGGAGGAAGCGCCAGTGCATCCGAGATCGTGGCCGGCGCTCTGCAGGACCATCACCGTGCCGTGGTCCTCGGGACGCAGACGTTTGGCAAGGGTTCGGTCCAGACCATCATCCCCCTGGATGACGGGTCCGGGTTGAAGCTGACCACCGCTCATTATTTCACCCCCTCGGGTCGTGTGATTCAGGCCGAGGGCATCAAGCCGGACATCGAGATCTCCAACCTGATTCCCATGAAAAACGGGAAGCCGATGCGTTTCATCCGGGAGAAAGACCTGGAACGGCACCTGGAAGGCGACAAGAACGGGGACGAGGCAAAAAAGGAAGGCGATGAGTCCGCGGAAGACGGGGAGTTTTCGGATATCCAGCTGGACCGGGCGCTGGGCATGCTGAAGAGCTGGGATATCTTTCAACGCAGGAAAGTGGAAACGTCCCCGGCCGTGGCCATGGATGCAGGGTCCTGAACGTTCCGAGGAGATCAGGGGGTTGGAGCTCTTCGCCAGGGTTGACGACGATGTCTATACCGTCTCCCGACTGACCCAGGAGATCAAGGACCGACTGGAGCTGAACTTTTCTTCCTTGCGGGTGGAAGGGGAGATCTCCAACTTCCGTGTTCCTTCCTCCGGCCATTTTTACTTCACCCTGAAGGACGAAACCAGCCAGATCCGGGTGGTGATGTTTCGTTCGCGGAACCAGGCGCTTCCTTTCCTTCCGGAAGACGGCATGCAGGTCACTGTTCGTGCGGGCCTGACCGTCTATGCTCCCCGCGGGGAATACCAGCTCATCGCCGAATGGATGGAGCCCCGGGGTCAGGGGCACCTGCAGCGGGCGTTTGAAGCCCTGAAACAGAAGCTGGCGGCGGAGGGGCTCTTCGACCCGGAAAGGAAACGGCCCCTGCCGGTTCTCCCCTCATGCATCGGCCTTGTTACCTCACCCACCGGGGCCGCAATCCGTGACATCCTGACGGTCCTCTGGAGGCGGTTTCCCAACCTCCCGGTCCGCTTCTGCCCCGTACGCGTGCAGGGGGACCAGGCCGCTGAGGAGATCGCGGACGCCCTGCGGCTCCTCAACGAGGACGGCAGGGCGGAGGTAATCCTGCTCGGCCGCGGAGGGGGGTCCCTGGAAGATCTCTGGGCGTTCAATGAAGAGGTGGTGGCCCGGGCCGTGGCCGCCTCCGCAATTCCGGTGATCTCCGCAGTGGGGCACGAGATCGATTTCACCATTTCCGACTTCGTGGCGGATCTGCGGGCGCCCACCCCCTCGGCCGCCGCCGAACAGGTCATTCCGGAAAAGGAAGGCCTGCTCCTGCAGACGGAAACTCTGGCGGACAGGCTCGCGGGGGCGACACGCAATGTCCTGGCGAGAAAGCAGGAACGCCTGCACCATCTGTCCCGCCGGTTGCGGCACCCCGGCCGCAGGGTGCAGGAGGGCTTTCTGCGGCTGGACGAACTGTCCGAGAGGCTGGTCGCCGCACACAGGCGGTATCTCCGGGAACAGCGTTCCCGGTTCGAGGGTGTAGAGGGGATCTTGATGAGAGCCAGTCCCTCCCGAAAGAGGGAAGAGGGCGCCGCACGGCTGGAAACGGCTCGCAGGGCCCTGGACCGGTTCATGCTTCATGCCCTGGACCGGAAGCGCCGGCAGTGGAATGAGAACGACGGACGGTTGCATTCGCTGAGCCCGATGGGTGTTCTCTCCCGGGGCTACAGCATCACAAGGCAGCTGCCGTCCGGAAAGATCATTCGGGATGCCGGGGCGACGCGGGCGGGGGACCTGGTGGAGATCGTTCTCGGCCGGGGCGAACTGGATTGCAGGGTGGAAACCGTGAGGCCCCCCAGCGGGCGGAAGGATCAGGGATCGGGATGAAACGGACGTTCATGATGGCCCTGTGTGGGTTTCTCGCGGCCCATGCCCTGGTCTGGGCGGAGGCACAGGACAGGGGATCGGGGATGACCATTCCGGCGGATATGCATGTTTCCTGGGCCCCGACCGCCCCTGCGCAGGGAGACGTGCTCCGGCTGCAGGTGGACCTGCCGGCGGGCGTGCAACTGAACCGGGGAACCCTGGACCAGCGCCCGCTCCACTTCGTTCCCCTGCAAGCGGCCTCCGGGGAAAGATGGAAGGCCCTGCACGGGATTGATGCGGAGCAGGAACCGGGCGAGGCCGAGATCTCCCTCTGGATCCGCCCCCGGGAAGGGGGACGGGAGATCGAGGTGAAAAGGCAGATTCCGGTCCAGGCCCGTGCATTTGGAAAGGAAGAACTCACCCTCCCGGATTCCAAGGTGCACCTCAGCGACGAATCCCTGCAACGGGTCCGGAGGGAGAGCGAGCAGATCGCATCTCTCTGGCCCCGGGCCTCATCGGTTTGCATGTGGGAGGGCGACTTTCTGGTCCCTGTGCAGGGGAGGCCGGGCAGCCCCTTCGGGCTGCGCAGATGGATCAACGGGGAGCGGCGGAACTTCCACACCGGCATGGACATCAAGGCCCCCGGGGGAACGCCGGTAAAGGCCTCCAACAGCGGCCGGGTGTCGCTCGTGGGGGATTTCTTTTTCGGCGGGCGTTCGGTATTTCTGGATCACGGCATGGGACTCTACACCATGTACTTTCACCTGTCCGAGATCCTCGTGGAACCGGACCAGGAAGTCCGCAAGGGGGAGGTCCTGGGCCGCGTGGGCAGCACGGGCAGGGCCACCGGCCCGCACCTTCACTGGGGCGTCCGGCTGGGCGGGGCACGGGTGGACCCGAAGGCCCTGATCCGGGCCACCCAGTAAGACAGTGGGGAGAAGACAGTGGGGGGGGGGGGGTATAAATAATATATTTTTTATGCGGGGGGGGGTGGGGGGGCCCACC
>CAYTRL010000134.1:5274-13409 GCA_964439795.1 uncultured Thermodesulfobacteriota bacterium
CCGAGCGGGTTTTCCGACACAGCACGCGTGAGAAAAATGTAGAATGAAGACCTGACCCCGGTTATCCCCGCTGGATGCCGGCTTTCGCCGGCATGACGGGAGAATGGTGTTTTTCAAGCCCTCATGCTCATGGACGTTCAATAATGATGATCAATATTCAGTAGATGTTGCTTGATCCGCAGTCTGTGACTTTGGAGAATCTTCATGAAAGAAAAGGGAAAGAAGTCGGGAAAGAAGGAAGCGTCCTTTGAAAAGGCCCTGGAAGGGCTCGAACAGATCGTCCAGCGTCTGGAGGGAGGGGAACTCCCGCTGGAGGAGTCCCTGGCCTTGTTCGAGGAGGGGGTTCTCCTGACGCGTGTCTGCTCCGAGAGGCTGGAAGCGGCTGAAAAGAAGATCGAGCTTCTCATGCGGAATGAAACGGGCGGGATTACATCCCGGGCCGTGGACCCCGCAGGGCTCGTACGGGGCGAGGATGATGCCGAAGGAGAAGGTCCGACTGGATAAGCTCCTGGTTTCTGCGGGGCTGGCCGAGACCCGGCAGCGGGCCCAGGCACTGATCCTGGCGGGCAAGGTGGAGCTGGACGGGGTGCGGATGGAAAAGCCCGGTGTTTCCGTGGATCCGGGCCGGGAAGTGACCCTGCTCGAGCGGGATCACCCGTACGTAAGCAGGGGAGGGGTCAAGCTGGAAGGGGCCCTGAGGGACCTCGAGGTAAATCCGGAAGGCCGGGTTTGTCTAGACGCCGGGGCCTCCACGGGCGGGTTCACCCACTGCCTTCTCCTTCACGGGGCAGCGAAGGTGTACGCCGTGGACGTGGGATACGGGCAGTTCGACTGGTCCCTGAGACAGGACCCGCGGGTCGTGCTGCAGGAGAGGACCAACGTCCGCTATCTCGCAAACGAACAGGTACCGGAGCCGGTGAGCCTGCTGGTGGCGGACCTCTCGTTCATCTCTTTGAAAAAGGTCGTTCCCGGCCTGCTCCCGTTTCTCGACCCCCGGGGAGAACTCCTCTGCCTGGTGAAGCCGCAGTTCGAGGCGGGCAGGGACCGGGTCGGCAGGGGAGGGGTTGTCCGAGACCCGGCATTTCTCGAGGAGGTCCTCCGGGAGATGGAAACTTTTTTTCGGGACCAGGGCCTGGACCTGTTGGGTATCCGGGAATCGGTCTTGAAGGGCCCCAAGGGAAACCGGGAATTCTTCTTTCACGCCCGCACCGGCCCCTCCGAGCACAGGAGTTGAATCGTAATACGGTTACGAATACGTGGCCGCTCTCGTGGGATATTGCGAGCGAAGTCGTAACGAAGTGGAGATTGCGAACGAAGTGAAGCAACCCCCCGGCCCAGAGGGGAACCCACTTCTTGTGCCGGGGGATTGCCGCGTCGCCTTCGGCCCCTCGCAATATCCATAGAATATCCATAAGATGCGTTGGTGAATGTAAGCCGTTGATTCATGATCGGATTGCGATGATGTTCCCTGGTAAGACCTCTCTGAGTGTGTTCTGAAACGGAGACAGTCGGTATGGCAGAACCATCGAACGCACCCGTTCACGTTCTTTTCGTTGCCTCTGAGGCGGTCCCCCTGGCGAAAACCGGCGGGCTTGCCGACGTGGTGGGGGCCCTGCCCCGGGCCCTCGATGCACTGGGGTGCCACGTCCGCGTCGTCCTTCCGTGCTACCGATCCGTCCTGGAGAGCGATCTTGCCCTGGAACCCCACCTGGAAAAGGTGCCGGTGGATGTCAACGGGGAGTTTCTCCCGGCGGAAGTTCTGCTGACCCGGATCGACGACCGGATCCCCTGCTACCTGATCCGAAGAGACGAATTCTTCGACCGTTCTCAGTTATACGGCACGCCGGAAGGCGATTACTACGACAACGATCTGCGGTTCATCTATTTCTGCCGGGCCGTTTTTTCCTTGTGCCGGGCCCTGTCTTTTTTTCCGGACGTGATGCACTGTCACGACTGGCAGACCGCCCTGGTCCCGGCCTACCTCCGCTACACCTATGGCCGTACGTCCGGGTTCTTCCGTTCGCGGTCCATGCTGAGCATCCACAACCTGGCCTATCAGGGTGTCTTTCCGGCGGGAACCTTTTTCCGGACCGGCCTGCCCGGATCGTTCTTTTCCGTGGATGGGATGGAGTTCTGGGGGAACGCGAACTTCCTGAAGGCGGGTGTCGTGTGTGCGGACATCCTCAGCACGGTGAGCCCTACCTACAGCCGGGAGATGCTTTCCCCGGAGTTCGGATACGGCCTGGAGGGTGTCCTGGCCACCCGGGCGGACGAGCTGTACGGGATCCTGAACGGTGCCGATTACGACGAATGGGACCCGGAGCGGGACCCGCATATTCCCTGCCGCTACGATGCGGACCGGCTGGAATCGAAGCAGAGATGCAAGGATGCTCTGATCCGGGAAATGGACATCGGGACCGAAGCGGCAGACACGCCGCTGTTCGGGATGATTTCCCGGATGACCTCTCAGAAGGGGATGGACCTGGTGGTGGCCACAGCCCAGGGGATGATGGACCTGGGCGTCCATTGTGTGATTCTGGGGGACGGGGAGGAGAGGTACCGGGCCGACTGCGAGAGTCTGGTCCGCAGGTTCCCCGGCCGGTTTTCCGTGAGGTTCGGGTTCGACAACCGCCTGGCCCACCGCATCCAGGCCGGATGCGATTTTCTCATGATGCCCTCCCGGTACGAGCCTTGCGGTCTGAATCAGCTCTATGCCATGCGGTATGGAACCGTCCCACTGGTCCGGTCCACCGGGGGACTGCGTGACACCGTGACCGAGTTCGATCCCAAGACGGGCTCGGGAACGGGGTTCCTGTTCGAAGCGCACGACCCGGGCGTCTTCCTGGATGCGATACGCAGAGCGGTTGCCCTCTACGGCCGGCAGGGGACCGACTGGGCCCGGATCCGATCCAACGGAATGAGTGCGCGTTTCTCCTGGGAGCGTTCGGCCCGGGAGTACAAGCGGCTGTATGAAAGGCTCCGGTCCCTGCCCTGAAACAGAATAATGGATCGATTTTCGGAACATTCAGCGGCCTGGGATCATCTTTTGTAGGGGAACTGCCGATCATTATCGGACCTGTAAAGGAGACGAAACTCATGAAATGGCATGCTGTTACCGTGGTACCGTCCCTGCCGGAGCAGTTGAAGCCCCTGGAAAAGCTTGCCAGAAACCTGTGGTACACCTGGCACCCGGAGGCCATAGAGTTGTGGCGCAGGCTGGACAGGGATCTCTGGGAGGAGGTCTATCACAATCCGGTCCGCATGCTGGGAAGGATGTCTCAGGAGAAGCTGGAGGAGGTGATCGTCAACGAAAGCTTCCTGCTCCAGATGGACCGCCTGGAGGCCTCGTTCGACCAGTACATGGAGGCGAAGACCCATTACAGCTTCCATCTGGACAAGAACCTGGATCCCTCGTTCCGCGTGGCCTATTTTTCCATGGAGTACGGGATGACCGAGGCCCTGCCTATCTACTCCGGCGGGCTGGGAATCCTGAGCGGGGACCACATGAAGTCCGCCAGCAACCTGAACCTGCCGATCGTGGGCGTGGGGCTCCTGTACCGGGAAGGTTACTTCGGCCAGTACCTGAACAAGGAGGGGTGGCAGCAGGAGTACTACGTGGGCAACGACTATGAGAACATGCCGATCGTTCAGGAAAAGGACGCCCAGGGCAACCCCCTGGAGATCGTCCAGGAGATCGGCAACAGGGCGGTACGGGCGAACGTCTGGCGGGTGCAGGTGGGACGCGTTCCTCTCTACCTTCTCAACACCAATCTGCCCGGGAACCCCAAGGAGGATCGGGAGATCACCGCTCAGCTGTACGGCGGGGACCGGGAGATGCGCATCCGGCAGGAGATCCTGCTGGGCATGGGGGGAGAACAGCTGCTCAACAAGCTGGGGGTCCATCCCACGGTCTATCACATGAACGAAGGGCATTCCGCCTTTGCGAGCCTGGCGCGGATGCGGCGGCTGGTGGAGGAGGATGGGCTCACCCTGGGAGCGGCCCGGGAAATCGTGAAATCCAACACGGTTTTCACCACGCACACGCCTGTACCGGCCGGGAACGATTATTTCACCCCGGAGTTGATGGAAAAGTACTTCCGCCCCTTTGCCGAGAAGCTGGAGATATCGTTCCATGATTTCCTGGGGTTCGGGCGTCAGAACCCCTCCAACGCGCAGGAAGCCTACTGCATGACCGTTCTGGCCATCCGGCTCTCCAACCACCGCAACGGCGTGAGCCGGCTGCACCAGGAAGTCTCCCGGGACATGTGGCGGGGGCTGTGGAACGGTTTTCCCCTCCGGGACATGCCGATCGGGTACGTGACCAACGGGGTGCACATCCCCTCGTACATCTCCAGCGAGATGGCCGACCTGTTCGATCGCTACCTGGGCCCCCGGTGGATCGAGGACCCGGACAACCAGAAGGTCTGGGAACGGGTGGAGCGGATCCCGGACACGGAGCTTTGGAGGACGCACGAGCGCCGGAGAGAGCGGCTCATCGCCTTTGCCCGGAAACGGTTGAAGGAACAGCTCCGCCGGCGGGGTGCACTGCCTTCGGAGCTCAAGGATGCCGAGAACGCACTGAATGCCGAGGCGCTCACCATCTGTTTTGCGCGCAGGTTCGCCACCTACAAGCGCGGTGACATCCTGTTCCGTGACCCGGAGCGGCTCGAGCGGATCCTGAACCATCCGGAGCGGCCCGTGCAGATCGTGTTCGCGGGCAAGGCGCATCCCCAGGACATGGAAGGCAAGGCCATCATCAAGAACATCATCCACTTCGCACAGCAGGAGGCGTTCCGGGACAGGGTCATCTTTCTGGAGGACTACGACATCAATCTGGCCCGGTACCTGGTGCAGGGCGCGGACGTGTGGTTGAACACGCCCCGGCGGCCGCTGGAAGCCTGCGGAACCAGCGGCATGAAGGCCGTTGCCAACGGGGCCCTGCACATGAGCATCCTGGACGGGTGGTGGGACGAGGGGTACCGTGCCGGGCGGGGATGGGCCATCGGCGCGGGGGAACAATACCTGGACATGCAGTACCAGGACGAGATCGAGGGGAGGAACGTCTACGAGCTGCTGGAGCGGGAAGTGATCCCGCTTTACTACGACCGGGCCCGGGACGGCCTGCCGCGCGGCTGGATCGAAATGATGAAATCCTCCATGCAGGGTCTCTGCCCTGCGTTCAACAGCCACCGGATGATCGAGGATTATGTGGATCACTTTTATGTGCCCGCCTCCAATACCTACTTGAAGATCAAGAGCGACGGGTTCCGGGAGGCCAGGGCCTTTGCGGAGTGGAAGCGCAAGATCTGGGACAAGTGGGCGTCGGTGGCGGTGGTCAAGATCGATACCCGGGACCGGCGCGATGAGGTCCGGGTGAACTCGGCCTTTGCGGTGCAGGCCCGGATAAAGCTGGGAGATCTTCTCCCCGAGGATGTTCGGGTGGGGATCTGTTACGGACCCCTGGACACCCAGGGGGAGCTCAAGGACTCCCTGTCCGAGACCATGTCCTGTGAAAAGGAACTGGGGAGCGGAGAATACCTGTACCGGGGTGAAATCTCTTTCCGGCAGACCGGAAAACTCGGGTTCGCGGTCCGGATCCTGCCCGAGCACCCTCTGCTGATTCACCCCATGGACATGGGCCTCGTGGAGTGGGGATGACCCCGCTGGAGGAAAGGAGCGGACATTGATGGACGATCTCAAGCGGCTTTCCACCTTCATCATGGCCGGCGGCAAGGGGGAGAGGCTGTACCCCCTCACCCGGGACAGGACCAAGCCCGCCGTCCCTTTCGGCGGCGTGTACCGCATCATCGATTTCACCCTGTCCAACTGTATCAATTCCGGGCTGCGGCGCATCCACGTGCTGACCCAGTACAAATCCATCTCCCTGGACCGCCACCTGAAGGCGGGCTGGAACATCTTTCACAACGAATTGGGGGAACGGATCGACCTGATTCCGGCACAGCAACGATACGGGATCCACTGGTACCGGGGAACCGCGGACGCCGTTTATCAGAACATCTACACCATCGAGCGGGAGGACCCGGATTACGTGTGCATCCTGGCCGGGGATCACGTCTACAAGATGGATTACTACAAGATGCTTCAGGTTCACATCGAGCAGAATGCGGAGGTGACCGTGGGGGTGGTGGAACTGCCCCGGGAGGAGGGCCGCAACTTCGGGATCCTGGAACTGGACGCCCAGAACCGGGTGGTGGGGTTTGAAGAGAAGCCGGAGAATCCGAAGGCCCTCCCCGGCAACCCGGACCGGGTGTGCGCCTCCATGGGGATCTACATCTTCAATACATCCACGGTCTACGAAGAGCTGATCCCGGACGCGCAGTCGGAAAGCTCACACGATTTCGGAAAGGACATCATCCCTCAGATGCTAGGCCGCAGGAGGGTGCACGCTTACTCCTTCGTGGATGAAAACAGGGTCGGCCCCCCCTACTGGAGGGACATCGGGACCATGGACGCCTACTACGAGGCCAATATGGATCTGGTGTCGGTCAGCCCGCATTTCAACCTTTACGACAAGCGGTGGCAGATCCGGACCTATCAGCCACAGTTCCCGCCGGTGAAGATGGTGTTCGCGGACGAGGGGGAAAACGCGAGGCGGGGGCAGGCCCTGGATTCGCTGATCAGCACCGGGTGCATCATCAGCGGCGGGCAGGTGATCCGGTCCGTGCTTTCCCCGCAGGTTCGGATCAACAGCTATTCAACGGTGGAGGATTCCGTGCTGATGGAGTCCGTGCAGATCGGCCGGCACGCAAAGGTGCGCAGGGCGATCATAGACAAATATGTGGAGATCCTGCCGGGCACCGAGATCGGATACGATCCGGAAATGGACCGGAAGCGTTTTCACGTGACCAAATCGGGTATCGTGGTCATCCCCAAGGGCCGGATCATCGGTCCCAAGGAGGACAGGCCCCGGTGGCCGGACCACATTCCCACGTCCCACTGAAGACCCCATTGATCTCTATTTCGTCCGCTTGAGTTCCACGACAACCTTGTCCTTCATAGGGTTGGAGATGAGCAGGAGGGAGCCCGTGTCTCCTTTTCGCCACTGCGCCCCTGAGCAATACACATCGTAGCCCCGGGGGTAGTGGATCAGAGGCACGAAGATTTCCGTGGGTTCGTGAACCGCCGGATCGGGTTTGTATTCAAAAAGGAAGCGGCCGCTCTTCCGGTGAAACTGCATTTTCAAGGGGGTGCCCGCCGTTCTGCAGGCATAGGGACGGCAGAAGCCTTCCAATCCGCGGGCGCCCGCGTTGAGATCTTCCTTCCAATCGGCGGTTTGCTGGTCGCGCGAGAAAACAGAAAAATCCTCCAGGTTCCAGTTATCCCCGAATCCGTTGACATTGCTCGCGGCGTAGTTCCACTGGGTGCTGCTGAGAAAGTACGTGTCCAGCACGTTGTACATGAGATCGAGGATCTTCACGTGTTTTTTCATGGCCCGATCGCCGATCGCCTCCCATTGTTTGAAATATTTCCCGTCCTGCATGTCCATGGGTATGCCGAATTCCCCCAGGAGGCACGGACAGTTTCCCCCGTTCACGGGTTCCGTCATGCGGAGCACGCCCCCGATCTGACGCTCATACATCTTCTGGATCCCCCGGGTCCCCCACACGGGTCGGACCCGCTGGAGATCGAGAGTAATCGGCCAAAGGAAGCGTCCGAACAGGTTGAGAAGCAGATCATACCAGTGAAATCCGTTCACCATGTTGTCGGGTGTGTTTTCCGGCCATTCCGCCCCCTCCACGAACGCCTTTTCCGGTTCGTCTTCCACGAGAATCATCCAGTCGGGGTTGTATTCGCGCACCGCCTCGGCAACCTGCGCGGCAAAGGGCAGGAGGTAGTCACGCGTGAAATCGACTTCACGTCCATTCACAACGCGGAAGTAATCGTCGTTGGGACAAGCCGGGTTGCCGTCCTCCCCCACATCCCAGACCCCGTGTTCCTTCCAGAAGTCAGGGGCGCCCTTCTTCCATATCGAGACCTGTCCGGGGTTCACCCGGACCTTTCGTTTCACCCCGAGGATGTTTTTCGATAATCGGACTCCGATTTCTTCCAGTTCGAACGAGTTTCCCGCGGCTGCGAACATGCCGTCCACCGGGGCCCAGGCAAGCCCGGGCAGG
>CAYTRL010000135.1:0-10024 GCA_964439795.1 uncultured Thermodesulfobacteriota bacterium
TGCTTGAAATGAAAGGAACGGATATCTGATTTCAGATTATCTTGGACAGCAATGGGTTAATATATACCATATTCCTGGTTGTTTTTTGGAAAATACGATAATCGTGTCAGGGGCTTTCATAAGAAACGAATACAAACCCCACCTGCAGGTCAGGAAGGGGCTTGTACGGGTTATTGTTTCCCATCATTTCAGAGACAATTTATTATAGTATCAAATGTATGGAAAAAAGCCAACGTTTCGAATTGTCAAGACAAACACAATAATCAAATATTTTTATAAACAGACCAAAAAGCCGGTTTCTTTTCTTGCTGGAATCCGAACCAAAAACCTTTACAATGGAAACAAGCATGGATCCATCTCGAACCCCTTGATTTTTCAGCATTCAACAGAACATGAAACATCAAAACAACCGCGCCGAAAAGCGGCGGCCCTTTTCCCTGACGCCGGATCCTGACTTCTTCTACCTTTCCTGCCGCCACCAGGAGGCGCTTTCCTGCCTGGAGGACGGGCTCCGAAAGGGAATGGAACTCCAGGTCATGACCGGCGCGCCGGGCCTGGGCAAGACGACGCTGCTGCATGCACTGGCGAAACAGCTGGGCGGGGCGATCCTCCCGGTCTTCCTTTCCTTGGACAGAATAGAGAGCGAAACCGATTTCTTCCGTGAGGTTTGCCACCTGCTTTCCATCCCCTTCCAGGGGAAGTCTGTGACGGAGATGGAGGAGGAGATCCACCGTTTCGCCCACCGTCAGGGGAAAAAACGAAAAACCGTTCTGCTTCTTCTGGATGAAGCGGACGAACTGGACGAACCGTTGCGCCGGTCGGTTCTCCGGTTCGCCAGGGGGAGCCGGGAGAAAAAGAAGCACATCTCCATGATCCTGGCCGGCCCGCCGGTCCTTGAAAGCCGCATGACCGAGGCAGCCGCCCTCCTCCAGGGTCCCGGCCTCCCTTCTGCCTGTCTTCTCCGTGAAATGCCTCCGGTGGAAACCATCCGGTACATCCTGTACCGGCTTTCCGTGGTTGGGTCCGGACCGGAAAGAAGCTTCTCCGCCGCTGCTCTGCGCCTGATCCTCCACGGTTCCGGCGGCATTCCCAGGATGATCAACGTGATCTGCGCCGGTGTCATGGATATCTGTTACGCCACGGGGAAATGGCCTGCGGAGGAAAGCGCGGTTCAGGAGGCTCTCCGGGACCTGGACCTGGAACGGGAAGGAGACCGGAAGGCAAAGCCGGAACCCCTGGAGGAGATCGAGCAGCTCCTAGAAACAGCCCTCTCCCGGGAGAGGGAAGCCCGGCCGCGCCGTTCCAGCCCGTCGGCCGGAAAAACACCATCCCGCCCCCGCCCGGAGGGCGCTCCCGCCTCGAAGAAGGATTCCTCCACGCAGGCGCCCCCACGGGGCAGGGCAGGGTCCCCTCAGACCTTCTCCCTGGCGGATGCAGGCCGTTTTCTCGCCTGGTTCCTGTTCGTAACGGCCCTGCTCGGCGGGGGGACTCTCTGGCAGGTTCTCGACCAGAAAAAGGAGGTCAGCGAGGCGAAAACCCGGCTCCGCGAACAGCGGCTGGGTGCTCCGGCACCGGACAGGGGCGCCGTCGGTTCCCCGCCTGCCCCTGCCCGCCACGGGCGGGAAGAAGAGGGTTTTTCAGAGGACCCCCTGGACCGCTACATGAAAGAGCAGAAGGACAGGATCCGGGCGCAGTTGGAAGAAATGGAGATCCAGCCACAGTCAGCCGGGGAGCCCGCTCAAACCTTTCAAGACCGGGACCTGGCAAGCATCATCATGGATCATTTCGGAAAACTGGACCGGGAAATCCTGGAAGCGTTCATGAGGAAAAACCCCCATGTGAACAACTGGAATGCGCTGGGCAGGACCTCGAAGCTCACGCTGCCCGACCTGGAAGACATTTCGGCCCTGAGTCAGAAACGCGGCGTGGACATACACACCATCCGGGTGGGATCCTACGATTCCAGGGGAGCTGCCCACCTGGCCGCGAAAAAGCTGAACCGGGCCGGATTTCAGAACCTCTTCGTCACCGTGGAGATACACGATGCGGGGAAAGGGCGCCGGTACGATCTGTGCACCGGCGTGTTTGTTTCCGAGCCGAACGCCGCGGAAAACATCCCGTGGATGAAGCAATCGGGCTTTCCCGAGGCCCGGCCGACGCGGATCCGGGAAGAATCCCTGGGGAGGGTCCTCCATCTGTTCCAGCTATCCCCCCCCTCCCCATCATGAGCTGCCGCAAAAATCTCCGTAAGAACATGAATCTTTGCACGCAAGGCCTTACCCATGTTCTACGAAGGCGCTCACGTAATGGATTTATTATCCTATGATGACCTTATATGGTCGATCTTCGCAAACTCCATGTCCAGTTTTCTGAGCCGGTTGGCTTCCAACTCCTTGGGATCCGTGTCTTCCTCTTGCCCGCTTGACGGGCAGGAGCACCCCCCGCTTATCTTCCTGAGCTCTTCTTGAAAAGGGCAAAGGCTTGTGAAAGGGCAAGCCTCCAGGGCAAGGGCTGCTTCCTTGTTTCCATCCGGGGTTTCCACGGGGGGGGCGGGGGGCGCTCGATACCCATCCCAGAGCGCCTCGAAATTCTGAATTCTGCCGGCGGCTGCCAACTCGGCAACGGCCAGAAGGAAAAACAGGTTGGAATCTTCTTTTCTCTTGTCCATCGTAATCGCCGCATGAGGCTTCTCGCCGAGTATCATTCCCACGAATCTTGTAAGAACATCTGACGGCCCCACCTCCACAAACGTGCGTATCCCGTCCTCGTACATTTGCTCTATCTGGCCCATGAACTTCACCGGTTTTTCCGCTTGAACCCAGAGGATCCGCTTGAAAAGCTCCGGATCGTTGTCCACTTTCCTTCCCAAAAGATAGGAATACAATTCGCACGAAGCCTTTCCGAAGTCTATCTGCTCCAGGTATTTTTCAAAAACATGAGCCCCCTGAGAGGCCAGTGGGCAATGAACAGCCGCCGAGATGGGAATGAGAAACGAGCGTATCGCTTCCGCATCGAAAATTTCTTTGGTCCGAAGGATTTCTTCTTTGATTCCGGCAAGGACATTCTGGCTGGGAGCATTGTAATTCGCGATCCATACCTGCTGAATTTCATTCTTGGATACAAGTTCCTTGATTTTCTCCACGGTTTCGTTGACGATCAGGATGCAACCCGAGGTTGCCGTTGGACAATTGACCCCGATATCGCCTCTGTGCTGCGCGACCCGTACCATGTCCTCGTCGGTAAGGATCCCCGCCGATCGATAGGCGCTCACATCCCCCCAGCTGTGGGCCGCCACGGCGTCGGGGCGCACCCCCATGCTCGAGAGGAGCTTGAACAGGGCCTCTCCCGCCACGGATATGCAGGCGTTCGTCCAGTCCGCGCTGGCAAGCTGCAAGAGTTGTAGAAAAGCCTCTTCCTCCCCTTCGGGCTTGGGGGGAAAGACGATCTCCCTGATCTTCTTTCCTTTGAAACGCATCTCCCCCAGCTTTTCCCACACCCTCTCAGCCATGGGGTAGGCGGCGGCCACCTCTCCGCCCATCCCGACGTATTGAGACCCCTGCCCGGGAAACAGAAACCCCAGCTTGCCCACAGGATCGCCCCTACCGTAAAAAAGCCCCGCGGATGGAAACGCGAAACCCTCCTCCGGTCTTTCCCGAACCATTTTTTCTAATTGGACAAGCTCCTTTTCCAGTTCCGTCCCACCGTAAGCGGTTACCGCGGCTCGAACGTTTCTTTTCCCTTCGAATTTCTGAAACCTTTTTTGAGAGTGATAGGATATCCATTTCAGAAACCCGGGAAGACGCAACCGATCATCTTCCAACACCGTTCTTATGCCCGCCGATACGGCGGCCACTTCTTCACCCACGAACACCACAAGTTCCGGGGTCAAGGAAAACCTGTCTCTCAGATCCGTTTTTTCTGCAATCGCTTCCATTCCATCCTCGGAATTCGCTGTATATGGTTTTTTTCAATCGCCGAAACCAGACTGCCCGGTATTCCCTTTCGATGCAGACTTCTTAGAAAAGGGTAAAGAAGGTTGCTGTAACTTGTCAAGGATTTGGCCTGTGAAAGGCGACGGTCCATGTCCTCCCCCGTGACTGAAACGCGCACGCTATCCATGCAGAAGAAGCTCAAATCCCGACAAACGGATCCACACCTTGATTCTTGCTACCGCCTCCGTTAACCTGAAAGAGATGTTTGATTGCTCAAGAGGAATTTCGAACGCTAGTTTATCTTGTCTTAGTATATGGGACGGGGGGGAAATACCCGGCCCTTTTTCTTCGTTTCCAATCGAACAGAATTCATTTCATAAAGCAATGCAACGTTCCGTTAGAGGGGGACATTTGAAGAAAAAAGGTGTTTTGAAAACATTGTTATTTCGATTTTATTGACGTGTCTGAATAATCAATTATTAATAATTGTATAGAAGTAGCATTAACTCGGGCTGCGAATGTTTCCGAAGGAGTAAGGAACGGAATGCCTTCGTGCCGATCAAGGTGCCTATGGAGGAACCTTTCAGCATGAAATCTCGGGAACTCATCCCTGTTGGTATTTGGAAACCCGGTTCTTGGCTCCCCGGTTTCTCTCCTGATGAGATACCCACGCATATAGCAAGGGTGCGGGAGCCCCTCCACCTGGTGCGCGAGGATTCCGGAGGGCGACTGGGTCTGTGTCAAGGCGGTCAGGTCATCCCCGTTCACCAGAACGATGGCTCGGGGTATCTGCTCATGGCCACGTTCCCGGCCCTTTACCCTGAATGGCTGGGAGATCGCTCATTCTTGGAACTTCACCGGGTCCGGTTCCCCTACGTTGCCGGGGCCATGTACCGGGGAATCGCATCCACTGCCATGGTCGTTGCGATGGCCAGTGCGGGCATGATCGGGTTCTTCGGGGCGGGAGGACTGTCCCCGGATGAAATCGAACGGGCGCTGGAAGTAATCCAAACCGCTCTCGGGAATTCAGGATTGTCGTGGGGAAGCAACCTGCTGCATGCACTGGACGACCCGGAACTGGAGGAAGCCACGGTGGACCTCTACCTCCGCAGGGGGGTGCAAAGGGTCTCCGCCGCTGCCTTTATGGCGCTCACCCCGAGCGTTGTGCGATATGCCTGCACCGGCCTGCACACCGATCCTTCCGGTGTTGTACGGCGCCGGAATTACGTTTTTGCAAAACTCTCCCGCCCGGAGGTGGCCAGACCGTTCATGTCTCCCCCCCCAAAGGACATGCTCGATCATCTGGTTTCTCATGGCAGGCTCACTCCGACCGAAGCCACCCTTGCCGCCCGGATTCCGGTGGCGGAGGATATCACGGTAGAGGCCGACTCCGGGGGGCATACGGATAACCGGCCCTTTCCCGCATTGTTTCCGACCGTCTGCTCTCTCCGGGACGAAATGATGAGCCGCCATGGATATACCCGCCCCATCAGGCTCGGCGCCGCCGGCGGGCTGGGTACGCCGTCGGCAGTGGCTGCCGCATTTTCCATGGGGGCGGCCTATGTCCTTACGGCTTCCGTCAACCAATCCGCGGTTGAGTCGGGCCTGTCCCCGGAGGGCAGAAAGATGCTGGCCGCGGCGGAGGTCGCGGATGTTGCCATGGCGCCGGCCGCTGACATGTTCGAGATGGGCGTGAAGGTCCAGGTGTTGAAGCGGGGGACCCTTTTCAGCGGGCGGGCCGTGCAACTCTCCGAACTTTACACGACGTACGATTCAATAGAGGCCCTTCCATCCGATACGAGGGCTCGGTTGGAAAAGGATGTATTTCGAGCGCCTCTGGAAGAGATCTGGTCCCAGACTCAGCGTTTCTTCGCACAAAGAAACCCCAGGGAGATCGAAAAGGCAGAACGTGATCCCAAGCATCGCATGTCCCTGGTTTTCCGTTGGTACCTTGCCATGAGTGCACAATGGGCGATCGATGGGGAACCGGAACGCAGGTTCGACTACCAGATATGCACCGGCCCCTCTATAGGGGCGTTCAATGCCTGGGTCAAAGGATCCTTCCTCGAGGCACCCGAGAACCGAACCGTTGTCGCTATCGCCAGGAACCTTCTGGAAGGGGCGGCGGTGATCACCAGAGCCCAACAACTTCGCAGTTACGGGGTGCCTGTGGCCGGCTCTTCCTTTTCATTTCCCCCGAGGCCTCTATCGTGAACGGAAACAAAACCAGGAGAAGAATATGTCCCCGAAATCCAGGAAATCCAGCAAGGCGGGGAAAGGGAAAATAACCGCCGGGACGCCAACGAAATTCCCCCCGGTTGCCGTAATCGGGATTGCCTCTCTTTTCCCCGGTTCCTGCAATGCCCGCGGATTCTGGCAGGACATAATGGAAGGCCGGGATCTCATGACGGACATTCCCCCGAGCTACTGGTTGGTCCAGGACTTCTATGATCCGGACCCGAAGGTTCCGGACAAGACATACAGCAAGAGAGGGGCCTTTCTTTCGCCGGTGGAGTTCGACCCCATGGAGTTAGGCATTCCTCCGACCAACATTCCCACCACGGACACCTCCCAGCTCCTGGCGCTTCTCGTGGCAAAACAGGTCCTGGAGGATGCGACGCAGGGCCGGCTCGAGGAAATGGATCGTGATCGAATCAGTGTGGTCCTCGGATTGGGGACGGGAACCGAACTGCTGGGAGATATGGTCGGTCGTATCCAGCGGCCCATCTGGGTCAAAGCCCTTCGCGAGGGAGGCCTGCCCGAAGACCAGGTCCAGAAAATCTGCGATCGGATGGCCGCAAGCTACACGGAGTGGAAAGAAAGCACCTTTCCGGGGTTGTTGGGAAATGTCGTGGCCGGACGCATCGCCAACCGCTTTGACCTGGGGGGAATGAACTGCACGTCGGACGCTGCCTGTGCCAGCTCCTTTTCCGCACTGTCCATGGCCCTTTACGAACTCTGGCTGGGCCGTTCGGATCTTGTGATCACGGGCGGCGTGGACACCACAAACGATCCATTCATGTACGTTAGCTTCAGCAAGACCCCGGCCCTTTCTCCCACCGATGACTGCCGGCCCTTTTCCGACAAGGCGGACGGAATGACGCTCGGAGAAGGTTTCGGGATGGTGGCTCTCAAGCGGCTGGACGATGCGGAGCGCGATGGAGACCGCATTTATGCTGTGATCAGGGGAATCGGCGGTTCCTCGGACGGGCGAGGTGCGAGCGTATACGCCCCGATTGGCGAAGGTCAGGCCAAGGCTCTGCAACGGTGCTACGAGGTGGCGGGTTACGGTCCGGATACCGTGGAGTTGCTGGAGGCCCATGGGACGGCAACCATTGTGGGGGACCTCGCAGAATTTCAGGGACTGCGCATGGTCTTCGAGGCGGCCGGGCGTAAAGATCGCCAGTGGTGTGCACTCGGTTCGATCAAGTCCCAGATCGGTCACACAAAGAGCGCGGCAGCGGCAGCGGGACTGCTCAAGGGCGTTTTTGCCGTTCACCACAAGGTGCTCCCGCCGACGATCAAGGTGGACAAACCGGATCCTCGGCTCGACATCGCGAACAGCTCCTTCTATCTCAATACGGAAAGTCGTCCCTGGATCAAGGCCGGGACCACCCCCCGAAGGGCATCGATCAGTTCCTTCGGGTTTGGCGGGACCAATTTCCACGTCACCCTGGAAGAGTACACCGGTTCCGGAACGAGAGCCCCGAGACTGCGCGCCCTTCCCTGCGAGCTGGTCCTGATGTGCGCGGAAAACGAAGAGTCCCTGAAGACCCTTTGCCGGGAAACCGCCAAGGACCTGGAGGGAGAGGGATTGCTTCCCTATCTGGCCCGGACCGGCCAAGAGGTCTTTGATCCGGCGCTCCCCGCACGCCTGGCGGTTATTGCCACGGACGAGAGCGATCTGGGAGCCAAGCTGGAACAGGCGGAAAAAACACTTTCTCAAGGGCCGGGGAACGCCTTTTCCTTCCCCAACGGCATCTATTACCGGGCAGGGGGGGAAGCGAAGCCCGCTCCCATCGCCTTCCTCTTCCCGGGGCAGGGCAGCCAGTACGTGGGCATGGGAGCCGATCTGGCCATGCACTTCAACGAGGCCCGGCAGATATGGGATGCGGCCGACGACCTTCCCATGGACGATGAACTCCGGCTGCATGATGTTGTGTTCCCGCGGCCGGTCTTTTCCCAGGAGGAACGTGAGGAACAAGTTCGAAGGCTTACGGCAACCCAGTGGGCGCAACCCGCCATCAGCGCCGTGAGCCTGTCCATGCTCGTCCTGCTGGATTCCATGGGAATCAAGCCCGCTTCCGTGGGCGGTCACAGCCTCGGTGAAGTGACCGCCCTGTGCGCCGCAGGGGTGCTGGACATTCCCGATCTGCTCAAAGTCGCCCGGAAACGGGGCGAACTCATGGCCGAGGCAGCGCCCGTTCCAGGCGGGATGACCGCGGTTCTCGAACCTCTTGACAAAATAAAGTCGCTGCTCGAGGAGTGGAAGAGCGAAGCCATCATCGCCAACCACAACAGCACGAAGCAGGTGGTTCTCTCCGGCCCCGTTCAGGCAATCGAAGATGCGGAGCAGCGGCTTTCCCGGGAAGGAATCAAGGCACATCGTCTCAAGGTATCTACAGCCTTTCACTCTTCCCTGATGAAAGGTTCCTGCGGCCCTTTCATGGATTTCTTGAAAAAGATCTCCTTCCATTCTCCGATTCTTCCCGTCTTTTCAAACGCGGAGGCGGCGGCGTACCCGGAGGATGTGGAAAAGATACGGCAACTGCTTATCAAACAGATCGCCCACCCGGTTCGTTTCGTTGAACAGGTCGATGCCATGTATGACGCAGGTGCGCGCGTCTTCATCGAGGTAGGCCCGGGATCCGTGCTCACCAAGCTCGTGGGCCAGTGTCTCGAGGGACGCCCTCATCTGGCGCTGAACCTGGATCGAAAGGGCGCTCACGGCGTTTCGAGCCTGTGGCATGCCCTGGGACAGATGGCCGTCAGCGGTGCAACCATCGACTTCTCCCCTCTATGGAAAGATTACGCAATGACCGAGGACCCAAGAAAAAAAGAAAAACCCAAGATTACCTTCCCCCTCGAGGGGATGAATTACGGAAGGCCGTATCCGCCGCCGGGGGGGGCGGAAGCCCTGCCAAAGCCGAATCCGCCCCGGGCACCTCAGCCGGAAAAAGCGGTCCCACAGGCCGCTCCACCTATGCCGGCGGCAAAGACCCAAGGCAAAGCAGACAGCAAACAATCCGGGCAGGCGCCCTCCCCACCGCAACCACCGGCTCGAGGCGCGCCGGAGACCGTGGGCCTTCCACAGGACCCACCCGCGGGCCGTTTCCCGAATGCCGTCTTGAACCCGGGAACCGGGGGAGCGGGTGTAGATAACGGTTGGATCCGGGCCTACCAGGAGATTCAGCGACAGACGGCGGAATCCCATGCCGCCTATCAGCAGACCATGGCGCAAACCCACATGGCTTTTCTTGCTGCCGCGGAGGCCTCCACGGCAGCGCTTGGTGCAATGATAACCAGACAGCATCCCTCTTCCACACCCGTGGGCCACACAGGAGACATCCCTGCACCCTTCGTTTCATGGCAGCCCGGTCCCACGCCTCCGGTGCATCCCGTTGCACCACCGGTGTTGACACCACCGCCCGCCCCATCTCATGCACCGGGTGCTGCGCCGGGAACGGTTCCGCCCGCAGAAATCTCGGAGACCGTTTCCGTCCCTACGGCCCCAGCCCCTGCGGTTCCGGCGGCGGCCGTTCCCGCGGGCATCGATTTTCAGGAAATGGTGTTGAACGTGGTGGCGGAGAAGACAGGGTACCCGCGGGAGATCCTCTCCATGGACATGGGCCTGGAGACGGACCTGGGCATCGACTCCATCAAGCGGGTGGAGATTTTCTCGAGCATCAAGGACGAGAACCCCTGGATTCCCGAGGTGGACGTCTCGGAGATGGCCAACATCAAGACGCTGGGGGACGTGCTCTCCTTCATCGAGGGGTTCGCTTCCTCCGCACCGGTCGCGTCCCCCGCACCGGGTCCTACGGCCCCAGCCCCTGCGGTTCCGGCGGCGGCCGTTCCCGCGGGCATCGATT
>CAYTRL010000135.1:10124-13319 GCA_964439795.1 uncultured Thermodesulfobacteriota bacterium
GGCCAACATCAAGACGCTGGGGGACGTGCTCTCCTTCATCGAGGGGTTCGCTTCCGGCAAGAGAGGAGGCGCAGCTACGAAAGTCGTGTCTGCGGAAGCCGGAGAATTCGAGAAACCTGCCGGAAGGGCAACGCCCGGGGAAGACGGATCGCCGGGATTGGGCCGGTACGAGCTTCGTGCGGTTCCCGCCCCTCATGCCGGTGTTTCAATGAAGGGATTGACTTCGGCAGGGCCCGTGATCGTCACAAATGAAGGGACGGGTATTGCAGAGGCTCTGGTTCAAAAATTGAGGGACCGGAAGGTGAACGCGCAGGTGGCCGATGAGGTTCCCGAACAGGCAGGGGCGGTGGTCTTTCTCGGGGGACTGCGGGAACTACCGGACGAGGAATCCGTCCTCGCCGTGAACCGGGAGGCCTTTCTGGTTGCCCGGATATGTGCGGAAAGCGTTTCTTCTTCCGGTGGGGTCTTCGTCACGGTTCAGGATACGGGCGGGGACTTCGGGATTTCGGGCAGGGCAGGAATCCATGCATGGTCGGGCGGATTGAGTGGTCTGGTCAAGACGGCCGCCCTGGAGTGGCCCGGAACATCCGTCAAGGCGATCGATCTGGAAAGGGGAGGCCGCACGCCGGAGGCACTCGCCGAAGAGCTTTGCAGGGAACTCCTTTCCGGTGGCCCGGAGAAGGAGGTGGGGATTCGTGAGGACGGAACGAGAGTCCGCTTGGAGAGCTTCGAAGCGGCGTTCGATCGCGCCGGATCCGTCTTGGATGAACACTCCGTGATCGTTGCTTCCGGCGGCGCTCGTGGTGTCACGGCAAGGTGCCTCGTGGAGCTTGCCCGTCAATTTCGCCCCCGTTTTGTTTTGCTGGGAAGGACCCCGCTCGAGGACGAACCGCCGTGCTGCCATGGGGCGGCGGGCGACAAGGATCTGAAACGGGCGTTACTGGAAGATGCAAAGGCCCGGGGGCGCAAGATCAATCCCGCGGAACTGGGAGCGCTCGCTCGTCGTATCCTGGCGAACCGTGAGATTCGATCCACCCTTGAGGCCATGAAGGAGGCGGGTTCGGGAGCTCGTTACATCGAGGTGGACGTGCAAGATGCTTCGGCGCTGTCTTCGGCGCTGAAGCCTGTTCGAGAGCAATGGGGCCCCATCACCGGCATCGTCCACGGAGCAGGCGTCCTCAATGACAAGCTCATCGCCGAGAAAACGCCCGAGCAGTTCGATCGCGTGTTCAACACGAAAGTGCAGGGGCTGCGCTCCCTCCTTTCCGCAACGGAGGAGGACCCTTTGAAGGTCATCTGCCTCTTTTCTTCGGTGGCGGCCCGTTTCGGGAACATCGGCCAATGTGATTACGCCATGGCCAACGAGATCCTCAACAAGGTCGCCAACGTCGAGGCGGCCCGCCGCCGTGAGGGGAGCTGCATTGTAAAATCTCTGAACTGGGGTCCGTGGGACGGGGGCATGGTCTCCCCCCTGCTCAAGGCTCACTTTCAGGAGATGGGAGTCTCCCTCATCCCGCTGGATGCAGGGGCGCGTATGATGGTCGACGAACTGCGGGACAACGGACCGGACAGGGTCGAGATCGTTCTGGGGCCGGACCCTTCCATGGGGGCGAAGGAGAAGATTTAGTGGATTTCGGGATGGACTTTGAGCCCATAGCCATCATCGGACAGTCTTGTATCTTCCCGGGAGCCTTGAACCCCGAGGAACTTTGGGAACTGGTGCTGACCGGCAGGGACGTGCTGTCCCGGGTTCCGCAGGGCTACTGGCGGACGGATCCCCGACTCGTACTGGCCGAGTCCATTACGGATGCCCAGGACAAGACCTGGACCGATCGAGGAGGCTACGTTCAGGGGTTTTCGTCCGTTTTCGACCCGGAAGGCTACAATCTTCCGGCGGAAGAAATCCTCACGTTCGATCCCCTCGTTCACTGGGTGCTCCACACGGCACGGGAAGCACTCCGAGGCGCCGGTTACGAACGGGACCCCCGACTCAAGCTGGGCGCCGTTTTTGGAAACCTGTCCTACCCTTCCCATTCCCTGAACCGTTATGCTGAATCCGTCTGGCTGGACGGCCAGGGGGAAGAATTCCTGCGGGGAAGAGCCGGAGAGCTGGCGGGGGTTCAGGGGGTTTCGGCCATCAACCGTTTCATGTCCGGTCTCCCCGCCCATCTGCTTGCACGTGCCCTGGAATTGAGCGCCGGCGCCTTTGCCCTGGATGCGGCCTGCGCCTCCTCCCTGTACGCCATCAAGCTGGCCTGTGACCGGCTCCACGACCGACAGGTGGACATGATGCTGGCCGGGGGCGTGCAAAGGGCGGACGACCTGAACATCCACATCGGCTTCTGTACCCTGCAGGCAATGAGCCACACCGGCAGGAGCCGTCCCTTTCACCGGGGAGCGGACGGTCTGGTTCCTTCAGAGGGGGCGGGTTTCGTTGTGCTCAAGCGCCTGGAGGATGCCGTAAAGGCCGGCGATACGATCCAGGGTGTGATTCGGGCGGTGGGGCTGTCCAACGACGGAGACAGCCAGGGGCTCCTGGCGCCATCGGAAAGAGGACAGGAAAAGGCGATTCGAGAGGCTTACGAAATCTCCGGACTGAAGCCGTCCGATATCTCTCTGGTGGAAGCCCACGCAACCGGGACCGTTGTCGGGGACGCCGTGGAAATCCGGGCCATGAGCAATGTCTATGAGGGCCTTGAAAACGTCCCCATCGGATCCATCAAATCCAATATCGGGCATCCCATCACCGCCTCGGGGGTGGCAGGGCTCTTGAAGGTGCTGTGGGCTATCAAGGAGGGCACACGTCCCCCCACCATCCATGTGGAAGAACCCATGGAGAATCTTGAGGCCTCCCCCTTCCGGTTGCTCACGGAACCCGAGCCCTGGAATAACGAAACCCCCCGCAGGGCCGTGGTGAACAACTTCGGACTTGGGGGCACCAACGCGCATCTCATCGTGGAGGAGTGGGACGAGGCCCTTTATGAAGAGACTACGGTCAAAAGGGGGGGGCGGTCGCAGGCTCCTGCTCCCCGGGCTCCCATCGCCATCGTGGGGATGGGGGTGGCGGCAGCGGATGTTTCCGGCCCGGAGGGTTTCGCCCGGGCCGTGTTCTCGGGCAACTCCCGCATACGCATTCAGGATGACGGCGAGTCCGCCGGTTTCGCGGATCCGATTACGCTTCCCCTGCTGGGCTTG
>CAYTRL010000136.1:0-13245 GCA_964439795.1 uncultured Thermodesulfobacteriota bacterium
GCGCAGTATTCCTGCAACCCCCACGGGAGTCCACGGGTTCCCGCTCCGCGTCCGGAATCCGTCTCCTGAAACATCAATTTTTCTTTCCGGTCAACAGGTTGCACTTGATCCGGGGAACCCGGGGGGAACGATGGCACGATGTTTGTAGTGATAAAGGAACCTGACGGGGTCTATCAAAAATCGTGTGTCCATCTTCCACCCCGTGGACCGACCCAGGGGTGCCGACTCAAAGGCATATGACGATCCAAGTGAGCCGTATTGTGAATCATGGCAAACTCTTTTTCCTGCTGGGGGCGGCCTGCCTCATCCCTGCTTTGGGACTTCCACGGACAGGCCTCGCATTCGACATGGAGGATCCCGCAGCGGTCCGAAAAGAAAACGCCAGCTACCGCACCCTGCGGGACGGCAGTGAGCTGGACATCCGAAAACGGATCGAGCTCGAGGTCAGCGAGAAAGCATACACGGTCATATTCACGAACCTCACCGATAACGGCCAGTCCAGGTACATTACCGTCTTTTCCCGCGGAAAATCCTACCGCCCGGTTCGGTACCTTCAGGTGAAAACCGATCCTTCCGGGAAAACCCTGATAAAGGGAGACATCCGCCTGAAGGACAACCCCCACTATGCAGAGAATACCTGTCCCCTCTTCGGCAACTACTTTGCACTTCGGACCATGACACAAAAGGACCGGGGCGCCCGGTTCGAATATCCATGCCTCTTTCCCGGCGGAAGCACCTTCACGCTCGTTGTAAGAACAGGCGCCATCGAGACAATCGAGACGCCCGCGGGCAGCTTTGAGTGTCTCAGAATCGAGGAAACCCTGGACGTGGGCTCCCTCATGGGCATGGGAGGTTTCCTGGGTTCCCTGTTGCGGATCCTCCCTGTCCGCATCGTTCCGAAAACGGTTTACTGGTACGACAGGAAATTTCCGTATTTACTGATCAAGCGGGAGGGTGTGGCCGGAGCACCCCCCAACGATTACGTGGTGACCGATGAACTCGTCTCCTTCATCCAGGAAGGCTGATTCGGCTTTCCACAGGGGCCTGCTGCCGGCAATCCCGGTCCTGGCTTGCATTGCCGTTCTCGGGGTCCCTGCATCCGTTCCGGCCGAACCGCTTCCGGACCCATCCATTCTCACGGGAGACACCTGTGTTTACCGGACGGTGCTCAAGGCCACGGGACAATCGTTTCGGCAGAAGCTGGTGCTCGATGCACAACAAAGGGAGGGCAGGACAGAGTATGCTTTCCTCATGGAAATCGCATGGCCGGACCGGGAGACGACCCGCGCCCGCTCCTTCCTCGGGGGAGGCAAGGTTCTGCGTTCACGGACCACCCGGCGGGAGGACCTTGCCCATAACGGCAGGGAGCTTTTGCAGGAAGAAGTTCATTTTCCGACTTCCTCCCCTCTCTATCCTGACGACACCTATTCGAACTTTGCCATCTTTTTTGCTTTTCGCGGACTCGTATCGGAACGCCTGCGGACAGGCTCCATTCACATGGCCATACCGTCCGGCGCCATGACGCGGCTCAACGTTCGTTGCACAAGGGGGAAATGGGTCCGGGTTCCGGCAGGCAGGTTCCGGTGTGTGAAGGTCACCGCACGGACCGATCTGAGCTACTTCATCGGATCGCTGGGAGGCTTTCTGAACCAGATCGGATACTATTTCATACCCAAATCGGATCTCTGGTACATGGAGGATCCGCCCCACCTCCTGGTGAAGTATGAGGGACTCGTTCTCATCTCTCCCAGGAATGAACCGATCGAGATGGAATTAATGCAATGGTACGCCAACGGACCGACACAGGCAAAGATCTCGAAGCATCCATAGCCCGCTTCCGGCAGGAACTCTCTTTTCGTGCGGTGATCGGCGCGCTCACCCTCTTCTTCTGCCTGATCATCCATTATTCCGGGCTGGTGAACCTGCCGATCGTCGGCCTGACCCTTCTCTGTTTCTTTGTCATGCTCGTGAACATCCCGTATTCATTTCTTCTCTCCCGAACCCGCTCCCCTTTTCCGCTCGTTACCGTCTTCTGTATCACCGACGCCCTGGTGATCACGTGCCTCATCCATTTCACCGGAGGGGTGGCCAACTCCATCCTCGTCCTGGCCTATCCTCTGCTCATGATCTATGCAGGCCTCAACCTGTCCCTGAGGAGCACCTACATCCTCGCGATCTCTTCCATCTTTTTCTATTGGACTCTCTGGTGGATGGAACGGTCCTCCGTGTTCTCCTCGTACAGCCAGTCCTTGTCGCTGTCCGTCGATTACACGCTGGGAAAGGTATGCGCTGCAGGCGCCCTGCTCATGATCACGGCCCTGTTTGCCGCCAACTTCTCGGTGAGGCTCAAGCGGAAGAACCAGATCCTCGAGGAGAGCGAGGGCCGTTACCGGCTTCTGGCCGAGAACATCAGCGACTTCGTGTGGACCGCGGATGAGAACCTGCGGTACGGATACGTCAGCCCTTCCGTGGAACGCCTGCTGGGTTTCACGGTGGAGGAGATGCTGGGAAAGGAGCTCAGGGCATACCTGACACCCGAATCCTGGAAGGAGTCCGCCAGGGATCTCAGGGACGAAACGGATGATCCTCAAGGGGAATACGACGACCCCTTCCGCGACAGGACCCTCGAACTGGAGCACAGGCGCAGGGACGGATCCACCGTGTGGACCGAGGTCAAGATCTCCCACCTCCGAAAACCGGAAGGCGGAATGGGAAGCATCCTGGGGGTCTCAAGGGACATCACGGAACGCAAACGCCTGGAAGAGCAGCTGCACCAATCGCAGAAGCTGGAAGCCATCGGCAGGCTCGCCGGTGGAATCTCACATGATTTCAACAACGTCTTGACCGCCATCATCGGTTACAGCGACATCATCCAGCTGCGCCTCGGCAGGGAAAATCCGGTACACAGGGAACTCAGCGCCATCAAACAATCCGGACAGCGGGCCGCTTCCCTGACCCGTCAGCTCCTGAGCTTCAGCCGCAGCCAGGTCATCCAGCCCAGGGTGCTGGACCTCGACACGATCCTCCAGGACATGGAAAGCATGCTGAAACCCCTGATCGGTGAAGACATCGCTCTAACCATCGATTCCCCCCCCGGTTTCCATACGGTGAAGGCCGACAAGGGGCAGATCGAACAGGTGATCATGAACCTGGCCGTGAACGCCCGCGACGCTCTCGGCCGGGGAGGAAAGATCATCATCTCCACGGAGAGCCTCACCATGAAAGAAGAGGATCTTTCCGTTTTCAACGGTTCCAGGCCGGGTCCGTTTGTCTGCCTTTCGGTGGAGGATACGGGCATCGGCATGGACCAGCAGACCCTGGCGCGGATCTTCGAGCCCTTTTACACCACCAAGGATTCCGGCAGCGGAACGGGACTGGGCCTCTCCGTTGTTTATGGGATTGTCAAGAAGCACGACGGCTGGATCGACGTACAAAGCCGGCCCGGACAGGGAACGAGTTTTCGGGTCTTTCTGCCGGCTCATGAAGGGGCGGTATCCGTTGTTGCCGAAAACAGGCTCTCCCTGCATACGCTTCAGGGCCGGGGGGAAAGGGTTCTCGTGGTGGAAGACGAACAGAACATCCGCGAACTCGTCAAGCGGACATTGCAGGAAAACGGGTATGTGATCTTCGACGCTGCAAGCTCGGCGGAGGCCCTTGATATTTTCGGAAAGGAAAACGGGGATTTCCAGCTGGTCTTCAGCGATGTGGTCCTTCCCGATCAGAACGGGATCGAGCTGGTCGAACAACTGCTGCGACGGAATCCCGGCCTTTCCATCCTGCTGAGCAGCGGCTACACCGACGAAAAATCCCAGTGGTCCTGCATCTGCGAAAAGGGGTTCAGCTACCTTCAGAAGCCGTATACCCTCCGGGGGCTCCTCCGGACCGTCCGGGAAACGATCAGCGAGCGGCAGGGCGTTCAATCCGCGGCCTGATGCACCTTTATTCACTTTGCTCGTAAACAGCCGTCCTCCGGTTCGATCTTGACGGCCCGGACCCCGCCCCCTTCCGTATAGTCGGCCGGCACCGTGAGAAGATAGTGACGGAGGTCCTCCTCCTGCAGGATCTCGGAACGGTCCTCCCAGAGATCGGTCACGAGATAGGAAGTTCTGCCTTCCAGGCCCATCTCCTCCAGAGGGACCTCCAGCGTGTAGGTGACATCGGCTCGTGAACTGTTCCCGGCCACGAGGATCGCTTTTTCACCAGGAAGGAAACGCGCGTAGGGTACGGACCGGATGTGCGGCGTGTGGGACACCCGCACGATGTGCGTTGACGAACGATCCGCATGGAGGATGTCCGCGTTGTCTTTCCGGATCTTCAGCATCTTTTTCACATCGAGGAGCATGGCCCGCTTTTCCGGATCTTCGGCCTGTTCCCACTGAATCCATGAACCGTACAGCCATCCGCCGGGCCCGCCGTCCCCGAAAAGGCCCCGTTCCAGGTTCGGCAGGCTGACCTGATCCGCGTTGAATTCTTCCCCGGACATGAACAGGAGGATGTCGGTCCCGAAGATCCCGTCATATCCGAACAGGAACCGGCTGCCCTTGATCCTGTAGTGGTTCCCGGGCGGGGCCATGTAGCCGTGGTCATGACAACTGATCTGATGGCACCGATATTGTGGAGACGGAGCGAAGGTTCCGGCTACATCCCTCCGGAAAAGCACTCGATCGTGCTGCCCGAAGTGATAGCGGCCAAGCTCGGTGAAAACCACGATCTCCTTTCCGCGTAAGGCACATCTTTCCACGATCCGGTCCCACGTTTCGTAACCGTTCTGGATTCCCAGATCGATGCGAAACCCGTCCACTCCGTACTCCACCGCGTATCGGACCCAAACGTCGATCCACCATTCCCTGAATTTCTCGTTTTCATGGTCGTAATCGGTCATCCGCCATGGCAGCTGCATCCCGGTAAACCAATCCGGGTGCTCGGTGATCAACGGACTTTCGTTCACCACTCCATGGGAGATCACGTCCAAAAAGACACGGATGCCGTGCCGGTGGGCTTCCCGGATCATGGCCCGGAACTCTTCCCCGGTCCCCAGTCCGGGATCCAGTTCGTCGGGCCGCACCACGGCATAGACGGACCGGATATTGAAGAAGTGATCGGTAACCGGGCAGAACCCCGCCAACCACACGGCGGTAACGCCCAGTTCCCCAAGGTAGGGCATCTTTTCCTTCAGGCTGTTGAAGGTCCCGCTCCCGCTTCCGTCACCCGCACCGTTGGGAGACGTGAACGCGTAGGGGTTGATTTCATAGATCACGAGGTCCCGAGCCCATGAGGGCGCGGGCCGGGTGCGATCACAGGAAACAGCGGCCGGAAGGAAAAGAAGGAGCGTGATCCAGAGGATGGCATGGGTTGTTCGCTTTCGCGCTGCCGCTGCGAGCTTGAGAATACGCCGGAAGGTCCTGGTTTGTCGCCGGAACCCCGGAAGGCCCGGCCGGGAAGGCTGGCTCATCACGAAGAAAACCCTCGAGGTTGCTCTTCTCGTGGCGCTTCGTTCTCTTTCAACCAGGATAGGAGGGGCCGCTGCGGGTTGTCAAACAAAACGGCAATCCTCCGCCCACCCGGGACGGGGCCGCTTGACTTGACGTTTTGCTTCTTTGTAAACTGTTATGAAAGGCGTCCGGCCCCTGTGGGCATGAAGGAAACGGGACAACGACGATCATCCTGCTTCCCATCACCATGAACAGACGAATCAGAATCTTCACAGCAACGCTGCTTGCCACCCTGACCCTGGCCTGGTGCTTCGCGCCCTCAGGGTACGCCTTCGCGCAGGGCGAAGACGTGATGTGGCTCGTTCCACACTTCCACCACGACGTGTCCTACAAGATGGGGCAGGATGTGATGGACTTCCTTGCCGCCGTGATGACGCACCTGCTGGTGGGCAAGTGGGGAAACGACCCGCAGTTCAAGTTCGTGATCGACCAGGTGCGTCCCGTACAGGCGTACATGGGCCTCTTTCCCCATGAAACACCTGACCTCCACAGGGCCCTGGCCTCCGGGCGGGTGGAGGTCCCCGGCGCCATGTACGTGCAGCCGGATCTGGAACTCGCCATGGGGGAATCGTACGTCCGCCAGATCCGTCTGGGCAAACGGTTCTTCCAGGAAACCTTCGGCGTGGAACCGGTGGGCTGCTGGAACATCGACTCCTTCGGCCACTCCATTCAGCTTCCCCAGATCCTGAGCAAATCGGGTATCCGCCACATGGCGTTCGCCCGGAACGAAACCCGGCGCGGGATCCACCCGGATTTCTTCTGGGAATCCCCGGACGGTTCTCGCGTGTTGACTCACTGGATGTGCATCGACATCGAAGAGCTGGTGCGGCAGTACTTCTCCGGGGCCCTCCTGGGGCTGTCCAGGTGTATGAAGTGGGAGTTCGACAAGGTCAAGGCCCTCTACGACAAGGCCATGGAGAAGCCTCGACCCGGCGGGAACATCCTTGTTCCCTGCGGAACCGACATGGTGTATCTCGGGCATGCCCTCACGGACCTGGTGGAGGCATGGAACGACCACCCTCCGGACGGATACCCCCTGAAGCTCAGGATAGCCACTCCCAGCGAGTTCTTCGACGAGATGAGAACCCATGCGGACGCGCTTCCCGTGTACGACATGGATTTCCAGACAACCTGGAAGGGGTATTACGTCTCGCGGATCGACTACAAACAGAAGATGCGACAGGCGGAAAACGCCCTGCTCTCCTGGGAGAAGGTGGCGACGCTGGCCCACGTGGAAGGAGACCCCTATCCGGTCCGAAGCATCGAGGCGGCATGGGAGGATGTCCTGGAGGCCCAGTTTCACGACCTGCTGCCCGGCAGCACGGTGGATCGGGCCATCCGCCACTACCTTCGAAGGATGGACCGGTCTATCCGGAAGGGCCGTGCAGGCGCCGCAGGGACCCTGAAATACCTGGCTGGGCTTGTGGACACCCGCGCAGGGCCCGCTTCCGGCCAGGTCCTGGTTATCTTTAATCCCGTGTCCTGGGCAAGGACGGAGCCGGTAACCGTGGCGCTGAACCTCGGTGGATCTGGATTCCTTCCTCGACTCCTGAACGCGTCCGGCCGGGAAATCCCCTATCAGATCTCCGCCGTGGACATGGAACGGGAAGCGGGGGTGAACTGCACCACGGCCGTGACGCTTGCCGTCGAACTCCCCCCGTTCGGGATCGCATGCGTTTTCGTGGATCGAACCTCCCCTCCTTCCCTGGATCCACGCGAGGTGGAAACAGGCGGGCCGATCCTGGAAACAGACCACTACAGGGTGGTGTTCAACGAGCAGGGCACGGTGGAGGCCCTGGAAGACCGGCAGCAGGGGGTCCCGCTGCTCAAGCCAGACGGACTGGCCAATGCTCTCCACGTGGAGGAAGACTTCGGGAGCGTCTACAGGCTCCGTCTGGAGGATGCGGGCAGCCGGATGGCGAGCACAGAAGACCCTGAATACGAGTTCGGCCTGGCGTTTCGTTCCGGGCCGGTATTCCTTCGTGCCGTGGCCACCGGGCCGTTTCTCGACTCCACGCTCACCCGGGAGGTCCGGGTCTACCATGCTTCCAGAAGGATCGATTTTCTGACGACCCTGGACTGGCAAGGTTCGCAGAAGAAGGTCATGGCCCTCTTCGCCCTGGCCGGAGACGCGGAAGGGTTCACCACCTCCATCCCGTACGGCTTTCAGGAACGACCGGACGGCGACGTGGTTTCAGGCTACGCAGCCACGCTGTGGGCCGACTACAGTGACCGGGACCGGGGCGTGACCCTTGCCACCCGGGGGTTGCCCTATGTCTCCTGCCTGGGCGGTGACCTGTCCCTCATGCTGATGCGGGCCACGGCGAGGTTCACGCAGGAGGACGATGTCCCGCTGGCGCAGATGCACGGCACACAGCGGTTCGTCTACTCCATCCTGCCCCACGAGGGAACCTGGAGCGAGAGCGGTTCCTTCCGGTTGGGATGGGAACTCAACACGCCTCCCCTCTCCGTTTCCACCGGGAGGCATGACGGACGGATCCCGCCCGTGTTTTCCTGGTTGAGCACCTCGGAGAACCTGGTCGCCGCGGCCATGGAGATCCAGGAAGGGGCACTGCGGATGCGTTTACTGGAAGCCCTGGGCCAGGAGGGGATCGGGGAGGTACGGCTGAACGGCGGGCTGCGGTCAGGCGACGTTCGTCTCACGGACCTCACCGGCCGGGAGATCGGCCCGGCGCCCGTTCACGTGCACGAAGGCAGGTTCACACACGCTTTCAAGCCCCAGGAGATCGCCGCATTTGAGATCCGGGGGGCCCCGGAGACGAACGGGACCGCCGTAGGCCCAGCAGGAAGACGAGCGACCCGTCACCCGCCAGTCGACTCCAGGTAGTTCACCAGGAGCCGAACACCGAAGCCCGTGGCCCCCTTCACCGGGAACTGGGCGTCCTCCGGGATCTTCTCGTTCAGCGCAACACCCGCGATGTCCAGGTGCGCCCAGGGGGTTTTCCCGGCAAACTTCTTCAGGAACACGGCGGCGGTGGATGCCCCCCCGTAGCGCTTTCCGTTGTTGTTCAGGTCGGCTACCTGGGTCTTGGCCGCGTACGCGTCGTCCACCGGCAGCCGCCAGAGCCGCTCCCCGCTCCTCTCGCCGGCTTCCAGCAGCCGGGCCGCCAGGCGGTCGTTCGTGCTGAACAGCCCGGCGTAGAGTCCCCCCAGTGCCACCATGCAGGAGCCGGTGAGGGTGGCCAGGTCGATGAGTTCCTCGGGTTTTTCCCGGCGGATCGCATAGGCCATGGCATCGGCCAGCACCAGGCGTCCCTCGGCGTCGGTGTTCCCGATCTCCACCTGCAGCCCCTGATAACTCTTCAACACGGCGCTGGGCAGGTACGCCCGGGACGAGACCATGTTCACCACGCAGCCGCACACGCCGATGACGTTCACCGGGCTCTTGCGCAGGGCCAGGGCCTTCATCAGGCCCATCACCGCAGCGGCGCCGGCCATGTCCGACTTCATGGTTTCCATGGATCCGGTGGGCTTCAGGTTATACCCCCCGGTGTCGAACATCACGCCCTTGCCCACCACGGCCCGGAAGGGTGTGCCCTTCTTCCCCCCGGCGTACTTCATCAGAATCAACCGGGGCTGCTGATCCGGCGCGGCGCCGGCCCCCACGGCCGTCATCAGGTTCATGCCCAGCCCGGCGAGGGTCTTCTCGTTCAGCACCTCCACCTTGACCCCAAGCCGGGCGAGTTTGCGGGCCTCCCGGACCATGTAGGAGGGACCGGCGATGTTTGGGGGCAGATTCACCAGGTCCCGGGTCAGGTCCGTGCCGGCCGCGAGCCCGGCCAGCCCGGAGACGCTTTTCCTTACCCTGGGGACGTCACCGCCGGTCACGGCCAGCAACACCTTCCGGAAGGCCGGTTTCTGGTGCGGCTTCTTCCCTGTCTGAAACCGGTCGAACCGGTAGAGCGCCAGCTGCATGCCCTCCAGCAGGGCCCCGGCCGCCGCGGCCACTTTGGACTTCTTGCCGGGACTCTCCAGCACCACCATGGCCTCCGGAACACCCCGTTCGTCCAGATGCCCGCCCACATCCACTCCCCGCAGGCGCCACGCATTCTCCCGGAGGACCACGTCCCCCCCCAGGCCCATCACCAGGACCTGCTCCACGGCACCGGCGAGGCTGGTCACCCACAGGGTCTGCCCCAGGTCCCCCACGAACCGGCTGTTCTTCACGGCCCGGTCCAGGGCACCGCCGCAGACCTTGTTCAAAGCCTTTCCCCCGGGAAGCAGGCGTCCCTTTTCCCTGGCAAAGACCACTACGGTCTTTTTCAGCTTTTGTTCATCGAATGCGGTTACGCTCACCTGGAACATCGGTATCCCCCTTGATGTTCTCTACGATACAAAGACCAGTGCATTGTTCTCCACCCTGCGATAGAAGCAGCTCAAGCGCGGCACATCGCACGCATCCCGTGTGTGACAGGCCCCCTTTCCACGCAGCCGCACCCGGTAGAGCAGGGAGTTCTGCTCACAGTTGACACGGACCTCCACCAGGTCCAGAACATCGCCCGAGGTGGCCCCCTTGACCCAGAGTTCGTTTCGCGATGTGCTCCAGAAGGCCGCCACCTGGTGTTCCACCGCGTACTCGAACGCCTGCCGGTTCGCGTAGGCGATGATCAGAACCTCCCCGGTCTCCACGTCCTGGGCCACCGCCGGCACCAGGTCCTGCCCGCACCCCGCGGCCATGCCCAGTTTCCTGAAATCCAGGGAAAGCTCGGTCCCCTCTTCGATATCCTTCTTGTCGTTCATCATTCATCCCTTTTTCTGAAAAGGCTTGAGGCGCCTGATTATAAAACCCCCCGGACGGCTATGCAACCGACAAAGCCTTTTTCAGCCTGCTTGGCATCGGGGCGATCCGTGTACTACAGTGGCCCAAGAACGGACCGTCCTCAAAAGGATGCAACCCTCAACTCACCGTACAGGGATGGAACCATGGGCAGAAAGCAGTCAAGGACGGCCCCGGGAACCCATGAGCGGAAACCGGGCTTGTGGGTCCCGCTGTGCGCGGCCTTTCTTGCCGGGTGGGTGGTGATGATGCTGGAGATCCTGGGCGGACGGTTGCTGGCCCCCTACTTCGGCTATTCGGTCTACCAGTGGGGGGCGCTGATCGGCGTGGTCCTGTCAGCCCTGACCGTGGGCTATTTTATCGGGGGCCGGGTGGGGGACGGCACCCATGCGCACGGGTTCCTGGTCGGTGCCCTGGCCCTGGCCGCCTCCTGCGTGCTCCTGGTTCCGGTCCTGGCGCCCGTGCTGCTGCCCCTGTGCCGCCCCGCCGGTCCGGCCCGGGGGGCGGTGCTGGCCAGTGCCCTGCTCCTGGGGACCCCCACGGTTCTGCTGGGCACCGTGTCGCCCGTCATCGTGCGGCTGACGTTCCGGAACAAGATCGCTGGCGCGGCGGGCGGCGTCTACACCGTCTCCACCCTGGGAAGTATCGGGGGCACCTTCTTTACCGCCTTCTACGCCGTGCCGTTCATGGGGACACGGCTGAGCTGCTTCACGGCGGGCCTGCTGCTGATCCTGGCCCTGGCGATCCTGGCCCTGGCGGCGGGAAAGGTCCGTTATCTGGCCTCCGCGGGCCTGCTGCTTCTGGCCGGGATCCCCCCGGGAAACACGGCCCCGGCAGGAACCATCTATCAAGGGGAGTCGATTCACAACATGATCCGCGTGGTGGACCGGCCCACCACACGCTCTCTCTACCTGAACTACGCCGGCGGTTCCCAGACCGTAATGCCCAAGGGCCGGCTGCTCACCGGCCAGTACTACGACTCTTTCCTGCTGGGCCCGATCCTGAACCAGGCCAAAACGGTCCTCTTTCTGGGCGCGGCCGGGGGCACCTCCATCCGTCAGGTCCTGACCGTGTACCCGGATGTGAAGATCGTGGGCGTGGAACTGGACCCGGAGGTCTTGCGCGTGGCGGAACAGTACTTCGGGCTCAAGGAATCGCCCCGCCTCGAGCTGGTGGCCGAGGATGCCCGATGGTACGTGGAGACCACCCGCGAGAAGTTCGACCTCATCGCCATGGACCTGTACGTCACCGGCCACATACCGTTCTTCACCACCACGGTGGAGTTCTTCGAGCAGGTCCGGGAGCGGCTTACCCCCCGGGGGATGGTGATGGTGCACGTGCGGTCGGTCAGGCAGGAAGGGGAGCTGCTCACCCCCTTCGTCCAAACGCTCCGAAACGTCTTCCCCGGCGTCTTTGTGTTCGGGCGGGGAAACTACATCCTGGTGGCGAGCCGTGAACCGGTCCGGCGGGAGGCGCTGGTCCGGGACCTGAAACAGGGGGCAGAGCGCTTCCCCCGGGTGCGGCCGGTGGCGGACCGGGCGCTGTCCAGCCTCCGGGTGGTGACGGCGGAAAATCCGGGACCTGTGTTCACGGACGACCGGAACGACGTGGAGCTCAGGACTTTCCGCATGTCGTTCCAGCGCTAGCAGGCAGTTACGGCTGCCCCTTCCCTTTTCTGACTCTCCAGGCCAGCAGAGCCGCGGCCGGCACCAGGAGTGCGAACAGGAGACCCGCCGCCCGTGAGAGACCCCATGGACCCGTCTCCACCGTGGAAGCGGCCCCCCAGGGGATCAGGCCCTCCCCGGTGAGAGGCACCCAAAGGATAGGTGTTTCCCGGTCGTTGCAGACGATGGTTATTCTGGCGCTGTGATTCCCCTCCGCCGTGGGCGAAAAGGCCACCTCCACGTCCATGGTTTCACCGGGGTCCAGTTCGGGAGGGATGGGGGTCATATCCGTGATGGAAAAGGACGATGTCGGGTCATCCGTGACCTCCACCGAGAAGACCATCAGCGGTGTGGGGCCCATGCTTTCCAGCACGAAAACCTCTGCCTTGGGATCACCCACCCAGGCCTTCCCGTAGTCCATCTCCTCGGGGGTCACCTCGATGTTCTCCGCCAGAGCCGGGAGCGGTGCGAAGAGCATCAGAAATACGAACAGGAACCCCGTTCCCGCGGCACAGGACCGGCTCATTGTCGTCGCTGTTTTCTTCATGATCTGTTCTCTCCGGGCGGCCGTTGAAATTTTATCCGATGAAATCCCCGTCCGTTTTTCTATTAAATAGAATACCGAAAAGAAAAAGAAATGGCCATCCGTCTTCGGAAAAACACCGGGACGGATGGCCATTAATGAGAAAAAATCTACCCCTACTGGGTTATGGTCACATCGATCCCATCCACAATCGCAGCCAGTATGTAGCTAAACGCTGCAAAACCGTTGACTCCGGATTCTGTCTTACGATTGAGAATCAGGTATCCGGACCCGGTCCATTGGTCATTATCTTCCATGGCGTCCCTCACCTCGATATCTTCCTGTAGCCCTCTGAATTCCCCGGTGTCCTTTGCCTTCACACCGCCCGTTCCTATAACAGTAAAGAGGTAATCCATACTTTTCCTGATTGCGATATCAATCGTATTACTGCTCGAAGTGGGATTTTCCCAATCCACATCGAGGTAAGCGTTTTTCGCTAGACTGACCGGTGGCGTTGGACTCGTAATCTGCAGCGAGGCCGTCGGTGTGGTAATTGAGTTCCGGACTGGTGCACCTTCCTCCAGATTGACCTCAAATTCGTAGGTGGCATTCAACTGAAGCGAACCCGGGAGGTCAATACGATAATAAGAGGCACCGAAGGAATTTTTCTCTACATTCAAGGTGGTTCGGGTTCCCAATGGGCCTATGACCACAACCGAATCGATACCCACCGTTGTGGTTAGACCGGTGCCAGGCACTATGAAAAGT
>CAYTRL010000137.1:0-13188 GCA_964439795.1 uncultured Thermodesulfobacteriota bacterium
GCTCCACCTTGTAGTGACGGGTGTATCCGTATCCACCGTGGATCTGAAGGGCATTGTAGGCGGCCCGGTTTGCGGCTTCCGATGCAAACAGCTTGGCCATGGAGGCCTCGCGGGTGAACGGTTCCTTTTCGTCTTTTTGCCGGGCGGCCTGCAGGGTGAGAAGCCTGGCGGCTTCCACCTCGGTGGCCATGTCGGCGATCATCCAGGAAACGGCCTGAAAGCTGGTAAGATACCTGCCGAACTGCTTTCTCGTCTGGCTGTAGCGGACCGCCTCGTCCAGGCAGGCCTGGCCGATCCCCGTGGCCTGGGATGCAATGCCGATCCGGCCCCCGTCCAGGGCCGCCATGGCCACCTGGAACCCGTTCCCCTCCCGGCCGATCCGCTGCTCTTCAGGCACCAGAACGTCTTCCAGGAACAGGGAGACGGTGTTGGAGGCCCGGAGACCCATCTTATCCTCTTCCGGGCCGATCTGAAGCCCGGCGGTGTTCCGGGGCAGGATGAAGGCGGACAGGCCCTTGTTTCCCCCGCCCTGCTGCGTCCTGGCAATGAGGATGATCGTTTCCGCGTGGGCCCCGTTGGTGATGAACACCTTGGTTCCGTTGATCCGGTAGGTGTCTCCGGATCGTTCCGCCCGGGTCCGGATACTTCCCGGATCCGAACCCGCATCCGGTTCGGTGAGAGCGAAGGCGCCGAGCCCTTCGCCCCCGGCCAGGGGGGGAAGCCACCGCTGTTTCTGCTCCTCGCTTCCGAACTGCAGGAGGGGTTCGCAGGATAGGTTGGAAACGCTCATAGTCACCGCGGTGGAAGCGCAGGCATGGGCGATTTCCTGCAGGGCCAGGGAGTAGCTCACGGCCCCCACCTCGGACCCGCCGTATCGGGAAGGGATCATCATCCCCATGAGTCCCAGTTCGCCGATCTTCTCCAGGATCTCCAGGGGGAAACGGCACTCCCGATCCCACTCCGCCGCAAACGGCTCGATCCGGCTGCGGGTGAACCCCCGGACCATGAGCCGGATCATCTGTTGTTCTTCCGTTAAAAACCAGGGCACGGGGCGTGTCCTCCACGGGGTTTCGGTGCGTCGACGGGCTTCCGGGTGCGAACGATGTTCAGGGGGTGTACAGGACCACGATGAGTTCGGTCTTCACCGGGCCGGGATTGCTTAGCATGTGCGGGATTGTCGCGTGGAAGTGCAGGCTCTTTCCCGGGACGAGGTGGTGCTGATTCTCCCCCACTGTGACGTCGAGTTCTCCCTCAAGTACGTAGATGAACTCCTCCCCCTCGTGGCGGTACTCGACCATTTCATGGTCCCGGTGCGGGTCGATGCTCACGGCAAAGGCCTTCATGTGCATGTGGGGCGAACCCGGGGCCAGCGTCTCGTATGCGTAGGACCGCCGCCGCTTCTCGAGGCCCTCCTGTTTGGACTGTTTGCGGGTTTCGTTCTCGGCCTGGTTCAGCAGGCCTCCGGCGTCCAGTCCCAGAGCGCTGGAGATCTGGAGGATGGTCCCCACGGGGGGAATCTCATCATCTTGTTCCACCCGGGTGAGGGTTTCAGGGGCGAGCCCCGCCTTTCCGGCGAACTCCTCCATGCTCATGCCGGATCTTTCCCGCAGTGCCTTGATCTTTGCTCCCAGACGGAGGGAGCCCTTTTTTCGTGTCTTTCCCATCGTATCCGTACCGGAATATCGGGTTGCGTTCCCTGGGCAGGGGATGATCGGGTACCGGGCCCTTGCCAGCCTCTGGTTTTCTATAGCACAGCGGGTCCGGATCTGACAAGGTGCGCAGCAGGCGGTGGATCCGGTCCTCCTGGAAGCCCCATGAACTCCCTGCCGGCCGCAGGCAGACAAACAGAAATATATTCAAAGGTAAAAACTATTTAACAAAACATATTTTTTAAAAAGCAAAATGGAAAAATTATTTCAAATAAAACTGCTTGACAATGTTTTATTTTTTTGGTCTATAGGAACCTTGGGAAAAAAATTTCCTTGATGGCTACAAATCAGACACAGGTGTTTTGACGATCAAGTACTTTATTACAGGTGGACGGTAACAATCACATCAGCATGGATAAATGATTAAAGGTCCATGAGGTGTAAAATGCTGAATGAACATGAAAATCGAATATACAATCGTTATTCTTTTAAGATGCCAGTCTTGATGTTCAGAGACGGCAGGCCCCATTGGAGCTTTACCGAGGACCTGAGCATGGGGGGGCTTTTCTTCTACAGCTACCACCCGCCCGAGCCGGGAGAAAGCCTGGATTTTCACTTGGGAAGCCATGCCCGGCCCGGGGATCTTGTCCTGCAGGGCCGTGTGGTCCACCGAAGGGAAAGAAGCAAGGCACATATCCCCGGGGACCCCCTGCCCGAACCTCCCGGGGCCGGCGTATGCTTTGAAAACATATCACCACAGGCCAGAAAAAAGCTTGCCTCGCTGCTGCTCTCCCAGAGTCCGGATACGATGGATGCCGTGGCCGCCATGGAAGGGATCGATCTGTTCGGAAAGCAGTGGACGGAGAACCCTGAGGAGTTTCGGGAGCAGGGGTACGAGCCCCTGGAGACACCCGGCACCATCTCACGGCTTTTCGACACCCTCTGCCACAAAATCCGCGAGGTTCAGGTGAAGCGGCCCGGAAGCGGAATCTTCTATACCACCTACTTCGTGAAGATGGAAACCACTTCCGGTACGCCTCTGGTCCATGCGGATCCTGTAAACCTCCGGGATTCGGACCGGCTCTTTTGCGGGAAGATCCAGCTGATTTTCTATTTTTCTCTGGAGGGTTCCCATTATGCCTTCTCCTGCTTTACTTCCCCGGAAAACTTAAAGAAAAACTGGAGCTTTCCCCTGCCTGACCGGCTCTATGCGAAAAAGGAGTTCCGTCAGGCACGGTACGCCCTGGAGATGCGGTACCCTCTCACCGTGGAGTTTCCAGACCCGGTGGATCCCCACCGTCACCGGGTGAAAAACGTGGTGGACCTGAGCTACCGGGGGATGGCCTTCAAGAACTATCCCGGGGAAGAAGTCTACAAAGCGGGGACGGTGGTGAAAATCTGTGCTTTCGATCTCTACTGCAGACAAACGGATGCCATCGTGAAACACGCATCGCTGGTGAGCCAACCAAACGGCGAGATCTACCAGCGGGTCGGGATGGAGTTCCCCGAACAGGGTTTCGGCCGTCTGGAAGACATCCCCAGAATCAAGGAAGGGGAGATGGAGCGGATCACGGGATCCGCCAACATCCTGAAACATTTGCAGAATATTTCCAAGAGCCGGGTGAAGGTCCTGGCCGAAACCGATCGATGCATCCTGTTCGCCAACGGTCAGTTGTCCACCCGGAAGGAAAACGGCAATACGGAATTCCTGGTTACCGAGGTTACCCAGGCCGCCCGAATAGAGAAGGGGAATGTGTTTTCCGAGGGGCCCATCACCTGCCATTATTTGTTTTATGGAATGTATCATTTTTTCAAAGTCAGGAGTCGAAGGGAGAACGGAAGCTTCTACCTGGATGCCCCGATAACCATTTACAAAGCGAGACGGAGGCGGTCTCTTCGCATCCATCCAGGCAAGCTGCCGTTCCGCTTCGCTTTTCTTCATCCCATGCTTGGCAGGAAGTTCGTTTTTCCCGTGCGGGATCTTTCCAACCGGGGGCTCTGCTTCGAGGGGGATTACCTGCAGTTCATTTTGTGGAAAGGGTTCACCCTGAGGGGATGTGAACTGTTCATGGGGGAAGAAAGCCTTCCGGTGGGAACGGTGGAGATCCGGTCCGTTTCCTCCGTAGTGAATAAAGACGGGCAGGCGGAGCGGAGATGCGGTGTGGAGTTCGCGGACCTGCCCGTGCGGACGGAACGTCGCATTTCACTGCACATCCTGCGGGAAAACAATCCCCAGATCCGCACACTTACATCCGAGAAGATCGAGAACCTCTGGAAGCTGTTCTATGACTCCGGGTTCATCTACCCGTCCAAGGAAGCCTATATCAAGAAGATCAAGAACGATATCAACGAAACCTGGAAAAAACTCCTCTCGGAAGAAACCTCGTTCTACAAAAACATGGTGTTCCGGGAAGGGGATGAGGAGATGGGGACGGCCTCGGCTGTGCAGGTGTACGAAAACACCTGGATGTTTCAGCATCTGGCGGCTACCGGACACCCAATGAAACTGGTCCCGAAGTACGTCATGCTGGGACTGGCGCAGTTTCTCATGGAAAACCAGGAAATCCAGTATCTGATCACCTACTTCCGTCCTGAAAACACCTTTCCTAGAAGGATGTATTCCGGTTTTCTCGAGGCCTACCCCCTGGAGGAACACCTGAGGTTCTCTCTGTACAGTTATCTCGCCCTGGAACTGGACGCTCCGGGGCCCGGGGCGCACCGGGCCGATGTGCCCCCGGTACGGAATGCCGGGGAGGTCGTCATCGAGTCGGCCACGGAAGAAGACCGGGAAGTGATGGAGAACTATTTTCGAAAAAACCTTCATCCGCTTCTGATCCGCTCCCGAAGCCTGTATCGGGATTCTCTCCACCTGCCGGAAACCTCCACCCGGTTCTTCAGCCGGGGTCTGCTCCGCGAGCGGCACTGCCTGGTGGCCCGGGAGCCCGGGCAACGGATCGCAGCTTTCGCTCTCCTGGAAAATGCATCCCCGGGCATCAACCTCTCCGGCCTGTTGAACTCCTTCTCGCTGTGGTCGTTACCGGGCGGGCAGCAAGACAGCCAGGTGCGCAGACAACTGATCCGGGCCGTTGTGGAGCGCTATCGCTCCTGGGGGGCACGGACAGCCATCTGTCTCACGGGCGATCAGGACATCTCGGATTACATGGCTGAAGGTTTCCGAAAAACCAAGGAGTACGTCTGCTTTTCCCTGAGCAGGCGCACCATCAAGAGTTACTACGATTACGTGCAGGAGCGTTTCGGCCGGTTCGAACAACGAAAGCTCAGGAGACAGCGGGAGCCCACTGTCTGAGCCAGGGAGACGGAACGGTTTCCGAAACCGGCCGGAGACATCCCATGCAGCGGATCCTCCCGTGCGGACAGGGGAAGACGCCAGGAAAACCGGGGCGCTCCGACACGTTCGGGGCGCCTGGACCCTGTTTCTCGAACCGGGATCATCCGTTTCATCCTCTTCCTCCCATCCTCCCCGTTCGGTCCTTTTCGGTCCGGGAAAAACCGCCGCTGCCAGTCTCACATCGTCCCACTGTAAAAAACAAAGAAAAATGTAATGTAAAAAAGGAAAGGTGACGATCCCTCTTATTACGGGAAGGAGATTACCGTGCCCGGCTACATGATGGAACACCCCCTCGAAGCGGAAAGACTGGAACTGAAAACCCGGAAAGAGAGGATACTCGAGGAACTGAAACTACTGCCCCTCCGTGCCGGCATGGATGTGCTGGACGTGGGCTGCGGCACCGGCGCGGTCAGCCGTATTCTCGCGGAGAACGTATCCCCGGGAAAGGTCGTCGGTGTGGATTTCAGCGAGGAACGGTTGAGAGCAGCGGAGGCCACCGTACGGGAAAAAGGGTTGCATAACCTGACATTTATCCGAAGGGATGTTCGGGACCTGGGATCGGAAGAAGGATCGTTTGATCTGGCCTTTTCCCGGTTCCTGTTTCAGTACCTTCCGGAGGAGGAGGGCCTGGCTACCCTGACGGCTATGAAACAGCTGGTTCGGCCGGGCGGGACCGTTTGTGTCGCCGACCTGGACGGCAATACCCTCTACCGGTATCCGCTGGATCCGGAATGGGAAGAGATCCTGGCGCATCTCCACCAGGAGCTGCAAAAAACCGGATTCGATCCCTACGTGGGCAGAAAGCTTTTCTGGATGTTTTCCCGGTGCGGGTTCCGGGATATCCAGGTAAACATCATGCCCTACTATCTGATTGCTGGAAGGGCCGATCCCACAACCCTGCGGATCTGGGAGATGAAGATCCAGATCCTGGAGAACACATTGGAGAAGATCTTCACTTCGAAGAAGAAGGCTCGCGGGATGGCGGAACGGTTCATGGAAGATCTGAGGAGCGAGGAAGTTCTTCTTTACAGCCTTTTATTCCTGGTCCAGGCAAAGGTCTAAAGCATGGGCAACGAGGCAGTCCGGGAGCCGGAAGGGTTCAAGAAACCCGAGCTCTCCATCATGGCCATGAAAACGCCGCTGAAGTATCTCGAGGATCACCTCGGGGCACAACAGCTGGATACCCTGTTGAAAAATACCGGCCTGGACGCCTCCTATCTCAACGACCACAACAACTGGATCTCCTTTGATCTGGCACACAGGATTTTCCGGACCATCGCGGACGCGGCTGGAAAGGATGAGGTCTGCAGGGAGGTCGGGACCCTTCTGTTCGAGCCGGAGCAGATCGGCCGGGCCGCCTGGATCGCTGTGAAGGCCATCGGCAATCCATCCATGGTCTACAAAAAGATGTTCGATCTTGCACACATCTATAACCGGGTGGGAAAGTACACCATATCCGAGCTTGCCAAGAACCGGATGGTTCTCGAATACCGTCCCCTGGAGGGGTTTCGGGAAAAGGACAAATGTTTCTGTCACTACCGGATCGGCAACTTCATCGCTGTTCCGGCGATCTGGAACTTGCCGTTTGCCCAGTGTCGGGAACTGGGCTGCAACGCGGAGGGGGATGACGCCTGTACCTACGAGTTTTCCTGGGAGGAGAGGCGGTCGTATCTGTATCCCCTGGGGGGGCTGGTTGCGGGAGCGCTCGGGTCCCTCCTCTACACAAAAACCTTGTCCCCCGCACCGGACCTCTCCTACTGGCTCCTGAACGCCCTCTTTCTCGCCAGCGGCCTCACAGTGGGAACGATGTTGGAATTCCGCCGGGCGTTTCAAAAAAACGAGGATATCGGCCGGGAGCGCCAGGATGCCCTGGAGGCTTCCCTGGGGAACGTGTCCGACAAGTACGTGGAGCTGCAGGAGTCCAACCGGGCCCTGGAAGAGGCGCACAAAGAGCTGACCCTGCACAAGGATCACCTGGAGGATCTCGTTCAGGAGCGCACGCAGGAACTGGAACAGAGCAAGACGGAACTGGAGGCGTCCTACGAGAAGCTGCAGGAACTGGACCGGATGAAGATGCGTTTCTTCAACAATGTAAGCCACGAACTGCGTACCCCCCTGACGCTCACCCTCAGTCCCGTTGAGGCCATGCTGCAGGGCGAGATGGGGCCGCTCAACCCGGACCAGAAAGACTATCTGCACAATGTGCACACCAACGCGCTGCGGCTGCTGAAGCTCATCAACAACCTCCTGGACCTGGGCAAGCTGGAAGACGGAAAGATGGCGTTGCAATACGGAAGATACGACCTGGCGCTCTTTGTCGAGGAGGTGGTGAACTCCTTTTCCGTGAGCGGAGCAAAGAGGGGAGTCGAAATTCAGCTGCATGGCAGCAATCAGCTCCCGGTGGTCTATTTCGACAAGGACAAGATCGAGAAGGTCCTGATCAACCTTGTGGGAAACGCCATCAAGTACATGCCGTCCGGAGGCCGCCTGGAAGTGGGGTGGGCGCTGGAGGAAGAATGCGTCCGGGTATCGGTCCGGGACACGGGACAGGGCATCCCGGAGGAGGCTCTGGGGAGGATCTTCAACCGGTTCGAGCAGGTGGACGACAGTTCCAGCCGGAAGTTCGGCGGGACCGGGATCGGCCTGTCCCTGGCCAAGGAGATCACCGAGCTTCACGGGGGCGAGATCGGTGCGGCGAACCACCCGGAAGGGGGTGCGATCTTCTCCTTCACCCTGCCGCTGAAGGAACAGGAGGTGCTGGCCGAAGAAGGAACGGACAGTACGGAGGAGGGGTGGGTCAAGTCTATGTTCCAAAAGGCCGATTACATAGAAGAGGTTGAAAGAGCCTCTGATAAACCGGGCCCCCGGCCGGAGCCGGGAAGCGAGGCCGAAGAGGTCCCGGAGGACATGGAGGACAGGGCCCTGGTGCTGGTTGTGGAGGACAATCCCGATATGCGCCGGTTCACCTCCCACAGCCTGGAGAAGATCTTCCGAGTGGAGACCGCCGTGGACGGGAAGGATGGATGGGAAAAGGTGCAGGCTCTGGTCCCCGACCTGGTGGTGTCGGACATCATGATGCCGAACTGGAACGGGTATCAGCTTTGCGCGGCGGTCAAAAACGATCCGGAACTGCAGCACGTTCCGCTCCTGCTGTTGAGTTCCAAGAGTGAAGTGGAGATGAAGGTGGAAGGGTTCGAGCAGGGGGCCGACGACTATCTCACCAAGCCGTACAACTCCCGGGAGCTGCTGGCGCGATCGAAAAGCCTGATCCGGGTCCGGAAACTGGAAAGAGAGATTCTTCAGCGGAACCAGCAACTGGAGGAGACCCTGCAGGAACTCCAGGAGGCGCAGAGCCAGCTGATCCATTCCGAGAAAATGGCCTCTCTCGGCGTGCTCTCCGCGGGGTTGGTGCACGAGGTGAACAACCCCCTGAACGCAGCTATCAGCAGCATCCGCACCTTGACAAGATCTCTGGAAAAGATCCCCGACGGGGAGGGAATGTCCTCGGCGGTATACGAAAAAATGGACCGGACATCCAAGCGTGCGCTTCTCGGGTTGAAGCGCTGCGAGGAGATCATCACCGGATTGAGACAGTTTTCCCGCAAGGATACGGAAGGGAAGAAGAACGAGGATCTCCACGAAGGCCTGGATTCCACCCTGACCCTGATCCCGCAGGAGTTGCGGGGGGAGGTCACCTTCCACAAGGATTACGGGCTCAAGGATAAGGTCTTCTGCCATCTGGGACAGCTGAACCAGGTTTTCATGAACCTGCTGACCAACGCATGCCAGGCCGTGGAAGGAAAAGGGGATGTCTGGATCCGCACGTCCCTTGAGGAGGATCGTGCAGTCATCACGGTGCGGGACAGCGGGTGCGGGATCCCCGAAGAGCAACTCACCAGGATATTCGAGCCCTTTTACACCACCAAGGAGGTGGGCCAGGGCACGGGGCTGGGGCTGAGCATCTCGCACAAGATCATCCAGGAGCACGATGGAGGGATCGAAGTCGAGAGCACACCCGGAGAGGGGACTCAGTTCTGCATATCTCTGCCGGTCTCCAAGAAAAACGCATCTCAGTCTGAGGAGAAGCACCATGGAAGCGTCCGTAACGCCGTTGGACTTTAAAGCGTATCCGATCCTGTACATCGATGATGAACAGGAGAACCTGGAAGCCTTTGAAGACGAGTTCGATGAATACTTCACGATCCATACCGCGTCATCGGGTGAGGAAGGGTTGAGGATCCTGGAGGAAGAACCCGTGGTGCTGGCGCTGGTGGATCAGCGGATGCCGGGGATGAGCGGGATGGAGGTGATGGAGGCCATCCAGGAAAAGAAACCGGATATCCTGCGGATCATGATCACCGCCTACACCGACCTGCAGTTGGTGATCGATTCCATCAACAAGGGAAGAGTATACCAGTACTTCAAGAAGCCGTGGGACCACGAGGATGTCCGTGCGGGCGTGATGCGCGGGATCGAGTTTTTCCACACCCGGAAGGAAAGACAGCGGTTGCAGGAGGAGCGGCTCGAGAACAAGAAAAAGATGGTGCGGTCCAACCGGCTGGCAGCGGTGGGGACCATGGTCTCGGGCCTGGTACACGAAATCCGCAATCCGATGGTGGCCATTCAGACCTTTTTTCAGTTGTTGCCCCGGCGATGGGATGACCAGGAGTTTATGTCGCGTTACCTCCAGATCGCGCAGGGGGAGGCGGACCGGATCGAGAAACTTCTGGAAAACCTGCTGTCCTTTGCCCGCCCGATCAAGCCTGTTCTGAGGCCCTGTGACTTGAACGAGATCGTGGAACGGATCCTGCAGCTGCTTTCACTGCAGGCACGAAAGAAAAAGCTACAGGTTTCATTCGAAAAGGCGGATTCCCTGCCCGAGGTCTTCGCGGACCCCAACCAGATGGTCCAGGTGGTGCAGAACCTGGGAATGAACGCCATCCAGGCGATGGAAGCACCGGGACGGCTCATATTCCGTACCTTCAGGAGTGAGGACGACCAGGGGAACCCGCGTACATCCCTGGAGATCCGGGATTCCGGGTCGGGCATTTCCCCGGAGGATCTGGAGAAGATCTTCGACCCGTTCTTCACCACCAAGGAGCATGGAACCGGACTCGGGCTCTCCATCTGCTACCAGATCATCAGCGAGCACGGAGGCTACCTGGTGGCGCAAAGCCGACTCGGGGAGGGGACCAGCTTTTTCCTCCACGTTCCCATGGCGGACGAACGCCGGGCCTAGCACGAGGAGGGAAGGAAGAACCCGGATAAGATTCCGGAAACACAACCCGGGGTGTGAGCCCGGAAGGGTTCAGGGGTTCAGGGGTTCAGGGGGTTGTGCGTCAGTGCAGGGTTTTCGATTCGGTTTCACTTCGCAGAAACAGAAGGTTTTCCTTGACCATGGGGTTTTTCATGAACTGGTCCTGACAGTCCTTGCACAGGACCAGATGTACTTCCTGAAAGAGTTCCTCGCCCAAGTCTTCTTCCGCACAGTTGCAAAAATCATCCGCACATTCCGTCATGGGACATTCTTCATCCGAACAGAAGTTTTCCAGAAAAACATCGTTATCCTGATCCGGGAAGATATGGACCGCGATCAAGCATCGTTTTTCACCCGGAAAGATGTCTGCGCTGCATAAATGGCATTTTTTTATTTCCATCGCGGACCCCTCTTTTTCTTGTCCCTGTTTTGGGGAGGACGGTTGCGTCATCCTCAGGGAATTACCATAGTGAAATCGACGGTTAATGTCAATCCCATTGAAATAAAAAGGAAAATCAGGAGCAGGGGTACGATAAAAGAAGGGCGGATGAATCCCGGGGCCGGGGTGTGGAGGAGGCTTGTCGGCTAGAACATCCTGGGGAGGACCATGCCTGTGGGGGAGGGAAGGACGGACAGCGGATCAGATGCCGGTGGACTCTTCACAGAGGCCAACAAATCGGCACGATCCCGCAGCCTTTCCGCCTCGCGGATCTGGTGCAGCCCTTCGAGGCAGTCGGCTAGCGCCTGGTAGGTCCGTTGCGATTCGGGGTTCTTTTTCAGGGCGCGGGTGAAGTAGATCGAAGCCCGCCCCGGCCTGCTCTGCTGCTGGTAAGCCTTTCCCAGGCAGAAGTCGACGCGGAAGTTGTCCTCGCCGGTTTGCTGAAGTTCTTCCCAAAGCCGGATGGCCTCTTCCGTGCGGTTCTGTTGCAGGAGACAGAGCCCCCATCCGATCTTGCCGTCGGTCTCGGAAACCCCTCGTTGAACGGCTTCCCGGTAACAGGAGATGGCTTCACCGCAACGTGATGACATACGGTACGCCTCACCCAGGCAGAAATGGGCCCAGGGGGTTTGCTGGTCCCGGTTCGTGAGATCCTCCAGGGTGCGGACGGCTGCCGGGTAATCGCCGGTGCGATGAAATGTGTCCCAGAAACCGGACAGCGCGTCCCGGGAACCGGGGTCCTGCAGAATCAGTTGTTGATAAAGGTTTCTTGCCGGGAAAACCTGGCCCCCTTTCAGGTATTCGTCTGCGATCTTTCCGTGATAGTCCGGGTGAAGCGTCAACTGGGTGTCGGCCTGAATGAAGCCCACACACAGGATCAGGAACAGGAACGACGCAAACACGATCAGCTGACCGGATACCAGTGCAGCGGGCGCCCGGAAGGGGAGGGTGGGAAACGAAAAAGGTTTCCGTCTGGATTTTCCCCGGACTCGATCCTTTTTCATCAAGGAAGAAGGTGCCTGGAGCCCGAGCCTCTGCAGGAGGGCCTTTTTCCGGGCAGACTCCATCTGACGGCCGCTGGCGGCAAGCTCCTCCAGCTGTTTTTCCATTTCCTCCTTCATCGATTTCCCGAGATGCGCATCCTCCTGCATATGGGACCGGATTTCGTCCAGGTAGGTCTGGACTTCGGCGTTTTTCTCATCGATGGCCAGAACCGATTCGAAGCATTCCAGGGACTTCAGGTATTCGCCGGCTTCGAAATGGATGATCCCTCGAGAAATCCACAAAAAAATCAAGGCATAGTTTCCGTCCCGAACCTTTTCGCATATCTGTTCGTGCTGACGGGACATCCGTTCGTGAACCGAGGAGACGGGCTCTTCTTCCGGCCAGGTTCTTCGCACCGTGGCGAGGATTTTCCCGTTGCGATAGATACGGGTCTCCAGCACCCGTTCGCCTGTAAGCTGTTGGGTCTGGATGTCGAAGATCGCGTCCTGGTAGGTTTCCCTGCTGTTAAAACCGATCATCTCGATTCCCGTCCGGCACTTTCGATGGTTATCCCCCGGGAAAAGGGGGCATTTGTGGATCGGTAATAGTTCGAAGGTTGTGCAAATTCAGTGCCATAATTAATTCATGGTTCAGAAAATGATCAAACTATCCGAAAAGATTGGTAAGAGGTCGTTGAAAGGGTCTTTTTATGGTTTCGGGACGGACACGCCCTGTGATCGAATACGTTTTGAAAGGAGTAATATTCATGCAACTTTTCAAAAGGGTGACAATTCTCGCACTTCTCGCACTTCCGGTTCTGTTGGGCACGGGCCTGGCGGGTTGTGGGTCCGGAAGCGGGCATCTCGGGAAGAACGGACAGGACCCTGACGGGGTTCAATGGGTCGGAGGCGCGGAGGCAAGGTTGGAGGAGGCGGTTCTCCTGTATCATCAGGGGAATCTGACCGGGGCCGATGAGATCCTTGCGGAGATCCTTGCCCAGGACCCTGCCCACCCACGGGCCCTTCAGTACAGGCAATACCTGGACCGGGTGATCTACGCTACCGTTTATCCGGGCGATACCCTTTCGGAGATCGCAGGATATTACTACGAAGATGTGAATATGTGGCCGGTCATCGCGCGGGCCAATAGAATCAGCGATCCGAAGGCTGTCAAGGCCTATATGAGGCTTCGGATCCCCTGGTTTCAGAATTGCGGGGCGGGAAAGGACGAACTGGGGCGGCTGCAGAAAAACGCATTTCGCGGGAAGAAGATGGTGAAGATTCTCGTGCTTCCCGCCGGGAAGAACGACAGCCTGGAATCCCTCTCTAAAAAATACTACGGAAGCAAACGCTACAGCTTTTTCCTGGCCGATTACAACCTGATGGAATCCCGAACAGGCGCCCTGGAACAGGGAACGCCCCTGAAAATTCCGGTATTCAAGGGTAAATCAGTGTCAAAACGCAAGGTCGTCCGGAGAGCGAAGAGAATGCCACCGGAAGTCCGATGCCTG
>CAYTRL010000138.1:0-13151 GCA_964439795.1 uncultured Thermodesulfobacteriota bacterium
GGGATCCGGCGGCGGGGGATTTTCACCTGACCGAAACCTCCCCCCTGGTGGATATGGGTACGAACGGAATTTCCGGAACGCCGGGGGAAGATATCCACGGGGATTCCCGTCTGGCGGACGGGGACCGGAACGGGTCCGTTGTGATCGACATGGGCGCGGACGAGGTCAACCCGCCGCCTGACCCGGCCTGGGCCGCGGCGGCCACCATCGGAACGGATTCGGTGCAACGTTGCCGGGCTGCCGTCAACCTGATCTTCCTGCTGGCACCCCTGGGAGGGGTTCTTGTATGGAAGGCCCTGCGAAGGCGCCATTAGCACGATGGTTCCATCGGGAAGGAACGTGAGGTCAAGGCAGCCCGGATCGGGAAAATCCAAGACCACGTTTTTCCCCATCGCAGAAAAAAAGCGCTGCCCTCCTTGGATCCGGTTGCCTTCTTTCTCTCTCTGCGGGTCTAATACGATAGATGTTCATCAATCCTTTCATGCAAGAAAAGGGGGGAGAACATGAGGTCTATTTTTCTGCTGATCCCGGTCTTATTCCTTTTGCCCATGATGCCGGTATCCGGAGAAAGCGCGGAATTGGCGTCGTTCCAGTTCAGCGGGCATGTCACGTTTGTTCAGGACGACGACTTCCTTGACGAAACGGTCCATGTGGGAGCGTCCTTCTCCGGATTCATGAGCTATGACCTGGATGCTTCGGACGGGGATGGATCGGAAGGAAGAGGACTCTACGAATTCGACTCTCCGCCGTCTGCCCTCTCCTTCCGGATCCAGGCACAACCCTTTGCAAGTGGCCCGACGAATACGGAGTTTCTTGCTGAAGTGGGCAACGCGCCTGATTTCGGAAACAAGGATTTCTTCATCCTGGCCAGTACAAGTCCCGGGCACCCCTCACCCGGGTGGATGGAGATTCTTGCTCTTTCTTTCTTGGACGATTCGCAGACCGCGTTGGGGAATGATGCCCTTCCTGATACGTTCGATCTGGCCGACTGGGACGGGGCTTCCCTAAACATCGTGGGTTATGATGTCATGACCGGAAGTCCGGGGTATGTGATCGAGGGTGAAATCGAGACCATCGGGGCTTGCTCGGAGGAGCCGGAGATGTGCGGAGGCCCCACGTGTTCGGACGGGCTGGATAACGATTGTGACGGCGCAGCGGATTTGGATGATACGGACTGTGCCCAGTGGTGTGCCTCCGACATGGAGGCTTCAACAATCAAAGGAATGAACGAAGACATGCAGCGGCCTTTATTTTTTGTGACTCTTGCCCTGCTTCTTATGCTCGTCCGTAAGATCTGTTTCCGCATGCTCACCTTGCAGCGTGTTGAAAAAGATCGGGAACGGTAAAATTCGTAGCTTTCCAGCATCCAATCATTCCGGCAAACCAGGGGGGGGCTGACCCATGACAACGAAGAAAATTCTCTTGTCCGGATTTTTTATCCTTTTCTTCCACATGCTCTTGCTTTCCCTTCCATGCCAAAAGGAAAGCCAGGCGGCTCCGGTCCTGATCCGGGAATCAGCACCCTACATCTGGCAGGGACCCTGGGCGGGTTCCGTGGGGGACCTGAATCATGACGGAATCCCGGACCTGGTTGTTGCTGCCACGTTTGCCCCTTGTGGTGCCGCTATCCTTCTGGGCAAGGGAAACGGTGAATTTTCCGACGCCGAGTATGATTATTCCATCGGAGGTTGCCCCAGGGCGGTGGACCTGGGGGATTTGAACCAAGACGGGAACCTGGATGCCGTTATGGCGAATCCGGAATCCGATAATATTGCCGTTCTCTTAGGCAATGGAGAAGGCATTTTTGAGCCAGCCGTCAACTACACGGTGGGTGACGGGCCCAGCTCCGTGGAGGTCGTAACCCTGGCAGGAGACAATATCCCGGACCTGATTGTCGCCAATACCCTGAGCGATGATATCTCTGTATTGTTGGGGGTTGGGGATGGGAGTTTTCGGCAAACGCAACCGATCGGTACCGGAAACGGCCCGGTGATGGCAAAGGTGGCGGATCTGAATATGGACGGGGTCCTGGACCTGGCGGTCACCAACGGTGAGATGGACTCGGTCGCCGTACACTTGAGTTTCGGACCTCCTGTTCATTACACGGTTGGATCTCAACCTTCTTCCATGACGATAGAAGATCTGGACGGAGACGGAAGGCTTGATATCGCCGTTTCAAACCAGGGCAGTGACAATGTTTCCGTTTTACTGGGGCACGGAACCGGAACCTTCGAAGCGCCCGTCTTCTATGATACCGGACACCTTCCCAATGCCGTTCAGGCGGCCGACATGGATCTGGACGGCGTTCCGGATCTGGTCCTGACCAATATGGGGACGATGGAAGATCCCGAACGCCTGGGGTGTCTCTCCATTTTGCCGGGAAACGGGGATGGGACATTCCAGCCCGCTGTCCAGTACGGGGTTCCTCTGTGGATCCTCATGCCTTCCTCCTTCGCCGTATCCGACCTGGACGGCGATTCGGACCTGGACGTGGTCGTCATGGAACCTTACGTTGCCACCTCCGCCCTGGTCCTGATCAATCTCATCCCAAACCCGTTTGCATGGGGACCCTCCGCGACAGCGGAGGCGAGTGCTTATCGTCTCCGTTCCCAGGTGTCATCGGGTTTATTGAACACATCGCTTCTCTTCTGTATTCCCGCTGGCATGCTTTTGTCTATCGCCTGGTACCGACGAAAAAGGAAAAGACGTTCCTTGCATGCTTCATCGAGCCCTTTCTGATCCGCGCCGGGTCCGGACGCATGGTCTCGCATGCAGCAGGATCCTCCGTTTCCGATAGGAAAGGTTTTGATGCAGGAAGCATTCATACCCAATCCATATGTTTCACTAGTGAAAGGAGCAAAAGATGTTCCGAAGAAATTTCATCCCGGTGTGGGTGGGCGTGCTGGTCCTGAGCGGCATGTTTCTGGCGGGGCAGGATTCATGGCCGCCGCCGTGCATAGACCCGGATGGAGACGGGTACGGCCGTCCAGCTTCCAGTTCGTGTTTGTATCCCGAGCTGGATTGTGACAACCGGAACACGGACGTGTTCCCGGATGCGCCGGAGCTTTGCGATGGCGTGGACAACCAGTGCCCCGGAGAGATGGGTTCCGGGGACGTGGATGAGGGTTGCTCCTTCCAGGGCGGGTTGAATCGATTCAGGCTCTCGGCCTCCGCCGTGGAGGACGGTTGCTACGGGGGCGTCTTCTTCTCCTTTGTTCCTCAACAGATGTTGTTTTTCGATATTCCCGGTATCGAAGACCTTCCAACGGTTCTCCCGGTCCAGGTCCCTTTGCCGGTGCCGCCCGTGGATCTTCATCTTGTATGGAACCCGTTGGATGAGCAGATCGAACTGGACCCGAATTACAGCCCGGTAACGGTCGGCATGGATGTGGGGCAGCTTTTTCCGGGGTTTCCCTGTCTTCTGACGGCGGAGGGAACCCTGGTGCTCTCCCCCACCAGCTACAACGAGGTGGAAGCGGTTTTGGTGTTTCGTCATCTGGATTTCGTTCCGAATGCACCGGGCAATGTATGCCTCCTTCCCGATCCCCGAGATCCAGAATGCATCGTGTCCGTGACGTTACAGGGGTGGCATAGGGAAGAATGAGGTTCATCCGGTTGGCCATAGAGAAGCATAGGAAGGAATCAATCAGGTTGAGTTTCTGCGTACCATAGACACAAAGGAAAGATACCATGAATAGGTTATTCATCCTCCCTTTTCTTACGGCAACGATTGTTCTGGCATCCGTGCAGGTGTCCCTATCCGCCTATACAACGGCCCGGCTTACGGAGAATGAGGAAAACGACCAGTCACCGTCCATAAACGACTCGGGAAAGATTGTCTGGAGAGGAGCGGTGACTTTGAGTGGGGAAATTTTCTTGTATGACGGTACCCGAACCATCCGCCTCACGGATGACTATCTGTCGGCGGAGGCGCCCGTGATCAACAACCACGGACACATCGCGTGGCAGAGGGTTCACGTGTATCCGGTCTGGTACACCCTTTCGCCACCGTTGCCTCCTGAGTACTACATCTTATGGTATGTGGCCCTGTACGACGGAGAAGACATCCACTATCTCACGAACTTCGGAAGCAATAACAGCTGGATCCCCCCCCTTCCCCGGTTGAGCGAAAACAACGGGGTTGTATGGCAATCGGCCTCGTCAAGTTCCTCCGACAAGGAGATTCTGTTCTTTAACGGTACGGAAACGATAGCGCTCACGGACAACAACTATGACGATGCGTTCCCGCAGATCAACGGTATGGGCCGGATCATCTGGCAGGGCAATGAAGGGGATGCCGATGGAGAGATCTTTTTGTACGCGGATGGAATGACGAGCCGGCTTACGGACAACGGGTACGAGGACAACCATCCCCGCATGAATGACATCGGACACGTGGTCTGGCAGGGGGTTCCGGATTCCATGGATGCAGAGATCTTCTTCTATGATGGAACGACCGTTACCCAGCTCACCGATAACAGTTATGACGACACATTGCCATGGATCAATAATGGGGGGCAGGTCTGCTGGCTGGGTGCCGTGGGCGGCCAGGATAACGAAGTCTTTTTGTTCGATGGGACGAGTACCGTGCAGGTCACCAGCAACGATGCAGAGGAAGGTTCGCTTGCCATCAATGACACCGGGATCCTGATCTGGGTGGGAGAAGAAGAGGGCGAAGACCGTGAAATCGTTCTGTTCGACGGTTCCGATATCATTCAACTCACAAACAACGATTACGATGACGATCAGCCGGTGATCAACAACAACGGATTCGTGGTGTGGTCCGGTAAGGAGAACAACGAAGACTACGAGATCTTCCTGGCCACCGATCTTCCCTGCACGGACAGTGATGGGGACGGGTACGGGAGTCCGGGGAGCACGGCATGCGCTTTCCCCCACCTGGACTGCGATGATACAAATCCGGATCTAAATCCGGGGGCCATGGAGGGGCCCTTTGGAGACCTCACCTGTGCGGATGCCCTGGACAACGACTGCGATGGCACCGTGGATGCGGAGGATTTCCATTGCACATATTACGAGTGCATTGAACCCGAAGACTGTGCCGATGAGGACCCCTGTACGAGTCACGATTGCGTGGATTATCTGTGCGAAACTTGGTACAACACGGCCTCCTGCGACGACATGGACGCCTGCACAATGTATGACCGGTGCAACGAGGGCGTATGTTCCGGCCCTCCTCTGGACCAGGATTGGGACGGGTACGTGGATGTTGCCTGCAACGGCCAGGACTGCGACGATGCCGATCCGGACGTGCATCCCGGGGTAACGGAAATCGTGGCGGATGGAATCGACAACGACTGCGACGGACAGGAATCCTGCTATCAGGACCTGGATGGAGATACTTATGGATCCGAAAGCATTGTTGCCAGCATGGATCTGGATTGCGAGGATGCGGGGGAGGCCTGGATGGGCACGGACTGCGATGACGAAAATCCCGATGTACATCCCGGGGCGATGGAGATTCCCGGCAACGGGATTGATGATGACTGCGATCCGTCAACCCCCGCGTATCCTCAGCAGGCGAACACGGTTGCTCTTTCCTACGGCAGGAGCTCTCTGATCGGATCCGGGGTATGCAATGGGGGAATCCTTTTTCTGATTCCCATGGGAGCGGTTCTCTTGCTCAAGATTCAGCGCAGGAAGCGGTAGGGATCTTCTCCGAGCTTATCCTTGCGGCAATTGTCGCTGATGAGAGTTGACATGTTTCGAAGCGGAAGAAAATAGATGATCGCTGTACGGTGCCGCGCCTCACTCTTCCGGATCAGGTCTTGCTGATCAAAATCGCCGCGGGTCGTCGGGAAGCCTTTTATCCCGGCTCCTCCCATGTATATTCTCCCTTCCGGATCAGGTCGCTGTACCAGGCGGCGCTGGCCTTGGGGGTGCGCTCCAGGGTGTCGAAGTCCACGTGGACGATCCCGAACCGCTTGGTGTAACCCTCGGCCCACTCGAAGTTGTCCATGAACGACCAGAGGAAGTATCCCCGGACCTTCACGCCCTGGTCCATGGCCCTTCGGACCTGGGCCAGGTACGAGGCCAGGTACCGGATGCGTTTCGTGTCCTCCACGCGCCCCTGCACGAGTTGGTCCTCGTTAGCCATCCCGTTCTCGGTGACGTAGACGGGCGGGTCTCCCCACTCGTTCTTGAAGCGCATCAGGGACTCGAAGATGGCCGGGGGGTAGATCTCCCAGTCGAAGGCCGTGTACTCCGCGCCGGGAACCGGGTGGTGCTCGTCCAGCATGGCCTCGAACAGGGGGACGCCGGGATCGTGGTAGGCAAAGACCCGGGTGTACAGGTTCAGCCCGGCGAAGTCCAGCGGCTGGTGGATCTGTTTCATGTCCTCTTCCCGGATCGGCAGGTTCAGCGGCCGGAGGATGTCCAGGATGTCTTCCGGGTAGCGCCCGATCAGGACCGGCTCCGTGTACCAGCGGTTCAGAAGGCCGTCCAGGGTGCGCGCGGCCTTCTCGTCCTCTTCGGTATCCGAGCGCGGATAAACGGGGGGCAGTTGCAGGACCGTGCCCACCCTGGCCGAAGGGGCCTCGGCCCGGATGGCCTGCACGCCCGCGCCGTGGGCCAGGTTGATGTAATGGGAGACCTCCAGGTACTTCAGGGGGTCCGTGATGCCGGGTGCGTGTTCGCCCATGAAGTACCCGAGCATGGCGAAGACCTGGGGCTCGTTCAGGGTGGCCCAGAGTTCCACACGGTCCCCCAGTCGACGGGAGACGGCCGCCGCGTAGTCCCCGAACCAGCCGGCAACGTCCCGGTTGGCCCACCCGCCCAGGTCATGCAGCGCCAGGGGCAGGTCCCAGTGGTACAGGGTCACCAAGGGCTGGATCCCGGCCTCCAGGAGGCAATCCGTGAGCCGGGAGTAGAAGTCCAGGCCGGCCGTATTCACCGGTCCCTTTCCCGCCGGGAGGATCCGGGGCCAGGAAACCGAAAACCGGTATGCCTGAAGACCCATAGCCCGCATCAGCGCCACATCGTCCCGGTAGCGGTGATAATGGTCGCAGGCGGTATCCCCCGTGCTTCCGTCAGCGATCCTGCCCGGGGTGTGGGAAAAACGGTCCCAGATCGACTCGCCCTTGCCGTCCCTGTCCCAGGCCCCCTCGATCTGGTAAGACGAGGTGGCCGTGCCCCACAGGAAATCATCAGGAAATGTAACGCGCGCCATGATCCGCCTCCTTGTTTATCTGGTTTCTGCAACTCCGATCCGGTGGCCGTCGCGGTCGATGGATATCCACCCGACGCTTGTCCGGACCCTGGCACGCCCATGCTCGAAGTTCTCCGCAGCTTCATACCGGAAGGGGATCACCGCCCGGCCCCGGCGGTCGATGTACCCCCAGGTTCCGCCCTGCAGGACATGGTGTTCCCCGTCGGGCACCTCCCGGCATCCCCGGCACACGGCGGCCCGGCCGTCCTGGAACGGCAGGGCGAAATCGAAGGCCGCGGGGATGACCACGGTGCCCGCTTTGTTGAAAAAGCCCACGCGCCGGTCCCTGCGGAACCTGGCCAGCCCCTCCCGAAAAGGGTCGGGCCCGTTGTCCACCAGCAGGGGCCGTATCCGCACGCCGCCGCGGGTGTCGATGTACATCCAGCCTCGTTCGTCCGCCACCGCGGCGATCCCCTCCGGAGAAAAAGCCCCGGCGATGATGTATCGGGGGGGGATCAACACGGTTCCCCCGGGGTCCTTGTAACCCCATCTTTCGTTTTCCTGGAACGGAACGGGCCTTATTTCTTTTCCGGGGCTGGTCCTGGAACCGTTGCAGGAGGGCAGGGCCGTAAGCAGGATCAAGAAAAGGAGCACGGAGCGTGTCGGGGTGGACATTTCGCTTTCCTTTGTCTCGGATTTCCCTCATGGATCCAAAGGGAAAACAGGAGCTTTCAATTCTATGCACGTTGCCGTGAAAAGAAAAGGCCCCTCCGGCTTGTTGGAGAGGCCTTGCTGCAGATGGAAGCGGTATTTCATCAAGGTTCCTAAATAGGTTCCCAGGACTCGATGTCGGCCAGTTCCCCCTTGAGTTCCTCCCGCAGGCGGGCCCGAACGCGCATGCCCACCCGGACCTTCCGCCAGTCGTCGATCTCCAGGACCCCCATGAGCCACGAGTCGGACCCATCCAGCTGAAAGCAGCAGATCACCTGCGGTTCCTCCAGTTCGTTTCCGCGAACGTCCGCCAGGTTCACGGTGAAGGTGCACACCTTCCCGGTCTTTTCCACCTCGGTCAGTTCCTCGATGTCGATGAAGCATTTCCGGCAGTAGGACACGGCCGGGACGTATACCGTTCCACACTGGCCGCACTTCCGGCCGATGATCTTTCCCTCCCGGAGCCCGTCCACCAGGATCTTGAGACCGTCTGCCTCCACCTTCCATTTGTACAGACCCAGATCCCAGGCGTCGTTCACCACCCGGGTTTCGTTTTCCGCGGTTTCCTGTGCCATGATTTTTCTCCTCCCTGCGGTCGCTCCGGAGGTTCCCGGAACGGTGGATTTTCAGAAACGAACGTTTTCGTTCCCCACGGTTCAGCCATGCCGGGGCTGGTCCCCCAGGAGCGTGATGGTGACGAACTGGAAGAGACCGCCCCAGCCGTGCGCCAGGGCGTTGTGCACCTTTCGGGGCACCTGGTGATCCCCCTCCACCGTCCCCATGACCTGCATGGCCGCTTCCGCGACGCGGACCAGGGCCGAGGCGCCGATGGCGTTGGTGGAAACCACGCCACCGGACGGGTTGATCGGCATCTCCCCGTCAATGGCCAGCGCCCCTTTCTCCAGCATCTCCGGCCCCTTGCCCTCCGGGATCAGACCGAGACGCTCCGGCCACATGAGTTCCTGAAACGCGAAACCGTCGTACACCTCGGCCACCTGGATCTCTTTTTGAGGGTCCTCGATCCCGGCCATCTCGTACGCCTTTTTGGCGATCTTCCGGCACATGGGCTGTTCCCCCGGGTCGTTGATCTGGCCGTCCACCAGGTTGGCCGTAGTGGCGTCCGTGGACCCGGTTCCCACGGCGGTCACCCAGGCCACGCTGTCCGCATACTTCTTGGCTTTCTCCTCGGTGGTGAGGATCATGGCGCATGCCCCGCAGGAGGTGGGACAGGTATGTCCGAACCGCAGGGGCCAGGAAACCAGGGGTGTCTTGGCGATGTCCTCTTTGGTGCAGCCGGGGTGCTGGAGGTGCGCAAAGGGGTTCAGGGCGGCGTTGCTCCGGGCCTGGGCCGCGATCATGTCGATGTGTTCCACATCCCCTCCGCAACCGGCCAGGTAGCTCGTGGCCTGGAAGCTGGCCCCGCCGGTGGATCCCCCCCCGGTGACGCCGCCTGCGCCCGGACCGGCCATGGGCGGCCCGAAGGAGAACAGGGTGAAGATTTCCGGAAAGACGATTCCCGCCAGGCCCACCTGGGCGTCTCCCTCGTCGTGCTTCTCCCAGCCGACGACCATGACGGTATCGTAGAGTCCGGAGGCCACGGAATAGTAGGCGCCGTGAAAGGCGCTCATACCGGTGGTCCCTCCGGTGGAGATCCGGAGCACCGGCTTGTTCACCGCCCCCATGTGGTCCGACATCCACAGGTGTGGGTAGTTGACCCCCTCGAAGGTGGGCATGTTCCCCTCCACGAAGGCGTCGATATCCTGCAGCTTGAGACGCGTTTTTTTCAGGGCGCTCTCCACGGATTCCTGCACCAGTTCCGGCATGCTGATGTCCGGCCGCTTGCTCACGAACCGGCCGTTGTACCCCACGGAAATGATTCCAACGTTTCTCATGGCATGGTTCTCCTTATCGAGACGTTCCCAGGACGAAGACCGTGTTGTGCTGCGCACAGAACCCGATCTGACCGTGTGCCACCCCGATGCGGGGATCGCTGACCTGATGGGGGCCCGCCTCGCCCCGCAGCTGCGCGGCGGCCTCCGCGATCCGGACCAGGCCGCAGGCGGTGAACGGGTTGGCACCCAGCGGGCCGCCTGAAGGGTTCAGGGGAAGGCGTCCGTTGATTTCGCTTTCCCCGGCATCGATCACCTGCCCTCCGCTCCCCTCGGGGAAGAGGCCGAGGGACTCGGCGAAGATCGGCTCCTGGGAGGCGAAGTTGGTGTGAAGCTCCGCAAAGCTCACCTCCTTTTCCGGGGCGTTTATCCCGGCCATGGCATAGGCCTTCTCCCCCGCCAGGCGGAGGGAGACGGAGGTGGCCAGATCCCGGTCCCCCAGGTAGTAGGTTTCCTGGCAGCTGCCGACCCCGAGCACCCAGACCGGTCGGTCCGTCAGCGCCTTCGCCTTTTCCTCCGCCGCCAGCATGACCACGCAGGCGCCGTCCGTGGGCGGGTAGGTGTGCAGCTCATGGATGGGCGAGTACAGCGGGCGTGAGTCGAGCACGTCCTGTTCGGTTGCCTCGGACATGCGGCGGAGGGCCAGGGGGTTCGCCCCGGCGTTCCGGAGGTTCTTTGCGGCGATCCGGGCCAACTGCGGTTCGGTGAGCCCGTAGCGCTCCATGTACGTCTGTGCCTGCAGGGCCGCCGCGGAAATTTCGTTGACCAGGCCCCGTTGTCTTTCGTAGATGGGATCCAGGGTGTGGTTGAGAATCGAGTGGCCCAGAAACTCGCTGCCGCCCATGCCGTAGCCGATGACCACCGCCGTATCGTAGTTGCCCGACAGGATGCGCATGAGCGCGTAGAGAAGCGCGTTGGACCCGTCCGAATCCACCTTGCTCTGATCCTGCATGTAGGCGCCCATCCGGGGAATCATGTACACCTCGGAAATGGTTCGACCGTCTTGGAAGTCGTTGGTGCACAACACGAAGGTCCCCACTTCGTCCGGGGTGATCCCCATCTCTCCGTAGAAGGATTTCATCATGGTATAGACCATCCGCTCGCGGGAGACGCTGCTCTCCGCAACGTGCGGTGTCTGCTTGATGCCTACGATTGCCACCTTGCGTTCCATGATCCTGACTCCTCTTTTTCTGCTGCGGCGAAGCCGCAAGCTTTCGACGACCTGCGCTCGGCTTTTCGCTCTCCCTGGTGCATGAGGCGAGCGGCTTTTTCCAGGGTCAGCCCGCCGGTTCGAAGTGGTCCAGGTCGTCCAGGTTTCCCTCAGGCGTTTCCTTCCACACGGCCCGGACCCGGATGCCTGTTTTGCACTCCCCGGGCGGGATCCCCTCGATCCGTGCGGTGAGAAGGGAATCCGCCCCGTCCAGTCGGATCAAGCCCAGGAGGACGGGTTCATCCCGGTCCTGGATCTCCCCCTTCTCCACGGTGACATGGGCCACGGTGAACTGTTCCAGGGTCCCGGCGGGTTGTACCTCCACCCACTCGTCGGGGCGGGTGGCGCACGCGCCGCAGGCGGATCGCGGCGGGAGGAGTACCCGCTTGCAGTCGGGACACCGAACGCCGAGGATCTTCTTCTCCGCCAGTCCCCGGAGGTACGTTTCCATGGGGCGTCCCACCCGGTAGTTGTACGTGAAGGTCAGCGGCACCATGGGGTGGACGTGGAAATGCTCTTCAGCCATAACACCCTCCCTTTCGCTGTCATCAAAAGGTTGCTCCGCTCTCGAACCGTCCTGATCTTGTGGTCACGGGACGTCCGGTGAAACGATCCGGGGTCTTCCCGAAGCCCTTGCGGGCGGATCCGGTGTGCCGTACCGGTACGGAAAAACGATGGTGTCGACCCGGGGACCGGACCACGCGGAGAAGTTACCATAGGATGTGATCCCGGTACAATAGTAAATATTGCCTGGAGGAAATCCGGGCCGTGGGTATTCATACGGAGCGCCGGCGTACGGCGGCCGAAGGGGCCTCGGGAGAGGTTTCCCGGCGTACGTGGGCCGGGGTTTACAACCCGCGCAGGTGTTCCGGACGGAGGGGGACCTTCTGGGCCAGGGCCCGGTTCAACAGGCGCAGGAGGCGGCCTTTATCGCCGGGAAGGGTCCCGCTCAGCGGCAGGTAGTTGGATGCGTGGTTGGTGCGGAAGATCAGTTCCCGATGCACCTGGATGTGTCCCATCATCCCGCGCAGTTCCAGGAGGATCTCTTCCTGGGAGAGCATCTGGAAGCTTCCCTCCCGGATCCAGTCTTCCACCGGGGTGCCGGGGACCACCATGAGGGTCAGCGCCCCCGTGTACCGGGGTTGGATCCGGCTGAGGATCTTCCCGGTATCCACGGCGTGCTCCTGGCTGAGCCGGGTCCCCCCCAGGCCGAGGATGACTGTGAGAGAGAGATCGAAGCCCGCCTCCTGCGCCCGGCCGCAGGCCCGGACGGTTTCCTCGGCGGTGATTCCCTTGTTGACGAGCTCGAGAACCTGCTCGCTGCCGCTTTCCAGTCCCACGTAAAGCAGGGAGATGCCGGCCTCCCGGACACGCCGGAGATCTGCGTCGGATTTGCGCTGGATGTCCTCGGCGCAGGCATACACGCTGATCCTCTCCAGATCCGGGAAGATTCCGTAAGCATGGCGGCAGATCCTCTCCAGGGCCGCGGCGGGAATGACCAGGGCGTTGGAGTCCAGAAGAAAGATCTTGCGCACGCCGGAGCCCATCTGTCCGCGGGCTTCGTCCAGATCCCGGAGGATGTCCCGGACGGGTCGGATGCGGAATTTTTTCTGGGGGATCTCCCGGTCGATCAACCAGGAGCCGCAGTAGTAGCAGTGTCCCTGCGCCGCGCTCAGGCATCCCACGGATGCCTGGACCAGCAGGCTGTACGCCTCGGAGGGGGGTCGGTATACGGGTTCGACGTAGTACATCCTTGTTCCTTATGCGGTTCGAAATATCGTGCGGTTTAATTCGTTGACCGGCGAACCTTTCGCCGCCCGGGTGATGACGTGCCGCGGGAACCCCGCCTCGACGGCGGCCCCGGCCAGCCGCCTGCCTTCCGTGGTCGCGAGGTATTCCGGGGCCGAAACGCCTCGTACCTCCTTGCGGCCCAGGACCCAGTTCAGCGCCTCGATGAAGCGGCCGTTCTCGTACTCGTTGCTGGGGTTCACACGGATCCAGGTGTCCAGCCCCCATTCGAACCCCCAGCGTACGAACACCTGCTTGCCCGCATACATGAGCAGCACGGCCAGCGTCCCGTCCATATCCTGCAGGTTGATCAGGTTGTAGTGGCCCTGGGAACGAAGATACTCCATACCCATAGCGTCCAGTTCCCCGTACAGCTGTTGCCGGC
>CAYTRL010000139.1:0-13095 GCA_964439795.1 uncultured Thermodesulfobacteriota bacterium
CCGCGGACATGTACAGGTCCATCTGAGGGTCTATTTTAGACAGGTGAAAGCGAACGATCCCTCACACCTTGAACAGGTCCGCGCGGAAGACCACGGGCATCCAGGGGGAGGTTTCACCGGGGTGGAGCCGGCAGTTTTCCTTTCCCACCTGCAGCCGGACCCCCTCGTCCTGTTTCTGGATGAGGAGTGGGGCCTTCAGATCGGTTGCGGCACTCCGGAACGGATGTTGGGGTCCGGTGATCCAGGTCTGGATGCTCTCATCTTTCCGCCACTCTACGGGGATGAATTCCCCCCCTGTTTTTTCCGTGTCGGAAGCGGTTCCGGTGGTGTAATGACTGAAGGTTCCCTGGGTGCCCCGCAGGTCCGGAACACACATGGCCGAGAGACTCATCCCCTCGAACCGCTCCACCGGGAAGGTGATGGGAACACGCAGGATGATGCTGAAAATTCCGTGTTCACCGAGAATCTTCCAGAACGGCTGGGATCTTCGCAGCAGGCGGATAACGGGCTTTCCCAGGGGGAGGAGAAACCTTCCCACCTTCAATTGGCGGCTGCTGGCACGGATCTCCGCGGACGAGAGTTCCGAGAGGTAGTTCTTCGGATTACGGTGCAGGAAGTCGAAGATGGAGTGTTTTCCCGGGTTTACGCCCGTTTGAAACGTGGACCAGGCCACCGGTGAGAGAGGCGGAAGGGTGCTCTTCAGGTGACGATACGATCCCCTCTCCCTGAGTTTTGAGAAATGGGGAAGGTGACCCTGCTTCATATACCGTTCCACCAGCGTGGGTTCCATGCCGTCGAATCCGATGACAATGGCTTTTTCGGTTTTGCGGGGCTGACGTCGAAAACGTCGCTGGCGCCGGAGGCGGAACAGGGCGCGGACCGGCCAGGTGAACAGGGCGGTGAACGCCAGCAGGAAGGTGAGAAAGAAGACGAAAAAGGAGCCGAGAAAAGCAAACCCGGCTCCGGGGCCGATGTAGGCATGGGCCGGGGCAGGGACTCCAAGGGTGAACAACAACGGGATCAGGAACGGGATCGAAAGAAGAAAGGGTCGTGAAGAAAACGCCGGTGTGGAAGGCGGTGCCCCATGCGAAGCATTGGATCGGTTGAACGATGTCATAAAGTATTCATTCTGAAAGAACCGCATGCCCCAAGGAAAGAAAGAGCGCCCCGGAGGAAGGGGACGGAAGATCCGTATTCTTGAGGAGGTTCGTTGATGGTTGCAGGTCATCCCCCTTGCAGGAGAGGGGGATGGCATTCATTCCTGAAGCCTTACATGGTACCATACTGTCCGGAAAGGGGCAAACAAGAAGGGGTTTTCACCATGCCGGAACGCAGGGGTACCGGGACCGGAGTTCGGAAGGTCATCCTCATCAACGAACATTTCGTGGTGTATGGGGTGCCCGCCATCGCCCTGCCCATCCACAAACCCGTCTCGGTATCCGTTGAGGTGACAGCGGGCCGGGGGCTGGAGGTGTTCCGGGTGTCCGGTGACGGGCATCCCGATCCGGAACCGGAAGCAGCCGATACGGTGGAGGCGATCCGAAGAGTCCTGGGATCGCTGAAGATTTCCGACCGGGAATACAAATTCCGGTTTCAGTGCCGGGATGATCTTCCCGGCTGGAGCGGTCTCGGATCCAGCGCCGCTTTCTGCGTAGCGGCCGCCCGGGCGACGAGCGACGCACTGGAAATGGCCTGTTCATCCGAGGAGGTCAACCGGGCCGCCTATGAGGGTGAAAGGGTGTTTGCCAGCAACCCTTCCGGCATCGACAACACGGTGGCCACCTATGGAAAGGCGGTCTGGTTCCGGAGGGGAGGCCGGAAGCCCTGGGAGTTTCTTTCGCCAACAGACGGACTTTCCCTGGTTGTGGGCAGTTCAGAGGTTCCCTCCCTCACCCGGAAGCAGGTCAACAAGGTGGCTCGGTACCGGGAGGCGAACCCGGCGAAATTTCAAACGGAATGCCGGGAGGCCGAGGAGGTGGCAAACGACGCCCGGACGGCCATGGAGAGCGGCGATCTTTCCGGGTTGGGCCGGTTGATCGACCGGTCGCAGGGTTTGCTGCATACCATCGGGGTTTCCTGCAAGGTCCTTGACGAAATGGTGACCGTCTGCAGAAATCACGGGGCTTTGGGCGCAAAGCTGACGGGTGCGGGTGGGGGAGGGTGCATGCTGGCCTTGGCGGCAGGTGAACCGGAAGGAGAGAGGCTCGCCGCCGTCCTTCAAAAGATGGGTTATCCTGCGTTCTGTGTTCGCGCGGGTGCTGGACCGTGAAAGGGAATCGGTGAATTCTCATGATCCTGCAGCCCCTCCCCCGCGGCGCCGCCGGCCCGCAAATCCCTACTGTTTTGGAGGGGGTGCTTGAAACCTGACCGATCATACCCTATAATACCTTGTTTCTTGATTCCTGGAGCGAATAGCGCCTGTCTGCGGCGTTGAACATGTCAGGTGTCACACGGACTCAGGCCAACCAGCCGTTCTGTCCCACTCAACGGACATTTGAACATGTGCAACCGGGAACGCCTCGATCGTGAAACGAATCGGGGCGGATTCTCATCACAGACTTGTCCAGGGGAACGGGAAAAAGCAGATGCACGGGCGGATGGCCCTCATCCCTTCATGTTTCGGATCCCGAAAACATCCGGGGTCTCAAAGGGTTTTGCAAACAATTCCTAAGGACCCGACGGGCGGGTTGAGCGGAGGTCTTTCATGAAATTCTGGCGACTCCCTCTCGACGCGGAAGAGCAGGTCATCCCTGTGGGAGAGCTGTTCATCATCGCGGACCGATGTAAAGGATGCAATTTCTGTATAGAATTCTGTCCCAACGGCGTTCTTATCGAGGCGACGGAGTTCAACGCAAAGGGATACCATCCCCCCGCCATCCGGGAAGAGATGGAGTGCAACAACTGCGGTATCTGCGAGGTAATCTGTCCGGAATTCGCCATCTACAGTTCGATTCAGCAGAAGCGCTGTTTCACGAACAGTGATCTTCTGCGATACGAGGACAAATCCGGCTCTGGAGGAGAGGGTGAAGAGCGATAAATCGGTCCTGACGGGAGAGCATTTTCTGAACGGAGATGATGCCTGCGCGGAAGCGGCCATTGCGGCCGGATGCCGGTTCTTTGCCGGCTACCCGATCACGCCCGCCACGGAGATTGCCGAAAGGATGGCGCGACGGCTACCGGAAGTGGAGGGTGTATACATCCAGATGGAGGATGAAATCGCCTCCATGGCAGCCATCCTGGGTGCGTCCTGGGGAGGGGTGCGGTCCATGACCGCCACCTCCGGCCCCGGCTTTTCCCTGATGACGGAGAACATCGGGCTCGGGATGATGATGGAGACTCCCTGCGTCATCGTAAATATTATGCGAGGAGGACCTTCCACAGGGCTTCCCACCCTGGTGGGGCAGGGAGACGTGATGCAGGCCCGCTGGGGGTCTCACGGCGACTACGGCGCCATCGCGCTCTCCCCGTCCTCCCCCCAGGAGATGTTCGACCAGGTGCTCCAGGCTTTTCGGCTGTCCGAGAAGTACCGGGTGCCGGTGGTGATCCTGAGCGACGAGATGGTTGGGCACATGTACGAGCGCGTGATCATTCCGGAAAAAAAGGATCTCCCCCGGATTCAGAGGAAAAAACCGAAAAAGAATGATGCGGATTACCTTCCCTTTCAGGGAGAAAAGGATATGGTCCCGTCCATGGCCTGTGCCGGGGAAGGATACCGCGTTCATGTCACCGGTCTGACACACGACGAAAAGGGATACCCCGTGATCACGCCGGAAGTCCAGGAGCGGCTGGTCCGGAGGTTGTGTGACAAGATACGGAACCACGCGGAGGACATCATCCAGACCCGGGAGGACTCCCTGGAGGATGCTGAAATCGCGGTGGTGGCCTACGGTTGCACAACGAGAAGCGCTCGGGAGGCTGTGGCCTTGGCGCGGGAGAAGGGGATCCGTGCGGGTCTTCTCCAGCTGATCACCATCTGGCCGTTCCCCGAAAAGCAGGTCCGGGGGCTGGTCGAGGCGGGCGTGAAAGGGCTTGTGGTGCCGGAGATCAATTACGGTCAGGTCGTACACGAGGTGGAACGCTGCGCCGGGGGCAGGGACGTGGTATTCACGGGAAAGATGGGCGGCGCGGTGCACACGCCGGAGATGATCCTGGAGGCCATCGAATCCATCGCGTAACAGCCGTTCTTCCGGGAAACGATCCGCAGGGTTCCCCGCGGTCCCGGAGACGGCGGTGTGTCGCCCACGGAGCGCTGTTCCACACAGACAGGAGATGACGGGATGCGTTACCTCATGCCGGAAATCGAACCGTACGATCCCTCGAAGCTCGAGGAGACCGTCGATAAGACCCACGGTCTCCATCCGGACGACCGGTTCCTCAAGCCGGGAAGGATCCCGCACATCTGGTGTCCGGGGTGCGGCCTGGGGATCGTGCTGGCCGCGTTCATCAAGGCCATGGACAGCCTGGAGATCCCCATCGATGAGACGGCGGTGATCTCCGGCATCGGGTGCACCGGGCGTGTGGCCGGGTACCTGAACATGGACACCTACCACACCACCCATGGACGGGCCATACCGTTCGCCACCGGGCTCAAGCTGGCCAAGCCCAAGCACAACGTGGTGGTGTTCAGCGGGGACGGCGACCTGTTCGCCATCGGGGGAAACCACCTGATCCACTCGGCACGACGAAACATGGACATCACGGTGATCTGCGTGAACAACTACAACTACGGCATGACCGGAGGCCAGAGTGGCCCCACCACCCACCTGGAGGCCCGGACATCCACCACACCGTACGGAAACGTGGAATATCCGTTCAACATCACCCATCTGGCATACGCCTGCGGGGCGGGATACGTGGCCCGGTGGACCACCTTCCACGCCCGGTACATGATCGAGTCGTTCAAGCGCTGCTTCCAGAAGAAAGGGTTCAACTTCATCGAGGTGATCGCTCCTTGTCCCACAGGATACGGGCGGCCCAACCGGCTGGGGACCGGCCTCAAGCAGATGAAGTTTTATCGAGATCTGTTTGTGATGATGAACGGCGTACCCCCCACGGATGAGACCACCGGACTGAACGGACCCATCGTGGTCGGTGAGTTCGTGGACCGGGAGAAGAAGACCTTCATGGACGTGTATCGCGAGGAGATCCTGGACCCGATCCATGCGCCGAAATCGTGACCCCAAAACGGAACGGAACGTATGAAAAAGACCAAGGGTGAAAAGGCATCGGCGGGAACGCCGCTCCGGGAACGGCGTGAAGTCCGTCTCGCCGGTTTCGGCGGTCAGGGAATCGTCCTGGCGGGGAACATCCTGGGAAAAGCCGTGGTGCTGCACGAAGGCCGGAACGCGGTTTTTACCCAGAGCTACGGTCCCGAAGCCCGGGGCGGTGCTTGCAGTGCGGATGTGGTGCTTTCCGATGAAGCCATCCACTACCCCAAGGTGGCCCGCCCGGATGTGCTTGTGTTCATGTCCGAGGAAGCCAAGACCACGTACGGAAAACAGATCAGTGCGGAAACGATCGTTCTCTGCGACGAAGACCTGGTGCGGCTCGAGGACCTGAAAAGTCGTGTCCCCCACCTGTACACCGTTCCGGCCACCCGTTTCGCGGAGGAACTGGGGAGAAAGATGGTGGCCAATATCGTGATGCTGGGCTTTCTGGCTGCCATGACCGATCTCGTCCAGTACGAATCGCTGAAGCAGTCGGTCCTGTCTTCCGTCCCCAAAGGGACCGAAGAGCTGAATTCGAAGGCGTTTGAAAGAGGATATCGACATGGGCAGGAAAACCGAGGCGGGTGACAATCCCGCCCCTCTGCATCGCAGGCAGTCGGATCCCCCGAAGATCGGGGTCTATGTATGCCATTGCGGGCTGAATATCGACGGATCCCTGGACTGTGAGGATGTGGCCAACTACGCCGCCACGCTGGACGGCGTGGTGCTGGCGCGTGACTCCATGTACACCTGCTCGGATTCCGGTCAGGACGTGATCAAAACCGACATCCGGGATCAGGGGTTGAACCGCGTGGTGGTGGCCTCCTGTACGCCGCGGCTGCACGAACCCACCTTCCGGACGGCCTGCGTGGACGGCGGGCTCAACCCGTACCTGTTCGAGATGGCCAACATCCGGGAGCACTGCAGCTGGGTTCACCTGCACGACCGGAAACAGGCAACGGAGAAGGCCAAGGACCTGGTGAAGATGGCCGTGGCCCGGGCCAAGCTCCTGGAACCGCAGGTGGAGACCGAAGTTCCCATCCTGCGGAACGCCCTGGTGGTGGGTGCCGGCGTCGCCGGAATCCAGGCGACCCTGGATCTGGCCGATGCTGGGTACAAGGTGTACCTGGTGGAAAAGGGGGCGAGCATCGGCGGCCGGATGGCCCAGATCGACAAGACCTTCCCCACCATGGACTGCTCCATCTGCATCCTGGCCCCCAAGATGTCGGAGGTGGGGCGCCACCCCAACATCGAATTGATGACCCTCAGTGAAGTGGAGGAGGTGAACGGGTACATCGGAAACTTCCAGGTGAAGGTGCGGAAGAAACCCCGCTACGTTACGGAGGAATGCACCTACTGCGGGGACTGCGTGAAGGACTGTCCCCAGCACAACCCCAATGAGTTCGACTGCGGTCTTTCCACGCGCAAGGCGATCTACTCGCCCTTCGCCCAGGCCGTGCCCGCCACCTACCTGATCGACATGGAATCCTGCGTGAACCGGCAGGGGATGATCGCGTGCAACCTCTGCTACACCGCATGCCAGCACAAATGCATCGACTTTTCGCAGCGCGAGGAGCTCCTTTCGCTGGAGGTGGGAACCATCATCGTCTGCACCGGGAGCGACGTGTACGATCCCACGCCGCTCACCGAACTGGGGTACCAGCGGTTCCCCAACGTGATCACCAGCCTGGAGTTCGAACGGTTGATCAACGCCGGGGGCCCCACCGGGGGGAACCTGATCCGCCCCTCGGACAAGAAGGTGCCCAAGACCGTCGCCTTCCTGCAGTGCATCGGGTCCCGGTCCAAGCGCTCCAACCCGTACTGCAGCAACATCTGCTGCATGAACACCATCAAGGACGCGCTCCTGATCAAGGAGCACTGGCCGGACACGGAGATCTACGTGTTCTACATGGACATCCGAGCGTTCGGGAAGGGGTTCGAGGACCTGCTGATGCGGGCGCGTCGGGAGGGTGTGATCTTCATCCGGGGGATCCCCGGGGAGATCCTCCAGAACGATGCCACCGAGAACCTGAAGCTGATCGGGGAACACACCCTGCTGAGCAAGCTGTACCAGTACGAGGTGGATCTGGTGGTGCTCTCGGTGGGGATCGAGCCGAGCAAGGAATCCGCCGTAGTCAAGCGCCTGCTCGCGCTCCCCTCCATGGCCGACGGGTTCTTCATGGAGGCACACCCCAAGCTCCGGCCCGTGGATACGCCCACCGGAGGGATCTTCCTGGCGGGGTGCTCCGAAGGGCCCAAGGACATCAAGGACAGCGTCACCCAGGCCAGTGCTGCGGCCTCCCGGGCTAACATCCTCATGTCCAGGGGGAAGGTCACCGTGGAGGCGATCACGTCCCGCATCGACCCGGAACAATGCACGGGATGCGGGCTCTGCGCACGCGTGTGCCCCTACGGGGCCATCGTGGTGGACAAAGAGGAAAAAACCGCCTCCGTGGTGGAGGCCGCATGTGCCGGTTGCGGCACCTGCAGCCCCGAATGCAAGTTCGAGGCGATCACCATGAGGCACTACACCGACGAACAGATCATGACGCAGATCGACGCTCTGGCCGATGAAAACGCCGAACGAAAAATCCTGGCCTTCTGCTGCAACTGGTGCTCCTACGCGGGGGCCGACTTCTCCGGGGTCAGCCGGATCCAGTATCCCCCGGAGATCCGGATCGTGCGTACCATGTGTTCGGGCCGGGTGGACCCTCGGTTTATTGAACACGCATTTTATCGGGGGATCGCGGCGGTGCTGGTGTCCGGGTGCCACATCGGGGACTGCCACTACATCAACGCCAATCACCAGACCGAGAAGCGGGTTCAGAAGCTGTGGAAGAAGATGGCCAAGCTCGAACTCCAGAAAGAACGCTTGCGGCTGGCATGGGTCAGCGCGGCAGAGGGGTTGAAGTTCGCCAAGGAAGTGGAAGCGGTCCAGGAGATCGTGCACGGGATCACCGACGAGGAGATCCAGAAGGGGATCAAGGCGTTTACACCCAAGAAGAAAGGGTCCGGATGAAGAATCTCGAGCTGTTCGATGAAGAGCTGCTGTACGAGTGCTACCAGTGCGCGCGCTGCACCGGGAGCTGCCCCGCGGCCATCGTCGTGGAGGGCTTCAACCCCCGGAACCTGCTCCTCACGCTCAGCCGCCTGGGAATGGAGGCGGCCGTGAGCGACGAGAAACTGTGGTGCTGCACCACTTGCCATGTCTGCGAGGACCGGTGTCCACAGATGATCGCGGTGGCCGATCTGCTCATGAAGATGATGAACGAGGCTGCCCAGCGCGGCTACATCCCGGATAAAGTACGCTCCGGAACGGAAATGATCCTGCGGACAGGACGCCTGATGCACTTTTCCAAGCGGATCTTCGATGTGCGGAAAAAACTGGGTCTGCACAATCTCCCCGATGTTCCCATGGAGGAGGTGGAGGGGATTTTGGAAGAGACCGGGCTTTCGGAAATGATGGGATAACTTTATGCGATACGCTTTATTTACCGGCTGCGTGATCCCGGCCAAATATCCCGGGTTCGAAAGTGCCACCCGAGCCGTGGCGGAACGGCTCGGCCTGGACCTGGTGGACCTGCCGTTCAGCTGCTGTCCGGCGCCTACGCTGATCAAACTGGTCCATTACAACAGCTGGCTGACCCTGGCCGCCCGGAACCTGTGTGTGGCGGAGCAGGAGGGGGTGAATATCCTCAGCCTCTGCAACGGCTGCACCAACACCCTGAAGGAGGCCAACCACGTCCTCCGGAAAGATGCCGGTTTGCGGCGCCGGGTCAACAAGATCCTGGAGGGGTACGGCCATGAGTACAAGGGCGAGGTGAAGGTCAAGCCCCTCCTGGATGTACTCTGTGAAGATGTGGGGACGGAGGCCATTTCCGCCCAGGCAAAGGAACGGCTTCCCTTCCGCGTGGGGTGCCATTACGGATGCCATTTTTTCCGCCCCCCGCACGTCATGTATCCGGACCGCCTCTCGCCCAGCCTGAGCCTGGTGCCCACCCAGATGGACGATATCCTGAACGCCATGGGGGTGGAGACGGTGCAGTACTCCCGCCGGATGCTATGCTGCGGTTCCGCGCTGGGAACCAAGGTGGACCTGGGATCCTCCAACCAGATCACCAAAGAGAAACTCGGCCACATGCTCGACAAAAAAGTAGAAACGATCTGCGTGAGCTGCCCCTCCTGTTTCGAGCAGTTCGACCGGGGCCAGGTTCTCCTGAACCGCAAGGAAGGAGACCTGTACCACATGCCGGTTTTCTATATCGCACAGGTGCTCGGGCTGGCCTTCGGAATCGATCGGAAGAGGCTGGGTTTCGACCAGCACCGCGTCAAGGTGGATCCCCTGCTTGAAGGGGCCTGATCGCCCCGGCGGAGCCCCTCATTCCCTCCGGGTCCCGGAGGAGACGGTTGCGAGGTCCCCCCATGAACGGCGTGTCCTCCCCCCAGGATCTCGATCTTCTCTTTGAACCGCGTTCCATCGCGCATGTGGGCGCCAGCAGCCGGCACACGCCCGGTCGGTTCAACTTTACCCGGTTTCTTCTGCACATGCGGTATCCCGGGAAGCTCTATCCGGTCAACCCCAAGTACCCGGAACTGTTCCAACTGCCATGCTATCCCCGGCTCTCCCAGGTCCCCGGAGAGGTGGACCTGGCCATCCTGGCCGTACCCGCGGATGCCTGCCTGGAGGTCCTGCGGGATCTGCCGGCGGGAAAGGTACGTTTCGTGGTGATCCATACCTCCGGATTTGGAGAGATGAAAAAGGAACATCTGGAACAGGAGGTGCTGGGGCTGGCACGCGGGAAAGGTTTCCGGGTGGTGGGACCCAACTGCATGGGCATTTACAGCCAGCGGGCCCGGGTGGGGTTCTGGAAGGATCACTGGGAAATGGTGGAACATCCGGGCACCGTGGGGTTCATTTCCCAGTCCGGCGGCCACGCGGTCAATGCGATCCTGAACGGGCTCGACTCCGGGATCCGGTTCCACAAGGTCCTTTCCCTGGGCAACCAGATCGACATCTCCGTGAACGAAGTCCTTGCGCACATGGGCGGGGATCCGGACGTCCGTGTGATCGGCATCTACGTGGAGGACATCCAGGACGGACGGATGTTTCTGGATCGGCTCCGGGAGATCGTTCCCCAAAAACCGGTGCTTGTCTGGAAGGGTGGCGTTTCACCGGCGGGCAGGGAGGCGGCCATGAGCCACACCGGTTCTCTGGCCGGGAACGACCAGATATTTAACGCCGTCCTTCGTCAGACAGGGGCCATCCCGGTGAACAACATGCATCAGATGCTCAGGATCATCCGGGTGCTGCAGCCACCGCATCCTCTCCCCGGGGGAGGTCTGGCCTTCTTTTCCCCGGGCGGGGGTAACACGGTGAACCTGTGCGACCTTTTTTCCGGGCAGCCCCATCTACGGATCCCGCGGCTGGGCCCGGAAGTGGTGGAGCGTCTCAAGACGCTGCTTCCCGAGGAGAACGTGGACCTGCGCAACCCGGTGGATCCCGGGGCCACAGGGCTGTTGAAGATGGATAAACTCATCAAGGCGGTCGCCGCGGATGACGGTGTTGACACCATGGTCCTGCTGATGAGCGTGGATTATCTCTCCAACATCGAGAGCGAAGAGAACCGCTTGCTGGTGGCGGAGATGATCTCCGCCACGGTGCAACGCATGCGGGACAAGGTGGGAAAACCGATCTACATCCTCCTGCGACAGGAACGCAGGAACCACGAGGATTTCGACCGGTACCGTCGGGTCATGATCCAGAAATTCGACGAAAAAAAGATCCCATGGGTGGATGGGTCGTTTCAGAGTGTGGCGGAGGTGTTTTCCAAGATCGTGGGCTACCACGATTTTCGGAAGCGGTACGAAAAAACCCGAGGCCGGCAGGGGACAGCCGCGTCGTAATCAGCAGATCACCCGTGTGCCCACCGCCTCACCGGAAAGGGCCCGCAGGACGTTCCCCGGAACCGTGGCGTCGAAGATCCTTCCCGATGCCCTTACCGAGAGAAGCTTTTCCAGCTTGTTGCGAAGTCCCCCCGTTACATCCACCATGGAGGAGCCCCCGATCCCTGCCGGCAGGACGTTCTCCCGGCGAAGGTCCACTGTCGGGAGGAACTCGGCGTCCGGCTCGCTGGCCGGGTCGGCGGTGAACACGCCCCGGACGTTGGTTCCGTGAAGGACCGAATCCGCGGAAAAACGCTGAAAGAGCTGGATGGCAAGCACGTCTCCGGACAGGATGGAACACCCCTGCTCGGTATCGAAAGAAGGTACGCCGAACAGCACCGGGACCATCCCCTGATCCAGAAGCCCGGCCAGGGCCCGGAAATCCATGGAGACAAGCCGTCCCCGGTTCGTCACCGAGGAGGCGGACGCCTGGCAGGGAAAGGCAGGAAGACCTGCCCGGAGAAGGTGACGGACGAAAAAGGTGTTCAGCCAGTTCTGAAGCCGCTGGGTTTCCCCCATGGCCTGGCGATGTCCTGGACGGGAAAGACCCTGGTCGATGCCGGTCCGTTTCACGATGGGATGCCCGAACGACCCGGCGCCATGGATCAGGATCAACCGGATCGGCGGAAGGATGTCGACAGCCTGGGCGATTTCACGGGAGATCCGGTCCATCGATTTCCGCAGCGGGACCGGCCCTTCCTGAGAGCGGTCTGTGATCACCGATCCCCCGATCTTCAGGATGATCAATGGGGGTCGCTCCCCCCCTTCATCCCGATCCGGCTTCCGTTCAGGTTCCATCAGCGGTGGGTCCCCTTGTAGCAAGAAAACACTGGTTGGGATGACGTGATAAACGGCCGCCTATTCCGGGAGCGAACCACTAGGGAGCCTCCTGTTCGATGATCTCCGCGGTGAACACGGAGTATTCCGTGTCAGCGTCCTTCCAGGCGCCGGAGGGAAGGCCAGCCTTGCGTGCAAGGTGCCGGAGGGTCTCCTCCAGGTTCCAACCCTGTTCGGTGGCCACCTGGGGCAGGAAGACCGCGCGGCGAGACCCGTTTTTCAAGACGATTCCGTGGCGTCCGACCTCGATATCCCGGTAGGAGGGTACGGGTTCGGGGACCGAGAGGACCGAGATTTCCACCTGGATATCATCGAGTTCCCCGGGACGGACCGGCGGGAAGCGGGAGTCGCGAGAACAAGCGTTGACCGTATTTTCCTGCACGGTACGGACCAGCGGTTCCACCGGAAGGATATAGCCGATGCAGCCCCTCAGTTGTCCGTGTTTCTTTAAGGTCACGAATGCACCACGATCCTCCCGCAGGCGGGGTGTCACGGCGTAGACGGGCGCTTCCGGGTCCGGACGGGTTCGATTCCGGACGTACTGGTCCAGGGTGTCGCGCGCCAGGCGGAGCAGGCCGTTTTTTTCCGGGAGGGTCAGGTCCGATGAAACGTTCGCGGGAGGGGTGTCCGGGTCGTGTTCGGAGGGCATCGTGTCCCTTTCTTGGATCCGTTCCGGGGATGCGCTTTTCGGCATTTTCCACAGGGAAGGGTTGAAAAACGCCAGGGTGATATAGCTGACCGAATTCTGGTAGTCGCCCGTCAGGCGACCGGAGGTTTCATAGAAGATCTTTTCCGAACGGGTCCCTGGAGGAAGCAGTTCCAGCAGAAGTGCGATGGGTCGATACCCACACACGGTGATGCCGCTTTTCTTCCGGTAATCCAAAAACCCGGAACGATCGCCCTCAAGGATTTTCCGGCACGCACCGTCGTCCAGGATCTCGAGCTTGCTGGAGATAAAATCATCGTGGGCAAAAGGAAGATAGGCGAACCGGGGCCCGTAGTGTGTGAAATCAGAGCTGACGACAAGGACCGTTTGATCGTCCAGAAGGCGGGACAGACAGGCGGCCAGGACCGGGTAGTCCTCAGGACGGAGGTCCCCCACCAGCAG
>CAYTRL010000140.1:0-13081 GCA_964439795.1 uncultured Thermodesulfobacteriota bacterium
GCCTGGTACCTGCCGTTCGGGTCACCCTATCCCGAGCTTCGACAAACGGCGGTGCATATCGTTTCCGGTTACCTTCCGTTCCTGCAGGAGGTGGGGGCATCCGCAATGACCGTGCACGCCAACTGGGCGTCGGGCCTGTTCTCTGACGTGGAGTGTGTGGATTTTCAGCTCTCTGCGCTGGAACCGCTGGTCCGGGAAGCCTCCAGGTTCGGGATCCGCATCCTGTACGAACCCATGGACACCTACAGGGACACCCTGGAAAACCTGGACCGGATCGTGTCCCGGCTTCCGGAACTGCGCGTGCACATCGACATGGGGCACGCCCATGTCCGCGGGATCCCTCCCGAGGCGTTCTTCCGGTCGTTCCCGGATAAGGTCGCGCACATCCACGTTCACGACAACCTGGGGCGTGAAGACCTACATCTGCCCGTGGGAACAGGAACCATCCCCTGGGACGAATATATCCCCCAGATCCGCCGGGCCTACGACGGCACCCTTTCCCTGGAGATCTTCTCCCCGGACCGGGAGTATCTCCTGATTTCCAAAAGGAAGCTGGAACACTACTGGCAGGAAGCCGCTTCCGAGGCAGGATAACCGGGGGATAGCCGGGGTCAGGTCTTCATTCTACATTTTTCTCGTGGGTGCCGCGCCGGACAACTCGTTCGGATAGACGAAAAATGTAGAATGAAGACCTGACCCTATAACATCGGTCCGGATCGCTGCGACTTACTCAGCCTCCAGGAGCATGGCCATCCCCTGCCCGCCCCCGATACAGAGGCTGGCCAGGCCCAGGGACAGGTTCTGCCTCTGCAGCTCGTTAATAAGTGTCACCAGGATCCGGGCACCGCTGCACCCGATGGGGTGGCCCAGCGAGATACCGCTGCCGTGCACGTTGGTTTTTTCCGGGTCCGCCCCGAGTTCGCGCATGCAGGCAATGGCCTGGGAGGCAAACGCCTCGTTCAGCTCGATGCGGTGAACGTCCGCAAGGGAAACCCCGGTGGACTGGAGCACCTGCCGAACAGAGGGCACGGGTCCAAGGCCCATGTAGGCCGGGTCCAGGCCTCCTGAGGCGTAGCCCAGGATCCGGGCCAGGGGCTTCACGCCCAGCTCGTCAGCCTGCTTGCGGCTCATGAGCACCAGCGCGGCGGCGGCGTCGTTGAGCCCGGATGCGTTGCCCGCTGTAACGGTCCCCTGCTTGTCAAAAGCCGGCCGGAGCTTGCCCATCTTCTCCAGGGTGGTATCCATAGGCCTCTCGTCCGTGTCGAACGGGACCATCTCCCTCTTTTTCCGGACCTCCACGGGCACGATCTCCTGAGCGAAGATCCCCCCGTCGATCGCCTTCCGTGCCCGCTGGTGGCTCAGCAGGCCGAGTTCGTCCTGCTCCTGCCGGGAGATGCCGTATTTCTTCGCGATGTTTTCCGCGGTGACGCCCATGTGATACCCGTAAAAGATTTCCCACAGGCCGTCGTGAACCATGAGGTCCACCATCTCTTTGTTGAACATACGCCCGCCCCATCGCCCTTCCGGAAGGGCGTAGGGGATATTGCTCATGTTCTCCATCCCCCCGGCCACCATCACCCGGGCCTGCCCGCAGCGGATCGCCTGGTCCGCCAGGGCTACGGTTTTCATCCCGGACGCGCAGACCTTGTTCACCGTGAAGGCGCAGGTTTCAACCGGCAGCCCGGCCCGGATGGTGGACTGGCGGGCGGTGTTCTGCCCCTGCCCGGCCGCGACCACGTTCCCCAGGACCACCTCGTCCACGTGCACCGGCTTCAACGCCTCCGGCCATTCGCCGGCCTTGGCTTCCGGTTCGCTGGGCCCAAGGCCCTTGAGGGTGTCGGGCCCCAGGTCCCGGAGACTCCCGGGAACCTCGGGCCGGATGCCCGCCCTTGTCATCGCCTCACGGATCACTCTCGCACCCAGGTCCACGACGGGAAAGCCCTTGAGGGATCCCCCGAATCCACCGATGGCCGTCCGGACTGCACTCACGATCACAACGTCTTCCATCATCTTCCCTTTCCTTTTACATACATCTCGATTCTGATCGGGTGAAAACCAACCCTGTTCATATTCCTTGGAGAAAAAACCTCTTTTTTTGTAGATGGTTGCAGCAACTCATCACGGGAAAGGGGCGGAGCTGAAAGCCGACCGCTGACTGCTGATCGCTGTATCTTCACCGCATCAGGCAAGGTTCTCCACGATCATACTCACGGCCTCTCCCCCGCCCAGACAGAGGCTCGCCATGCCCCGGCTCGCCCCTGTCCGCCGCATGGCGGACAGGAGGGTCACCAGCACCCGCGCGCCGCTGGCCCCGATGGGGTGCCCCAGGGCCACGGACCCCCCGTGAACGTTGATCTTCGCCGGATCGATGCCCAGCTCCCGCTGCACGGCCAGGCTGGAGGCGGAGAAGGCCTCGTTAATCTCGTGCAGGTCGATGTCATCCAGGGTGAGGCCCGCTTTTTTCACCACCTTGGGGATGGAGAGGATGGGGGCCACCAGCACATATTTCGGGTCCAGGCCGCTGGCGCCCTGCGCCCCCACCCGGGCCACCGGGCTGACACCCAGCCGTTCCGCCGCTTCCTCGGAAAGGCAGACCACCGCCGCCGCACCGTCGCTGATCTTGGAGGCGTTGCCCGCCGTGCTCCTTCCGTCCTTTTTGAACGCCGGCCGGAGCTTACCCAGGTCCTCCAGGGTCGTCTTCCTGGGCACCTCGTCCTGTTCGAAGAGGACCGGGTCCCCCTTTCGCCGGGGGATCTCCACCGGCAGGATCTCCTCCCGGAAATATCCTGCATCCCTGGCCTTCAACGCCTTTTCATAGGATTCCAGGGTAAACCGGTCCATGTCCTCCCGGGTAACGTCATACTTGTCCGCTACCAGTTCGGAACTCACGCCCATGTGGAAATCGTTGTTGATGTCCCAGAGACCGTCCCGGATCATGGCGTCCACCAGGGCCCCGTGGCCCATCCGGTATCCGGTGCGTGCCCGCTCCAGCAGGTAAGGGCTGAGGTTCATGTTTTCCATCCCCCCGGCCACCACAACGTCCGCGTCTCCCGTCTGGATGGCCTGTGCCGCCAGCATCACGGCCTTCAATCCGGACCCGCACACCTTGTTCACCGTGATACAGCCTACATCCCAAGGCATCTCGGCCTGGATGGCCGCCTGCCGGGCCGGGTTCTGGCCCAGACCATGGGGCAGCACGTTACCCATGATCACCTCGTCCACATCTTCCCTGGTAATCCCCGCGCGGGAGAGGGCTTCCTGGATCACCAGGGCACCCAGCCGGGTGGCGGGTATGGTGGAAAGGGTTCCGTTGAAATCCCCGATGGGGGTACGGACGGCACCTGCAAGGACCACGTTTCTCATCTTCTTTACCTCGTGTGTATGGTAATTATGTGTCGGTGGGCGAACCGTCAGGATACATTTCCCCCCGGGTCGAGGTCAAGATGAGCCGGTCCCTTGGTAAAACCGGCCCGACACCGTTTCACGGAAACCATTCTCTTCATAACTTTTTGATTTTGTTGAATTCCTTTACTATATTCATCTCAAGACACTCTGGTTCAATCCCTGCAGGACGAAAAGAAGGATGAGCCCAATGAACCATGCACTCAAAGGAGCGCTGCTGTCCGGCCTGGTGTATCCGGGCCTGGGACAGGCTGTCCTGAAACATCCCCGGCGGGCTGTGGTTCTGATGCTTGTTTTCACCACGGTTTTCGTCGCAACCGTGGTGAAAATGTTCCAGCAGGCCACGGCCATCCTGGACAAGGCCCTGCTGGATACCGGCTTTCTCGATATGGATACGATCTCCGAGGCCGCCGCCCGGGCTTCCCATCCCGCGGACGACCGGACCATCCATCTGCTTTTTGGTCTGCTGATCGCCTGCTGGGCCCTGGGGGTCGTGGATGCGGCCCTCCTGGGAAGAAGGAAGGACAGGGCAGAACAAACAACTTCCCCCCGATGAAGGCGTAAGGAACCCTCCCGCAACAACCTGCGAAGAATCCTTTGACATCCGGACCCCGGGAGGCCTATACTCTTCAAATTGGCAAGCAAAATATCGTTTTGATGTTCTGCCTTCCGTCTTATCGCCTTCACCGCTGAAAGCCGCAGCAAACGTTTTTACCCTGCGAGTGCATAGAAAACGAGATTCGCTTCGTTGCTATCTAAAAGAGGCATGCGCGGCTGAGCCGAGCGACCTATCCGAACACCGGAAAAAACAGGAGGGAGCCATGAAGGAATTCACGTTGAGGAAGGTTCCGGGAATGTGCCTGCTAATGGTCTTTCTTGCCCTGGGCGCAGGGTGCAGCAACGCGGACAATCAAGTTCAGGGAGATTACTACGGAACAGGCGCCGTCGTGGCGTACGATCTCGACGAGAACTGTGAGCCGTACAGGTGAGCGGGCTTCAGATCAACGACGTCGTCCTGGGAACCGCGGTGATGGAATTCTGGTGGGGGTATCCGGCCTACCCTATCATCGGCACCAATGACAACGGCCACATCGAATTTTCCTTTGGTTTCGATATCGACGTGTCACGGTATGAGTGTTCGTTTCACATACAGGGGATCGATAATACCCAGGACAAGATCGCCGACACTCTCCTGATGGACCCGGACGAGGTAAGCTCCTGCACCAGTTACTATCAGGGCCAATGTGGGTACGTGACCATCCTCACCAGCGGTGAAATGCACCGGGAGGGGCCCCTGTCCGCATCCGCACAACAGCGGATCATCGAGGAACGGTTCTGAGGTTCGGGAAACGGGAGGGCTTTCGCTCGTCGCAGCAGGTCCTCCAGGATCAACCCTATATCGATATCGGAAAGGATCCACCGCGCGAGCGGATGGATCCTTTCCTTATTCTTTCGTTTCCGAAGCGTGGAGCAACGGTTCGATGAACACCCCTGTGAGGACCGGGGCGGGCGCGTTCGTATTGCGGGACGGGCCGTGCTATACATGAAGGGAACCATCACGCTGCAGGCGTGACGATCATCCCCTCCCTCCCAGCGGAACCGCCAGCACGTCATGTGGAAAGACCGATACGACATCCTCATCATCGGCGCGGGGCCCGCGGGACTCATGGCCGCCATCGAGTGCGCTTCGCCGTCCAGGGACATCCTCGTGCTGGAAAAGATGCCCCGGCCGGCCCGCAAACTCCTCATCTCCGGCAAAGGCCGCTGCAACATCACCAACGACGCGAACCGCAAGGATTTCCTTTCGCACTTCGGGAAGAACGGCCGGTTCCTGCAGCATGCCTTCGGGGAGTTCTTCAACAAAGATCTGCTGGATTACTTTGAAAAGCTCGGCGTCCGATTCAAGCTCGAGCGGGGGGGGCGCTACTTTCCGGAACAGGACGGCGCCGTGGAAATCGTGGACGCGCTGCTTCAGGAAGTTGACCGTCGAAACATCCCGGTTGTCACAAGGGCCGAGGTCACCGGAATCGAAAAACGGACGGACGGGGATCTTGCCGTCACCTTCCTTGCCCGGAGTTCGAGAGAACAACAGCGGAAGGCCGATGTCTCGCTGCGCGCCGGGAAGGTGATCCTGGCAACCGGCGGAAAATCCTACCCCGGGACCGGATCCACGGGAACGGGGTACGCCCTGGCCTCACGAATGGGTCACACGATCACGCCTCTCCTGCCGTCCATCGTTCCGCTGGAAACGGGCGGAGACACGGCGCAAAGGCTTCAGGGCCTTTCCCTGAAGAACGTGAACGTCAGCGCGTGGAACCAGGGGAAAAAGATCGGGGAACAGTTCGGGGAGATGCTCTTCACGGATTCCGGCATATCCGGTCCGGCCGTTCTCACCCTGAGCAGGACGATCATACCGTACCTGGATGATCGTCTGGATGTCACGGTCTCCATCGATCTGAAACCCGCCCTGGACCACAAAAAGCTGGATCAGCGCCTGCAGCGGGAGATTCGGGAACACGGAAAACAGCAGGTTTCCTCCCTGCTGAAGGGTCTGCTGCCGAAAAAGATGATCCCCGTGTTCCTGGAGAGGCTGGGAAGCCCGGAAGAAAAACAGCTGAGCAGGCTCGACGCGGCGGAGCGGAAAACGCTGAGGATCCTTCTCAAGGAATTCCGGCTGGAGGTCACCGGGCATCGGTCGTTCGAGGCAGCCATCGTCACCGCCGGAGGGGTCCGCGTGCAGGAGATCCACCCCCGGACCATGGAATCGAAACTCGTCGAGGGGCTCTATTTCGCGGGGGAGATCATCGACGTGGATGCCGACACCGGGGGCTTCAACCTGCAGGCGGCCTTTTCCACGGGATGGATTGCCGGCCGTTCCGTCCAGACCTGAAACAAAATGGCTTGCTATGCTCAAATTCGTTTAGTATCGTCATGAAAATTCGGAAATTATTGAAATTATTGAAAAGGAGCAACATAGAAAAAAGGAGATAAATCATGAGCAAAAAATGCAGGGTAACGGGTTTTCCGACCGTGACATTCGTCCTTTTGATTGCCGTTGCGTTATTCAGCTTTCCGGGGACGGCGACGGCCAAATCGGTGGCCATCGAGGGGATGAGCTACAACGTGAACGTCACCATGTCGGACAATCTGAAGCTGCTCGTGGGCAAAAAGGTTTCCGTGTCCCTTGATTCCGGGGCGAGTTTTTCCGGCATCGTCAAGAAGGTGGGGAACCACCTGCTGCACCTGGAAAAACTGGAAGGGAAAGATTTCTTTGACGCCCTGATCCGCCTGGAGGACATCACTGCCATCGACACCCGGTTCCGGGAGTTCCAGCGCTGACAGGCGTCTTTTCAAAGGACGCAGGCCGGCTCACGGGGGGCCGCTTCTTCAGCGGTCGCCGAGCACCTCTAGGGTGAGCCGCTGGAAAAACCCCACCATGAACGCATGGCGGTCTTCAGCCATCTTCCTGCCCGTCTCCGTGAGCATCCGGTCCCGGATCTTCCGGAGCTTGACGGAAAACTCCCGGTAGGCCGTGTCCTCCCAGGAGTAGGAACGTGTCTTCTCGATATCGACCTCCGGATTGTGCAACCGGGCGCCCACCTCCCCGGCGAACAGGAAGGCGCGCCCTACCCCCACGGCGCCCAGGGCGTCGAGCTTGTCCGCGTCGAACAGCACCCGGGCCTCCAGGGAGCGGGGCCGGGAGTTCTCCCCCCGGAACCGGTGGGAGGCGATGCAGTGGGTCACACGGTCCACCGTCTCCGGCGGAAAGGCTTGTTCCAGCAAAATTTCCCCGGCCCGTTCCGCCCCCGCCCCGGCGTGACAGATCCGCCCGCCCGAGGCCTTCTCTTTCGCCCGGCCGATGTCGTGGAGAAACGCGGCCAGTTCCAGGACCTCCAGGTCTGCCCCCTCCCGGGTGCCGATGTGCTCGCAGAGTTTCCAGACGCGTTCGGCGTGGTCCCAGCCATGAGCCCCTGCCTCTTCCTCCAACAGACGGCGGAATACGGCCTTCATCCCTTGAAGATCGTTCATTCGGGTTTGTCCTCGAAGCGTCCGTGGCGTCCGGCCCCCCCGGCAAACCGGGCAGCTCCCTCCAGCGTCTCACCGCTCCGGATGGTGGCAAGGCCGGTCCGGAACTCGTTCCGCATGGCCTCCTCCATCTGCAGGTCGAACTGCTGGTATGCGGAACGGCGGTCCCCCAGCATGCAGGCCTGTGGAAACCCCGAGATCTGCCGGGCAAGCGCCTCCGCCTCTTCCCGGCAGGTGCCCGGCTCCACCAACCGGTTGGCCAGACCCATGCGCAGGGCTTCGTCCGCCTCCACCGGCCGCCCGGTAAGGATCATGTCCAGCGCGTGGGAGAGACCCACGATCCTGGGCAGGCGCACCGATCCCCCGTCGATGAGCGGCACGCCCCAGCGCCGGCAGAACACCCCGAACACCGCACCCCGCTCCACCACGCGCAGGTCGCACCAGATGGCCAGTTCCAGCCCTCCCGCCACGGCGTACCCGGCCACCGCCGCGATGACCGGCTTGCGGAGCATCATGCGGGTGGGTCCCATGGGCCCGTCCCCGATCTCCTCCAGACGGTTCACCCTGTCCCCAACCTCGGAAACCGCCTTCAGGTCCGCTCCGGCGCAAAAGCATCCCCCCGTCCCTATAAGCACGGCGGCGAGGCTTTCCTCGTCCTCCTCAAAAGCCTGGAACGCCCGGACCAGCTCTTCGGCCGTGGGGCGGTCCACCGCGTTTTTCGCTTCCGGCCGGTTGATGATGATGGTGGTGACAGGCCCGTTTTTTTCGGTCAGAACTCGCATCGTACTCACATCCCTCCTCAGTCCAGCTTCTTCAGTGCCTCGGCGATCTCTTTCAGGTCGGGCCTCTCGTTGATGTCGTGCACATCGATATAGCGGATGACCCCCTTCTTGTCGATAACGAACAAGGCCCGCTCCGTGGTCCCGTCCGTCCGGAGGATCCCATAGCTTTCCGCCACGGCGCCATGAGGCCAGAAATCCGAGAGGACCGGAAACCAGAGCTTTCCCATCTGCTTCGTCCAGGCGTAGAGTGTGGGGATATTGTCCACGCTGATCCCCAGCATCACGGCGTCCGCACCGGTGAAGACCTTCTCGGACACGTTGTAGCCGGGCCACTGGTCCGAACAGACCGGGGTCCAGGCCGCCGGGATAAAGGAGAGGACCACGTTCTTCCGGCCCCGATACCCGCTCAGCCGTACCCGTTCCCCCGTCACGGAAGGAAGCACGAAATCCGGCGCAGGTTCTCCCACGCGGACGCGAAGCTCGCTGTCCACCGGTTTCAGCCGGCCCACCGGATAAATATTTTCCCTGAGTTCCTCCGCAAGGACGCGGGAGCCGGCGTCGAAACAGAACCCGGCGGCCCCGGCCAGAAGAACCGCAAGGATCACGGTTTTCACATTCATATCATTCCTCTTTCTCTTTCAAGTGCTTCCGGATCCTCTCCAGGAACTTTTCCGGGTCGCCAAAGGATCCCTTGTTAGAGTCGACCAGCACGGCCCCGATCCCTTCCTGCAGATCCAGGACCATAAAGTGTGGCGTGCCCGCCTTCCGTGCCCCCAGCGCTTCGGTCACGGAAAGCGCCGGGTCCGGAAACAGCGGGAATTCAACCTTGTACCTGTCCTGATAGACTTCCACCTCGATCTCGGAATTCTTCCGGCCCACACCGACCAACTTGACCTGGTCCCCCAGCCCGGCCCGCTGGATCGTCCGGTAGAACCGGTTCACCTCCGGGGCCGAACGCTGGCAGTAGATACAGTACATGTCGAAGATCTCCACCACCAGAAGCCCTGCCTGGACCTGGTGGACCCGGAAAGACTCTGCGGCATCCTTCAGGCCCAGGTTTTCAGCGTTTTTTTCCGAGCCCGGCGCCGGGAAGAGCACGTCCCCGTAGTCGGGCCCCTTGTCCCCCGAGGGTTTTGCCTGATCCGGAACCGATGACCCGGACGAGGCGCAACCCATCAGAAAAACGAGGCAGACCGCTGTCCATCTTGCCATGTTTCTCTCCCTGTACAGCCCCTTGATTGAGGGTTCTGCACGAAATGGTTTTCGGCTTGCCTTTCTCTATCTGATGCCCGCACGGACCGGCAAGTGACAGGGTTGTCACCCGCGTAGATTACATTCCGGTTTTTCTTCCTGTCAACGCCACGGGCTCCACACATGCCGGCGGAACATCTCTGTACCCACAAACGGTGCCGTGCTCGGAGTATCCGCCACGCCGATTCTTGACCCGGACCGGGCCCTGCCCTATACTTTTTCCCCTGTCGCCCGTTCCCCATCTATGATATTGGGGAACGGTTTATTCAGGGATACATTAACTTCAACGATACGGAAACTTCAACGATACGGAAACCTTTCGGAGGGAAAGATGAAAGACGTGCTGTTCGAGCCGCTCCGGATCCGGGATCTGGAGATCAAGAACCGAATTTTCATGCCTGCCATGCACATGAACATGGCGCAGGACTACCAGGTGACCGACACACTCGTGGATTTCTACGCCGAGCGGGCGAGGGGGGGGGCCGGCATCATCTCCGTGGGGTATGCCACGGTGGACGACCTGTCGGGCAGCACGATGAACATCGGGGCCCATCACGACGATTTCATCCCGGGGATGGCCCGGCTGGCCCGGGCCATCCAGGACAACGGCGCCCACGCGTCCGTTCAGCTCAACCACTCCGGCCGGTACAACTTTTCCATTTTAATGAACGGAAAAGAGCCGGTGGCGCCCTCGGCCGTGGCCTCCCGCATGACCCGGGAAACCCCCAGGGCGCTGGCCGTGGAGGAAATCCGGCAGATCATCGACGCCTTTGCGCAAGCCGCGCTCCGGGTGAAAAAGGCGGGCTACGACGCGGTGGAGGTCCTGAGCGGCACCGGGTATCTCATCAGCCAGTTCCTGTCGGAGGTGACCAACAAGCGCACGGACGAGTACGGGGGGTCCTTCGAGAACCGGATGCGGTTCGGCCTAGAGGTGATGCGGGCCATCAAGGAGGCCACGGGCGAACCGTTTCCCCTGGTGGTGAGGATCAACGGCAACGAGTTCATGCCCGGGGGACTGGGCCGAAAGCAGCTGCAACAGTACGCCGTGAAGCTGGCTGACGCGGGCGTGGACGCCCTGTGCATCAACGTGGGCTGGCACGAGGCCCGTGTTCCCCAGATCATCGCCGGTGTGCCGCGCGGTGTATTCGGGTACCTGTCCCGGGGCATCCGGGACGTGGTGAACGTGCCGGTAATCGCCAGTCACCGGATCAACGACCCGGACCTGGCCCGGGAGATGATCGGGGACGGTATGTGCGACATGGTGGCCATCGGCCGGGGGCTGATCGCGGACGCCATGCTCCCGGAAAAGGCCCGTACCGGCCGGGAGAAGGAGATCGTGCACTGCATCGCCTGCGCCCAGGGCTGCTTCGATCACCTCTTCCAGCTGAAGCCGGTGGCCTGTCTGTGCAACCCGCGGGCGGGACGTGAAAGGGAGACTGAAATCCGAAAGGCCGAAACCCCGAAGAAGGTCATGGTCGTCGGAGGCGGCGCGGCGGGGATGAGCGCCGCGGCATCCGCGGCGGACCTGGGCCACGATGTCACGCTCTATGAATCAAGCGACCGGCTGGGCGGTCAGCTCCATCTGGCCGGCGCCCCTCCGGGCCGGGAGGAGTTCGTGCAGCTGGCCCGGGACCTGCAAAGCCAGCTTGCCGCCCGGGGGGTAAAGATCGTACTGAACACCGAAGTAAACGAGGCCCTGGTTGAAAAAGAAGCCCCCCAGGCGGTCATTTTGGCCACCGGGGCCCTCCCCATGAGCCCCCCCATCCCCGGGGCGGACCTGCCGAACGTGGTCCAGGCCTGGGACGTGCTGGACGGTAAGGTGCGCACCGGAAGGCGCGTGGTCATCCTGGGAGGAGGCGCCGTGGGTGTGGAGACCGCCCTCCTGCTGGCCGACAAGGGAACCCTCAGCGGTGACGCACTCAAGTTTCTCCTGCTCAACCGGGCGGAGGAGCCCCAGGACCTGTACGAGTTGGCCACCCGGGGAACCAAGGACGTGCTGGTGGTGGAGATGATCGACAAGGTGGGCAAGGACATCGGGAAGTCCACGCGCTGGGCCATGATGCAGGATGCGGAAAGGGCGGGGATCGCCACGCGCACGGCCACCAAGGCCCTGGAGATCATGGAAACCGGCGTCAAGGTGGAGTCCGGGGAGGGCGTGGAAGAAATTCCCGCGGACACCGTAGTGATGGCTGCGGGCGCTCGGTCTCACAACCCCCTGCAGGAGGTTCTGGAAAAGAGGGGCATCCCTGTCACGGTGGCGGGTGACGCCCGGCGGCTGGCCAAGGCGTTCGAGGCGGTTCACCAGGGGTTCGCGGCGGGTAGAAACGTGTAGAGGATAGAAAAAAGGGCTGAAACAAGAAGCGTATCGCAATCCGCTTTCTTCCGGCAGTCAGCGGTCAGCGATCGGCTTCCTACCACCCCCCTTCCATGTGGGGTGGTACAGAATTGGAGATTGCGAGCGGAGCGCGGCAACCCCCCGGCCCCGAGGGATTGCCTTATTGTGGCGTGTGCCGCGTCGCCTGCGGCTCCTCGCAATATCCGCAAGTCGAAACAAGAAGGCAGGTGCTTTACTGTCATTCCGGACTCGACCCGGAATCCAGTTCTTCCAGGGCCTTGCTCACAATACGGGAAAGATCGGCCAGGCTGTAGGGCTTCTGGATGAACCCCTTGCACCCCTTTTCCATTAATTCTTCTGCTTCGTATCCGATACTGTATCCGCTGGAGAGCAACACCTTCACCTCTGGATCGATCTCCCGGAGCCGGGAAAAAACCTCCCTCCCGCTCATGCCGGGCATGATCATGTCCAGGATGACAAGGTCCACACGCCCCTTTTCCCTCGCGAAGATATCCAGGGCCTCCTGCCCGCTTTCCGCCTGCAGCACTTCGTAACCCAGCTTGACGAGCATCTCGGTGGCGATCTCCAGGACGGGCTCCTCGTCCTCCACGAACAGCAGGGTTCCCGCCCCCCGGGCGGGTATGGGAACGGACGGGGGCGGCTGGCTGGGGAGTTCTCCGGACACGGGCAGGTAGACGTGAAGGGTGGTCCCCCTTCCCGGTTCCGACTCCACGTCGATGTACCCCTGGTGCCCCTTCACGATTCCGTAGGAAGATGCCAGCCCGAGCCCCGTACCCTTGCCCGTTTCCCGGGTAGTGAAAAACGGATCGAAGATCCGGTCCAGTATCTCCGGGTCCATACCCGTCCCCTGGTCCGATACGGTGAGGTGAACATACCTTTCCTGAGCGGGTTGGTACGGTTTCGCCTCAAATGCCTCCCGGGACACCAGGGAAGAGGAGACCTGGATCTCCCCGCCCCCGGGCATGGCGTCCGCGGCGTTGAAGAACAGGTTCAATAAAACCTGTCGGATCTGCCCCTGATCCGCCAGGACAGGATCCATCTTCGGGGAAAGCTCCCGGCGGATGACGATCTGTGCCTGGGTTCTCTCGAAGGTTTCCGAGGTCTCCTCCACGAGCCGGTTCAGGTCGATTGACCGGACCTCGTATTTTCCCTTCCGGGCATACCCGAGCAACTGGCTGGTGAGCTTCTGGCCCCGGTCCACTTCTTCTTCAATGACCTTCAGCCTATCGTAGAACGGCCCCCCCGGATCGACGTCCATGAGCAT
>CAYTRL010000141.1:0-13032 GCA_964439795.1 uncultured Thermodesulfobacteriota bacterium
GGGGCCCTCGGGACAGGTGTAACTGAAATTGATGTGGCGGAGGTCTTCGCGCGGGATCCCCTGGCATCGAGGAATTTCTCCGATGAGGTCCTCGACTTCGTCGGTGTTCCGAACGAAGGAACCGCTCGGAAATAGAGTCGAGGGCTCCGCCGTTTAGAGGCGTATCCCGCGACTCCGGACGTGTCATGCCCGACCGGCCTCCTCCCACTTGAGGATCTTCAGGTTGCGGATGAACAGCACGTAGAGCACCGGGACCAGGATCAGCTCGATGAAGGTGGCGAACAGGAGACCGCCGATCTGGGCGTAGCAGAGCGGCTGCCACAACGGCCCGCCGTGGATCGCCAGGGGGAACAGGGCCAGGATCGTGGCCCCCACCGTGATCAGGATCGGCCGCAGCCGGACAATGCCCGCGTCCAGCACGGCCTGTTCCAGGGGTTCCCCCTTTTCCCGCATGACCTCGATGAAATCGAACAGCACGATGACGTGGCTTACGATCACACCCACCAAACTCACGATCCCCAGGAAGGCCATGAACCCGAACGGGGCGCCCATGACATAGAGGGCGACCAGGGCCCCCACCATGCCGTACGGCACGGCCCCAAAGACCAGCAGCGGCTTGATCGCGCTGTTGAACTGTACGGCCAGGGCGATGTAGATCGCGGCCAGACAGATTGCCAGCACGATCAGGAGGTTGCGGAACCCCTGCTTCTGCTTGGCCTGTTCCCCTGCGATCTGAATGATCAGGCCCGGGGGCAGGGATGCCGCCAACTCTGCGATACGGTCCTTGACCGCGTTGAACACCGTGGAGGCCAGGACCCCGGGCAGGGGAAAGCAGTGGATCGAGACCACGGGCTTGTGCTCTCGCCGGCAGATCTTCTCGGTTTCCAACCGGAAGGTGGTTTCCGCCACCTCCATGAGCGGGACCCGCTGGCTGTTATTCGTGGAGCTGTACACGTACAGGCTCTCGAGGCCTGACAGCCTGGCCCGGGTCGCCATGGGAAGGCGGACCATGACCGGGATCTGGGTGTCGCCCTGCGTGAGGGTGCTGACCTGCATCCCGCTGATGCCCGCCGACGTGGATACGGCCACGTCCCGGTTGCTTACCCCGGCCATGCTTGCCCGGTCCTCGTCGATCTCCAGGTCCATCACATAGCTTTCCGCGCCCCAGTTGTTCCGGATGCGTGCGGCCACGGGCACGGACCGAAGGATGTCCTCGATCCGGCGGGCCGTCTGCTTCAGAACCTCGTGATCCGCGCTGCCGGAAACGTGGAAGGTTATGGGATAGGGGACCGGGTTGGTCTGCAGCTGCCGCACGTCGATGGTCGTGCCCGGGATCTCGGAGGAGAGCCTGTGCTGGAGCCTTGGGACGAGCTCGGGCGTGAACTCCTTGTCTGTTACCTCCAGGATAAGCTGTGCATAATTGGCCTGGTCCATCTCCGGGGAGACGGACATCCAGAACCGGGGGCCGCCTCCGCCGACAAAGCTGGTGATCGACCGGAGGACACCTCCCTTCTTCTTTGCGTGCCTCTTCCTTGTTTCCGCGAACGCCTCCACCTCTTCCCGCACGATCTGTTCCGCCCGGGTCACCGCCTCGCCGGTGGCCCAGAAGGAGGCGTCGTTGGGCAGCCACACGTCCATGTAGAACAGGTACTGGACATCCTCCGGGAAAAAGCTCGAGGGCAGGTGCATCTTGCAGTAGGCCCCTAGGGCCAGGATGAGAACCGACCCGGCCAACACGCTCTTACGCCGGCGGATCGCGGCCCGGCCCACTCGGAAGTACCAGCCGGTGAACCCTGTTTTTCGCTGCTCCTCCATGCTGCGGGTGGTCTTGCGGCCCGGTCGCAGGAGGTAGTAGCCCAGCAGCGGCGTGAACGTCATGGATACCAGGCGGGAGGCGACCAGGGCGCAGGTCATCACGATGGGAAGGCGGTGCAGAAAGTCGCCGGTGTTGCCGGTGAGCATGAGAAAGGGCAGGTAGGCCGCGATGTTTGTGACGGTGGCGAACACTATGGCCCGCGCCAGCTTGGTGGGCCCCAGCCACGCCGCCACCCCGGGGGGGTGCCCCAGGGCCAGGTCCCGCTTGATGGCGTCCCCGGCCACTACGGGATCGTCCACAAGAAGACCCAGGGCGATGATCAGCGTGGCGATGGAGACCTGCTGCAGCTCGATCCCCAGGGAGAAGGTCATCCCAAAGGTCAGGGCCAGGGTCAGGGGGATGGAAACGGCCAGAAGCAGGGCCGAACGCCACTCCCAGAAACCCACCAGGGCCACGAGCACCACCAGGAGCACGGCCTCGTACAGGGCGGTCATGAACAGATCCACGTTGTCCCGCACCTGCCGGTCCTGGTCCGATGTCTTTTCGATGATCAGGTCCGCGGGCAGCCGGGCGCGTAGGCGCTCGATCATCCGGTCCACGGATTCGCCGAACTTGCCGATCTGCTCGCCGGGCCGCATCTGCACCGCCAGGGTCACGGCGCGGTGGCGCCCCCATTGTCCGTCCGCGTTCCGGTGGGTAAAGAAGTTCAGGAGCTGGGGCGGAGACTGGTATCCCGGAATGATGTCCACCAGGTCCCGGAGGTACACCGGGCTTCCCTCCTGGGAAGCGGCGATGATGACGCCGCCGATCTCCCGCGGGTCCTGGAACTGTCCGGAGGGGTGGAGCAGCACGTTCGTGCCTTCGGCTTCCACCACCCCCCCCGGCCCGGCGATGTTCCGGGTCGCCAGCAGGTTCTGAAGGTTCCAGGGGTCCACCCCGTACGAGGCCAACTGCTCCTGGGAGTATTCCAGATACACCCGCTGGTCCAGGACCCCTTTGCGGGTCACTTTGGAGACCTCGGGGACCGCCTGGAGATATTTCCGGATGATGTCGGTGAACCGTTCCATCTTCCGGTACGAGTACCGGTCGCCGGCCACCTCGCTCAGCCGTGCAGTCGTCTGCGAGGCGTCGCCGATCACCACCGGCGCCCACACGTCCGGGGGAAGGGCGCCCTCAACGAAATTTCCGGCCACGAACCGTTCCAGCGCCTCCCCGACCGCGGCGATCCCCTGGGGAGCCATCATGTCCAGTCCGGCGAACCCGTCTCCGCCAAAGGCGCGGATGTCCCCGGCCCCCCCCCCTTCCCGCAGGGCCTGCGTGAGGAGCATCCGGGTTTTCTCGATGGTCCGGGCGGGAAAACCGTGGGGGAAGACTGCGACGATGGAAACACGGCCGTCCGCGGACCCCGCCTGTAACCCGGTCCGGACGTCCCGGATGGCCTTCTCCACGGTCCGGGCCCGGAGTTCCACCACCAGGTCGCTCTCCCGGGGACTGGCCACGGTGAGCATGAGGGCCGCCGTGTCTCCAAAATCGCTGTTGAACTGGATGGGGCCGGCCCCGGAGGGAAGGTCCTGGATGCCGTTCAGCTTGAGGTTGATGTCGTTGAACTCTTTCTCCGGGTCGTTCACGTCTTCGCTTAGCTGCACGTAAACGATGGAGAGTCCCGGGAGGGTGATCGACTTGATGCCGTACACGTCGGGCCCGGCCGGGTGAACCTTGGGGTTCTTGGCCACGGCCTGCTCGATCTTCTGTGTCACCAGTTCGCTGACCTCCCGGGCCTGCACCCCCGGCCAGGGACAGACGGCCACGGCAACGCGAACCGGGATGAGGGGGTCTTTCCGCTTGGGGATGTTCAGGTACCCATAGATGCCCCACAGGACCGCGAAGGCCAGCGCAACCCAGGCGATCTGGCGGTTCTCGGTGAAGAAACGCGCCGTGTTCCGGGTGCCCTCGATCCTTTCCGCATCGGCCACGTGTTCTTTCATGGGATGACCCGGACCTCTTGCCCTTCTTGCACGAGTGTGGCTCCCCGGGTGATCACTTCATCCCCGGGGGCCAGGCCTTTTGTCACGGCGATCCGGTTGCCGAACACATCCCCCAGTTTCACGTTTCGGCGAAGGGCGTGGGTGTGGCCGTCCTTCGCCCGGATCACGAAGACGGCATAACCGGATCGGTCTTGTTCGGATCGAACCACCGAACCCAGCGGGATCAGGATCCGGTCGGGCCGGGCGTCCGTCCCTCCCAGCCTGAGGGAGGCGATCATGCCCAGCTTGATCCGGGCGTCCGGGTTCGAGAGGGTGACCTCCACGTCGAAGACCCGGCTTTTGGGATCCGCCGATGGCGAGATTTCGGTGATGGTTCCCTCAAACCGGCCGTCGTCTCCGGCGTCGACGATGGTCAGGAGCAGGGGGGTGCCGAGCTTGACCTCGCCCAGCATGGATCCCGGGACGCCGAAGACGGCCTTGACGCACAAGGTGTCCGCCACCACAAAACCCACGGCGCCCTGGCCCACGAGGGTGCCGACCTCCACGTTGTCCTGCAGGACAACCCCGCTCAGGGGGGACTTGAGTGCGGCGTCATTCAGCGAGGTCTGCGCCTCCTGCACCTGGGCCGCGGCGGCGGCCCGCTGGGCTCGGGCCACCTGAAGATTGGCCTTTGCTCCGTCGTAATCGGGCTGGGTGATGCTTTCCGTTTCATACAGGTTCCGGGCCCGGGTGAAGTCCCGGTTAGCTTTACTGAGGGTGGCTTCCGCTTCCGTCAGCTGGGAGCGGGCCTGGGCAAGACTGTCCCGGTACTCTTTTTTCCGGACCTGTGCGAGCTCGGCCCCTTTCCGCACCCGGTCACCTTCCTGCACGTTCCTGAGCCCTCCCCGGATGTCCTTCACCTGAAGGACGGACTCCACGTATCCGCCGCTCTTGAACGCAACGTCCACCTGGGTACAGGAGATGATCCCTGCGGAAAAGGCCACGGAATTTTCCGGGGAGGAGGGGTTGACCGCGACAACGGTCACAGGTGTTACCGGACGTTTCGCCGGTTCCTCCCCGGCGCAGGAGAGTACAAGGGCGAGCGGAAAGACCACCCAAACAAGGAACGTCGGTTTAGTTTGCATTTCCTGTCTCCCCGACCGCTTTTTCCAGGTCCGCCCTTGCGGTCCAGACACCCAGCAGGGCCTGCTGGCTCTGCTGGGTGGCCTGGGCGAGATCGGTCTGGGCCTGGAGTACGTCCTTCAGCAGGACTTCCTTTTCCTTGTATTTGTTCATGGTGATGCGGACGGTTTCCCTGGCCGCTTTCTCGGCCAGCCGGTTGACCCGGACCAGGGCCTCGGCTTCCAGGAGGCCCCGTATGGCGTCGTTGACACCCATCATGACGCTGGCGCGGGACTCGTTCAGCTTGTTGTTCGCCTGGGCCAGCGCCACCTTCTTGAGCTGGACCTCTTTGCTCTTTCTGCCCCATTCGAATACATCCCATTGGAACAGGAGCCCAAGCGAGGCCATTTCACTGGGAATGAACGGGTAGTTGACCGACGAGATGAAATGAAAGGCCAGGCTCAGGTCCGGGATGTATTCCGCCCTCGAGAGCTTGATGTCCTGCTTTGCCTGAAGGATGGAGAGCTCCGCCTCCTGGATTTCCGGGTTCCGCCGCAGCGCCGTCGCCTGGGTCTCGGCCGTGTCCCGGCTCTGGGGCTTGCTGAAATGTGGCAGGGTCACGTGAAATGGCGTCTGGATGTCCCGGCCCATCAGGTTGTTGAGCTTCTCCTTCTGAGAAGCCAGTTCGTGGACGAGCTTGAGCTTCTGGTATTCCGCGTTTGCCAGTTGTGACTGCACGTTGAGCAGATCCGACTTCAAGGCCGTCTTCTGTTGAAGCTCTCTTTCCACGAGCAGCGATAGCTGCCGGTTGAACGCGATTTCCTCCTCCGCGGTCTTGAGGGATGCCTGGGTCTGAAGGATGCTGTAGTAGGCGTGCTTTACGCTGTTCACCACCCCCTGCTGCTGCTGTTTCATCTGCATCCGGTTGACCTCTGTGGCCAGGCGGGCCTGCTTGACGCCGAGGCTGATCTTATAGATCTGGGAGAGGGGCTGGACCACGTGGGTCATGATGTTGACATATTCCCGGCTCTTGGAAGGTTCGGTCGTGATGTCCTGAGGAGGGATCGGAATCGGCCCGGACGGGGTGGGGATCTCCCCGAACATGCCCTCATTGAATTCAAACTTGTTTTCGGTCAGGTAGTAGGAGCCGAGCACATCCACCTTGAACTGCGGCAGGTAGTAGGTTTTCTGCTGTTTCAACTGATTGATGCTCTTGTCGGTCTCCATGGCCTGGTTGGCCAGGTTCCGGTTGTTCCGGAGGGCCATATCCAGGGCCTGTTCCAGGGTCAGCAGACCGGCCGGGGCTTGAACGGGAGGTTCACAGGGAGCGGAGACCGGTGTCAGCAGCAGGAGCATCATGACAAAGATCAGGATCACTTCCGATCTCCCGTCCGGGGGGCGGGCGGGCTGCCCCCAAAGTCCCGTTTGTGTTCCGTAGAAAAAAATGCGTATCCGTCGGCTGTCCCTCGATGCTGGATAACTTTTTGGATGCGAATACGCCTTCCAGGTTGTTTTTCCATGCGCTTTTCTTTCCGTCAAGCGGTTATGAAATCATGGGCATTGCGTTCAGTCAACATTTATAAGGAAAGGAAGCAACATTAGAGTATTCCGTGACATCCCATAATTGTAAAATTCTGAAAAAAAATGCTAAGAATGGAATCGACCTGTTATCTCCAATAGAGGTGGTGCCATGCATGAAACAGCCAGTTCCCATCGGAAAGGTGGTGGCGGGACCGGTGCTTCGCAGGTCCGTGCCTGTACGCTGCTCCTGCTGATCGCTCTGTTGCCGGCAATCTCTGGGTGCTACCGCACGAAGGTGGAGAAGGTAACGGACTATGCTCCGCCGGACCCTGTTCCACCTCCCGAAACTGTTCTGGTCTACGATTTCTCCGTGACACCCGACCACGTATGGTTGAACCGCGGCCTGCCCGCCAAGATTCTGCGAAGGGTAGAGGATGAACCGCAGAGCGAGGAGGAGCTGAAGGTGGGGCGGAAGGCCGCCGAGACCCTCTCAGCCAAGCTGGTCGAGGAGCTTCGCAAGAAAGGCTGGCCCGCGAAACCTGCCGGAAGTGAACCGGAAGGAGAGGGCGTGCTGCTCATCAAGGGAGCCTTTCTGAAGGTGGATGAAGGCAACCGGCTGGACCGTCTCGTGATCGGGTTCGGACTGGGAGATTCCCAGGTGGGGGTAGGGGTGGCCGTATATGCCGGCCATCCTGAGGAGGAGGATCTCCTGGAAACCTTCGAGACCGTTGTGAAGAGTTCCCTGAGGCCCGGGGTGGGCGTCACCGTCCCTGTGGGTGTGGCCACCGGGGGCGTGGTTACCGCGACATCCGTGGGCGCAGGGCTGGTCCTCACCGGAAGTCTGCTGGAGTCTGTGCATTCCCTTGCCGACGAGTCGGCACGGAAGATCGCCCGGGAACTGGAAAAACTGTTCGCTGCCAGGGGCTGGTCCCCTCCCGGGAACGTTGGGGAATAGCGCATGATGATGTGTTCTTCCGTCTTGACGCGGCATGACTGTTTTCATTATGCTGCTTCACGTCTTGAGCTGGATTCCCACGAAAGACCAGCGAGTATTCTCGGAGGACGGCTTTTCCCTCCAGGATCCGCAGACTTTTCAACAAAGGGCGGAATTCGATGTTCGGGGGGGACTTTATGAAACGGTTGGTGCTGTCGCTTCTCCTTCTCATTGCCTGTCTGTTCCTCGCCTGCGGTGCATCATTTGCCGGGCAGATGTACAAGGTGGTCGACAAGGATGGAAATGTTTCCTACAGGGAGTTCCCTTCGTCCGGCAGCACACGTTCGTCTCCCGCTCCGGAGGCCTACTCCACAAGACCCGCTCCGCGTCCATCTCGCGAGACCTACTCCACAAGACCCAGAGGTCGGCAGCAGGTGGATCTCTACGTCACCAACTGGTGCGGCTATTGCCGGAAGGCGGTCGCCTTCCTGAAGGCTCACGGGGTTCCATACAATCTGTACGATATCGAAAAGGACAAGGCCTCGGCCAGGCGGTATTCGGCACTAGCAGGGAAATCGGGCGTGCCTTTTGCCATGATCAACGGCCGGAAGATCTCAGGCTTTTCCGAATCCGCCTACAAACGGGCCTTGAATATCAAGTGATGTGGCTACCCCTGCCACCTGGGCCCCACCGGGCCCATCAAGAACCCCACCTGCAGCATCACCGCGTCGTTGGAGGATTGGAAAGCGGTTCAACAGGGGATCTCAACCGCCTGGAGACGTGGTCGACCGGGAGATGTGCCGGCACCGGTTCCCCGGTACAGTTGAAAGCGCCGGAGCCAGCTCAAACGAAACGGCTTCTTTTGACAAACACAATAATTCCTGTATATTCAAGTGGTTGAGTGATTTCCGCAGGCAGGTTCCAGCCGTTCCCCCCGGGAGGCACCCAATGGAATGTCCGGGGTGCTCGTTTCAGATACCCGTCACCAGAAACGAAGCCGTCCCTTCCCGTTCCCCAAATACCGGAGTTCGCAATTGAAAAACACGACGGTCAAGGAATTCATGGTCCCCCTTTCCGAATATGTCACCCTTCCGGAGGGATCGTCGCTCTATGAGGCGGTGCAGGCATTGGAAAAGGCCCGTCTGGAGCATGCGAACAAACGGTACAACCACCGCGCCGTGTTGATCCTGGACAGGCAGGGGTGTGTTATCGGAAAACTGAGCCAGCTCGATGTGCTTCGCGGCATTGAACCCAAGCGGGAGGAGATGGATGATCTTGAGCGTATCGGCCAGTACGGGTTCAGCCGCAAATTCATCAACAGCCTGCAGGAACAACGCCGGTTGGAAGGGGGGATCGTAGAGGTTCTGGGCAAGGATGCGGCTTCCTTGAAGGTGGAAGATTTCATGCAGGCCCCTTCCCCGGGCGAATATGTGGAAGAGAACACCACGCTGGATACAGCCATCCATCAACTGGTGAAGGGCACGCATCTATCGCTGCTGGTGACCCGGGACAAGGAGATCGTGGGAATACTGCGGATGTCCGATGTCTTCATGGCTGTTGCTCGAACCATGCTCCAGAACGACTAGCCGGAATAAACAGGGACCGATTATGAAAGAGTTGGAAAAACTGATTGACAGGATTCTCCAGCGGGTCAACATCAACCTGCGGGAACTCGACTACGATGTCGAACCCTTTGTTCGGAAACTGGTCCCGTTCGACAAGATGGGCAAGTTCTACGCCTTCTACGGGATTACCCCGTATCATTCCCTGAATTTTATCTTCAGGAATTCCAATTTAGCCGGCAGCTATTTCCTGGGGAAAATCCGCGTACACAATTCCCTGGTATACAAGAGCGATATCCGGGGAGATGAGCTGAAAAAGGAAGGCTATTTTTTTCGCTTTCAGGATCTTCAAATACGCGTGAACAAGGACGAACGGATTGATGTGGAGGACAGTTTCCTCATCAAGACCCTTGTCCACTGCTTTTCCCACGATCCGGAAACCCTGGAAAAGTTCTTTGTCAGGGATACGATCTCAACCCATTATGCCAACATCCACGGATCCCCCTGCACCGGCTGCTTTCTGGGCCCCTTCTCAACCGTGGATATGACGACCATGCGCGATTGCGTGATCGGGCCTTATTCCTATATCCAGGCCGGTGAGATCAGCCATGTGAACGTTGAACCGGGGACCGTATGGGTCCGCAGTCCCAACCTGTTCAATTTCCTGTATCGATATCCCCTCGATCGGCTGAACGAATATATCTATTTCACCCCCGGCATCATCCCTCAGGGGATTTTCATGGATTTCGTGGAAGATCGCAAAGAGGCTTTTTATCGAATTTTTAATGTGGTCAACGTGGAACCCTCCGTGCCGGTCCCGGACAGCACTTCGCTGGATCGTTTTGCCGTCGTCAAACCGAAAACCGTTCTGGGGGAGAATGTACTGGTTTCCCAGCGGGCCTATATCCAGAATTCATCGATCGGTAAGGGGGCCAATGCTCAAGAGAACTGCTACATCATCAACTCTACCCTGGAAGGGTACAATGTCACCGCTCACGGCGCCAAGATAATCGAAGCCGATCTTGAGAAGAACGTGTTTGTCGGTTTCAACAGCTTTCTGAGAGGACGGCCCGACGCCCGGCTGAGCATCGGCCAGGATTGCATTGTCATGCCCCACACCATCATCGATAGCCGGGACACCCTTTCGATCCCCGCCGGCCACCTGGTCTGGGGTCTGGTGACCAACCAGGAAGATCTTGCGCTCAACAGCATGCCCCTGGAGTACCTGTCCGGTATCACATCCGGATTTTCCATGGGGAATATGCATTTTGAAGGTTCCGGTGCCGATTTTGTTGCCACCTTTCGTAACCGGATTCATCATATCCTGCAGACCAACGGTGCTTTCTTCGATGGCTCGGAAAACAGCGGCCATGCCCAGAAGAACCAGAACATGTCCTTTAACATGATTCAGCCGTATCCTGAAGGCGACCTGGAAGGGCTGTATCCGACCATCATCATTCAGCCGTAAATCCGATGGGGGCGGGCTACCCTCCGGAGCGCTTGACCCGGTACCCCTGTCCCTGGAGTTCTTCCACCAGCAGGTCGCGGTGGTCCCCCTGGACCTCGATGACGCCGTCCTTGACGGTCCCACCGGAGCCGCACTTCTGCTTGAGCTGTTTCGCCAGTTTGCGGAGCCCGTCGTGATCCAGGGGGACCCCGGTGATGACCGTCACGCCTTTCCCCTTGCGGCCCTTGGTGGATCGGGCGACCCGCACGGTTCCGTCTCCCCCGGGGGCCGCCTCCGTCCGGCGGCAGGTGCACCGGTCAGCGGGGTTTCCGCAACCGGGACACATCCTGCCCTGCCCGGTGGAGTAAACGATCCGCCGGTCTTCCTTTCTTGTTGCCTTCATCCCGCTCGCTCCCCGGGCCCGGTCATTTCCTGTTCCTCCGGCCCGAACGGCTTGAACAGCTTGATCAGCGCGGGCAGGATGAACAGGTCCGCCACCAGGGCCGACAGCATGGTGATGGCAGCAAGCAGCCCGAAGTAGACGATCGGCTTAAAGGTGGAAACCATCATGATCCCGAAACCGAAGAACAGAACGATGGAGGTCATGGTGATCGGGGAGCCGATGGTCCGGATGGTTTCCCTCAGGGCGGTGTCGTACGTTCCGTGCTGCTGAAAGAGGAGGCGGAAGCGGGCGATGAAATGGATGGTGTCGTCCACGGCCAGCCCGATGGCGATGGAGGCGATGAGCACGGTCCCCAGGTCCAGGTAGATGCCCGCCCACCCCATGATGCCGAAGGTGAGGAAGATGGGAATGCAGTTTGGCACCATGGCGAGCAGGCCCAGCTTCAGGGACCGGACCAGCAGGGAGAGCATCACAAAGATCGTGATCAGGGCCAGGCTGAACCCCCGGATCTGGCTATCCAGGAGGTAGTCCACCATGTTCAGGTAGAGGGGGATCCCGCCGGTGATCTCGGCCCGGATATCCACGGGGCCGAACAGTTCCTCGGTCTTCTGCTCCACCTTCCGGTTGATCTCCATCATCTCGTTGGTACCCACGTAGTTCAGTCTTCCCTGGACCCGCGCCCTGGAGAAGTCCGTGAGGTCCAGATAGTTCTCGATCTCCTCGGAACCGCTCCCCTCGGCCAGGAGCAGAAGCTGGGCGGTCAGGTTGCTGGATTCCGGGATCCGGTGAAATGCAGGGTCCCCGTCGTGAACCACCTGGTTGATCTCCTTGAGGAAGTGTACCGGGGAAAAGGTCTTCTGCAGGAAGTCCAGGCTGCCCATGTACCGTTCCAGTTCCTCCACGCGGCGAAGGGTATCCGGTTCCTTGAAGGCGTCGGCCTTTCCGGTGAGCATGATCTCCAGGGGGATGGTGCCGGTGAGGTTCCGTTCGATGAACTCGGTGGCCACCCGGATCGGGTGGTTTTGCCGGAAGTACTGTATCTCGTTCGTGTTGATCTCGATCCGGAAGATCCCGGTCAGGGAGACCAGAAAGACCAGCACGGCCGCGGCGATGCTCCCCTTCACCCCTTTGCCGCTCAGACCGGCCACCTTTTCAAGGGTGCGCTCGATCCATCCGGCCCTTTTTTTCCGGTGCCGTTTTTCCGGGGCCGCCCGGAGGAAGCTCAGCCAGATGGACACGAGCACCATGTTCACCACAAAGGTCATGAGCATGGCCACCCCGGAGTAGATCCCGAACTCCTGCACCGCCCGCAGGCTGGATGTGGACATGGAGCAGAACCCCGCGGCCGTGGTCAGACTGGTGAACAGACAGGGGGTCCAGATCTTCAGGAAGGCGTCCCGCACGGCCTCCGGGGAGCCTTTCCCCCGGCGGGTCTCTGTTTCATACTCGGAAAGAAAGTGGATGGAATCGGCGATGCCGATGACCATCACCAGGGAGGCCAGGATCGTGGTGATCATGTTGTAGGTGGAACCGCACAGAGCCATCAGGCCGTGGATCCATATGTTGGCGACAACCACCACAGACAGGGAGATCAGTACATAGATCCATCGCCGGTGGAGGCCGTAGAGCACGAGGATCACCAGCACGAGGGCGAGGGAATATTCCAGGGTGGCGTCATCGGTGCTTGCCCGGTCTTCCAGGCCCAGCAGGATCGGCACGCCGGCCAGGTGAAAGGCGTACCGGCCGCCCTCGCTTTCCTTTTCGCAGAATGTGTACAGGAGGTCCGTGATCTGCCGCTGGATGTTTTCTCCCGGATCCGGCTCCTCCAGCCGGATCAGGATGGCGGTGGTATGCCCGTCGTCCGAGACGAGGTTGCCCGCGTAGAGGGGGTTTTCCAGGACCATGCGGCGGAGCTGTTCCCTTTCCTCCTCCGTCCCGGGGACCTCCTCCACAAGGTCGGATACGGTGAGCACCCCGTCCTCCCCGCGGAAATGCTCGACGTTGGTGAGTGACTGGACGCTTGCCACGTGCGGGAGTTCCTGCAGTTTTTCCGTCAGGTCCCGGATCTTGTTCAGGTGCCCGGGCAGGAAGATGTCTTCGGCCCGGAAGGTGAGGAAGATGATCTCATCCCGCTCGAACTGATCCTGAAACCGCTTGTAGGTGACCCAGTTGGGATCGTCCGCCTTGAACCAGACCTCCATGGAGTTGTCCACGTGAAGACCCGGGAGCAGTGGTTTTTCTCCGAGTGAGATTCCCGTGATGG
>CAYTRL010000142.1:0-12994 GCA_964439795.1 uncultured Thermodesulfobacteriota bacterium
ATACCACCAACAAGCTCAGCCAAGAAATTCACCCACACGAAACCCAGAAGCGCCTGAACAGTTCGGTGGTGAGGATGTCCGCAATCGGATCCGTCACCATGCCCGCCTTTTCGGTCTGGTCGATGAACGTGAGCACGGCGATCTTGTAGCGCTGGGATTTGGGCGTGAAGGAAGGTTTCATTTTCACGATCTTGGCAAGAGGAGGCATATCGGGGTATTCGACCTCCACATTCTTTCCCGCCGGAACACAGGCACCCAGGCCTGCGGAAATCAAGATGGCCAGGGTGAGTGTCATGACCCTGTTCTCGTTTGATCTCATGCTATCCTCCGTCCTGATGAGGTTGTGTTGGGTTCTTTCCGGGTTCCGGGCGCGAACTCTCCGGGGGGAGTTCGATGGTTCCGTTCATCGCGCCTCTTGTCCTGGTTCCGTTGTTCTAATGGCCTTTCTTGATCTTTCTCAACTTCCGCACGGCATAGGAAGGGACTTCCACATCGAGAAGAGACATCTTGGCTTTCTCGTAATACGCAACAGCCTCCGAGACGTTGCCTCTCTTTTCCGCGTCGTATGCGCACCACCCCAGGGCTTGCGCCATGTGCTCCTCACCGGCGAAGTCGACCTGTTCACAATACTCTTTCGGCGACGCTCCCTTGAGCACGGCGATCTGAATCCGGTAGTGGATGACATCCTTGTCAGGCATCCCGTATTTGACGGCATTGTCCAGGAGGGACGGCAGCAGGACGTCGGCGACTTCATTGATGATGTCCTGGGTGAATTCCACGTACTCCTCGAGCGGTTCAAACGATCCGCCCTCTTTCTTGATTTCATCGAGCACGTCCAGCAGGACCCGGCATTCGTACAGGACGACGACGCCCTGGGAAATGGCCAGGTTCGAGAAGGTGGAATCATCCGGTTTCGCGGCGACCAGGCGGCGCAGTTCGGTCAGTTCCTCGAACAGGACGTTGATCTCGTCCACCTTTTTAACGACAAAGGATATCGTCTGCTTGATATCCAGACCGCTGTCGGAGCCGAACATGGGCATGGGCTTGGCGGCCGCCTGACTCTTCTCTTCGTTGATTTCCACGATGACCCAGCGACCCTCCTCCACGCAGACAAGGGTGACCTCCTTCTGGCTCTGCTTCTGGAACGAGCGGAAGCGCTGGGCATTAAACTCCTCGATCCTCCTGTTCTTCTCCTTATCCGTAAGCAGGGTTTTCAGTTCCTCTCCCAATTCCCCGGAGGACATCTTCTGGTGAGGCGGGTGGGTCGGGTAGGTGCCCCAGACCGTGGGACCACAGGAGATGAAAAACAGGGCCACCAGCACCAGGAGGGGTATGGATCGGGTTCTTACGGCACGGCGGTGGAACATCTTTTCCTTCATCGTGAAGACTCCCTTCTTCCAGCGTTGAGGCAACCGGCCTGGATCCGAAAAGGCCACCTGCTTTAGGGGCTGCTCTTGAGACAACGAAAGCCGACACCCTCGGATTTCGTATCCGGTGGTTGGGAACTTCGGTTGGCGCAACGGAGCGCATCGGCCCCGTTTTGCCAGCTGCCGCCGCGCAGGACACGGGGAGCCCTGCTCGATGGTTGTACGGGTCGGTTCCGTCCCTGCCGGGGAACGGAACTCTTGGTCCGGTACAGGTCCAGGGTCCATTCCCATAGGCTTCCCGCAAGGTCACAGACACCCTGGTCGGTATTGCCCGCTTCCCGGCTGCAAACCGGCATGGTTGTGAACGTCCCGCACCCCGGGCCGCCGTCGTTCATCACCGCCTGGGAACAGCTTGCAGTCTCTTCTCCCCAGGGATATTTCCGGTCCGTCCCCCCCTTGGCAGCATATTCCCATTCCACCTCATAAGGCAATCTACCGGAGACCCACTCACAGAAGGTCTCGGCCTGCCGCCAGGTGACGCAGTTCATGGGGCGGTCTTCACGGCTCCGGTACCCCCAGTTGCAGTGTTCCAGGTCGCTGTCCAGCTTCGGTCTCTCGCAGACGCCGGCATCCACACAGCGGGCATATTGCGCCGAGGTCGTCTCGGTCCTGGCCAGCTGGAACCCGGCCACTTCCACCGGCCGCACAGGGGTTTCGTCGCTGTCCCCTTCCTCGGAGCCCATGCGGAAGGACCCCGCAGGGATATAGATCCATTCCATATCCCCATCCTTGTCCGCAACCGGATTCTGCCGGGGCCAGACCGCAGGGGCCTCTTCCCGGATCCTGCCTGCAGGGGCCGCGTCATCCTGCGGTTCGATCCGGTCCGGAACCTTCAGGCTGGAAAGAAAGACCATCTGCCCCGCTCCGGAGAGGGACCCGTAGCGGGGGAGTTGATTGCTGTTATCCTTGTTGACTTCCTGCTCGGAAAACAGGGCCAGTTCACCAAAGGTGACGAACCCGTCGTTGTTCATGTCCGCCTGGCCTTGCATGGCGGACACCAGGATGCGGGTGAAAAGGCCGTCGGCGGCGAGTTCTCCTTCCCCTCCGGCCGTAATCGCCATTACGCCGTCCTTGCTCAGATGGCTGCGGACTGACTGAGAAATTCCTCCGGAACGGGTCAGCACGATGCCGCCGAAACAGGAATCAAAGACCAGCAGCACATGTTTGGCCGCATATTTGCTTACCAGGATTCTTCGCAGCTCGGTCATGGAAAGGTAGGTTTCCCATTGATCCAGCCCCTGGGAACGGGCGCCGTCAACGGGGACGATGTAGCCCAATTTTGCCTGGGATCGCCTGGCGGACTCGGTTTGACCGTGTCCGGCGAAATAGAAGAGAAAGCGGTCGTCCCGTTTCACCTGGCGCGGCAGCACCGTGGCAAGATATTTCAGGATTTCACGCTTGGTTGCCTTCCCGTCCAGCAGGGTGGTCACGGAAAAGCCCTGCCGCTTCAGTTCCGCTTCCATCTGCCTGGCATCCGAGACCGCCGCGTTCAAGCGTGGCCACCCGTGGGAATATTTGTCGATGCCCACCACCAGTGCATAGGACTGGCTGTAGGGCTTTGCCGGGCCGGGGGATGTCACGGTAACGCCGCGTTCGGCGCCGGCGGGCGCGACCCGGAGCATCAACAGGACGAGAACCACTGCCGAGAGAAAGGGGAAACGGACACCGGGTCTGTTCGGTTCCTGTTTGAAAAACCGGTCCGGAAGGCCTGTTGAGGATTGTCGCTGATAGACGATCATGAAAGCGAATATGCCATCCGCGCATGGATTTGGCAAGCGTTAGTTCGACTCTCCGGGGGGGGCGTTTCGGCTGCGGGGCTCAACCGTCGGGCGGGTTCAAACTTCTCCTCCGGGGGGAAGCGGAATCTGCCGTGTTCGGCGGGAAAGGAGCGGGTGGACAACAACGGAAGAAGAGCATCCGCTCTCCGGAACTTGCCCGGGCGGACAACGGGTTCCCCGGCCCTCCGCGGCGGCGGACGTCCCGGCCGCCGCCGGGGTTACTTCTGCTTTTTCTGTACCGCGATCACCCCGCGGATGTCGTCGCACACAATCTTGTCGCCGCAGGAGTTGCAGTCCATCTGGCACTCGAGGTCGATCCCCTTCACCTTCCAGGTCTCCTTCACGATCTCCCGGCTGATCTTCTTGACCTGTGCAACCACCGGGTCCAGGCCCTGCACGTCTTCCTTGCTGGAGGTGATAAAGATGATTTCCATGGTTTCGATGCCGGGTTCCTCGGACCGGAAGACAGCCATCAGGGCTTTTCCCAGGGCATGAAAATCCAGTCCCTTTTCCGCAGCCGCCCGGCTCACCCGGCTCCAGATACGGTCCGGGGCGCTCTTGATCATATACCCTTCGATCTGGTCCGCCACGTACTGGTGTTGCAGCATGCGTTCATGATCCTGTTCGGACAGGCCTTCTCCGCCCACGATCAGGATCTGGCCGAAGGGAAGGCTGGCCCCCTCCGACTCCGGGATGTCCGGGCCCAGGAGGGTGATCCGGCCGTCTCGGACCGCCGGGGGGCGGTCCGTCCACAGGACCAGGGCACAGGAGCCGGCCAGCGGACTGCCCAGTTCGGCGAAGGTGTCTCCCCGGAGGATGATGCCGGGGTTCGCGCCGGGGCCCACGTGGACGGGCAGCGGTTCCCGGAGGAGGTGCGGCGAGGACGCACAGGTCCACTCCCGCGCCGGCACGTCCCGCTCCCGCAACCGGTCCACGTACTCGGTCACCTTTTCGATGTAGTTGTCGAAGACACCCATGGATGATTTAGACGAACCCATGCCCCTGCAGGAAGGTGGCCACCTTGTCCTTGACCTCGTCGATGCTGGTGTACCGCTTGTCGAAGAGGTCGAGCCCGATGTGCAGGAACGGAACATCCAGTTCCCGGCAAGTCTCCCGCATGATCCCCACCGTGGCGGCCCCATCCTTGTGTCCCATGTGTCCCGGCCAGACCACCACATCCACCTGGTACTCCTTCACGATCCTGCGGATGTCGATGGCGAAGTTTTCCGCCGTGCCCCGGGCCTGCCGGATCATGGGGGCGTCCACCAGGTTTCGCTTGGCCAGGTCGTAATAAATCGTTTCTTCGCTGGAGGTGTCGATCAGGCTGTAAGGGAAATTGCCGAACATGTCCTGGACAATGACCGCACCCAGTTCTTCCTCCAGCCAGGGCATGAACTCGTAGATCCAGCCGTAGGGCATGATGTCGAACCAGAACATGCGCACCTTTTCCTTCCACCCCTCCTTGGTCTGGGCCCCCAGCCCCTTCTTGATCCGGTCCTGGGCCACCTTGATCAGCTGTTCGAACCAGGCCACGCTCTTGGGGTTGCCCACGTCGAAGCACTGGCTGATGGCGAAACACTGGGCGCCGCCCATCTCCCAGCCGTGGGGGCAGGGCTTGTGCTTCCGGATCTCCATGTATTCCTGCCAGATGGAGTACACCTGGTTGGAGCGTTCGCAGACCTCCACCAGGTTGTCCATCTTGAGCTTGGCGCCCGTGTGTTTTTCGAGAAACCTCGTCATCTCCCGGAGTTCGTCCGCGAAGTATTGCACCGCGCGCTCGTCGGACGTATAGGGCGGGTCGCAGCTGTACAGGGGGACGTTTTTCCAGTTGCTGTTGTGCATGAGTACCTGGTGGAGCATCGGCGCGCCGTCGCAGGGGTAGATGAGCCCCAGGCAGGCGGAGGGAATGGGCATCATGTTCTTTTCGATGTAGTAGATCGGCAGCCGGATAGCCGTGCACAGGTCGGCCCCCAGCCCCATCTCCTCAGCCCCCTCGATGTCCTGGACGATGAACGGGGCGGATGCGGCCAGAAACGGGGTCTCCATGACCATGAACCAGGGAAGCCCCATGGAGGTGAACAGTTCCGGTGCGTTGCAGAAATAGCCTCCGATGAACGGCTCGTCGTTTTCCACGCAGTTCACCACGCGCTGCTTCGCCTCCAGGAGGATCCGGAGGAGCCTGGCGGAGAGCTCGCTTTCCTCGGTTCCCATGAGTTCCGCGCCTTCCAGGTTGAGCTTGAACCAGTCGCGTTCTTCCTTGTATCGCTTGATGGAATTCTCTTTGATCTCTTTGGTCAAGGCCATGAGGACCCTCCCTTATGAAGCCATGGTTTCCAGAAATGCCTGTACGCGTGTCCGGATCTGTCCCTTTCCGCTCAGGATATACTCCCGGTCCAGTTGCAGGAACGGCAGACCCCCGTGTTCCTTCATGTCGTTTTTCGTCATGTAGTGCTCCACGAGCCAGTTGTCGCAGAACTGGAGCCGTTCCCCGATGATGCCGTCCACCCGGAACTCTTTGGCCATCATCTTGGTAAAGGCCAGCCGCTCCGGCTGGTTGCCGTACATGCGTGGGCAGGCCGGGCGCTGCTGAATCTGGAAGCGGGACAGGGCCCGCACCGGGTCGCTCTCGGATTCATCCACCGGGACCCACATGAGCCGGGTCCCGTAGCAGATGGAATCGGTGACCACGAGCCCCCCCTGGTCCTCGATGATCTTCACGTATTCCGGGTCGTCCAGTTCGCTCCCGAGGATCATGAGGCGCACCTGGTGCCCGCTGAGCCCGTCCACCCCGTTGAGGTCCTTCAGCAGCTGTTTGAGCAGGTCCCTGTAAAGATCTTTAGGCAGGGATGTGCCGGCCACCATCACGACCAGCGCCTCCGCCCCGGTCATGGGCGGCTGATCGCTTTTCCGCAGGAGGTAGATCTCTTTCTGAAGGCCGCGAATCTCGTTCTGGAGCTGGATCGCGTCCCGGATCTTCTCGTCCGTGATCTCCACGCCCAGGTGTTCCTCCAGCTGTTTCCGGAGGAGGTTGATCTCGTCGTGATACCAGTCCACCTGGCGGTCCCCGACCTTCCGGGGGAGGCTCATCACCGTGGCGAACTTGGTGGTTTTCACGTTCTGAATCCAGTTGTCGTAGACCCGGCGGACGTGATCGCAGGAGTTGATGCAGATCAGGGCATCGAGAAAGGCGTATTCGCCCTTGAGGGCCTGGTTGAACGCATGGCGCGGAAAGGAGCAGTTGATGGGGCTGAAGAAGGCGTCGGAAAGTTCCGTGTTCTCACTGCCGGTTCCCCGGATGCGGAAGGGCAGGTAGCCGGCGGCCATGAGGATCTCTTCCGGCACGGAGGAGCAGAAGTATCCGGCCACCTTGCCGCCCTGGTCGAGCCAGGCCTGCACCGCCGGGTTCATAATGCTCTCCGCGGCCTCGACGCATTTCTGAAATGCCTCTGACGTTGCTAGGGTTCCCAATGGTTTTCCTCCTGTAGTGTTAAAACAGGTTAACACCTATGCCTGCATCTTTTCCCGGGCGATGACCGCGGCCCCGATGGCGCCGGCGATCTGGGGGTCTATGGGGAGACGGGTCACCTTGATCCCCAGCTTTCCCTCCAGGGACCGGGCCAGGCCGTCGTTCTTGGAGCAGCCCCCGGTCAAGGCCAGGTCTTCCACAAGGCCAACGCGCCGGACCATGGAGGTGAGGCGGGCGGCCACGGAGTTGTTGATCCCGGCGATGATGTTCTTGATGTCGGTTCCCTCGTTGATCTGGGTGACCACCTCGGACTCGGCGAACACGCTGCACTGGCTGGTGATGGTTGACGCGGTCTCTCCCTGGTTGGAGAGGTCGGATATGCCCTCCAGGCCGCAGTGGAGCACGCGGGCCATGGCCTCGAAGAAGCGGCCCGTTCCGGCAGCGCACCGGTCGTTCATGACGAACTCGATCACCTTCCCCTTATCGCTCAGGGAGATCACCTTGCAGTCCTGGCCGCCGATATCCACCACGGTGCGGATGGAGGGGCACAGCCAGTGCGCGCCCCGGCCGTGGCAGGTGATCTCGGAGATGTTTTCATTGGCAAACGGGACCTTGAGTCTTCCGTAGCCCGTGCCCACCACGTATTCCATGTCTTCAAGGGATGAGAGGCCGGCCTGTTTCATGGCCTCGTCCATGGCCATCTTCGCGGTTTCCTCCGGGCGGGTCGTGGACGGGAGAATGGAGTACGCGAGGATCTCCTTCTCGTTCAGGACCACGGCCTTTCCGGTGGTGGAACCGATGTCGCACCCGCCGACCAGCATGGGTCTTCCTCCTGGGGGTCCGGAGACCCGGTTTCATCGCTCCGTTTAGAGCGGTTTTTCTCGGGAAACGTTTCAGGGTTTCCCTTTAGATTCCTAGAGCGCTACCAGTGTATCAGAACCATGCAGCCAGCATATAGAGAGAAGGGGCCCGGGTTGTAACTGAGGTGTAAAAGCTTTGTAAAAAATTTGTGACATTGAGATCCCGTTGTGAACAGAAAGGGGATGGCGTCTGAAAGAGGCTGGCCCCTGCTTGGTTTTTCAAAACCCCATCGCTTATAATAGCGCGGTTCTCCGCCGGCAGTTCCCGAAGACCGGTGGGAATCCACATCAACAGCCGAAACGAATGAGATGAAAAACACCATGAAGAGACCCCGGGAACCATCGATTTGGACCACGCGCATCACCCGGGTGGAGCCCGATATCATCGAGATCGCGGGGGTTCCCCTGCAGGAGATCATCGGTCGAAAGGGCCTGCCGGATGTAGTGCCTCTGTTGCTGAGCGGGGAATTTGCCGATCCGCACAGCACGGCATCGTTGACACGGATGGCATGGGAGGCGTCCGGGAAGCCCCTGCCCAACCTCTGGAAACATCCCGGCGAGAGGATCTCCAGGCAGGTCGCCCGGTTTCTTCTGTCCGACGTCCCCCTCCCTTCATCGCCGGTCCCGAAACGCCCGGACCAGGTCCTGTTCTGTGTCGGCCGTGTGGTTCGCTGTCTCGCTTTTCTGCTGAACCGGGAAGACGCGCTGAAAGACGCGGATCCGGATGAACCGTTTTCCGGGCTGCTGGCCCGTGCCCTCACCGGTCGCCCGGACGTCTCCCCGTCCCGGGCGAGAATGCTGGAAGCCCTGGCCGTGGCCACGGTGGACCACGGAGTCACCGCGCCGTCGGCGCAGGCCGTCCGTCTCGCCGCCTCGGTGCGAGCCCCGCTGGAATGCGCCCTGGCCTCGGGCATGGGCACCATCACCCGCATTCACGGGGGGGCGGGCCTGGAAGCCGCGGAGCTGTTCTTGCAGGCGGCCCGGGGAGCCCGGGCTTCCGGGAAGGAGCCCACGGAGGTCCTGGAAGATCTCATGACCGACCGGGTCCGGGCGGGAAACAAGATCCCGGGTCTGGGGCACCGGATCCACGACGTGGATCCCCGTGTCCTGTCCCTCTGGGCGTTGTCGGAAGAGACGGGCACGGCTGCGGATTGCGTGCATTGTTCTCAGGTGGCTTCGGAGATCTTCTTCCGCATCGCGGGTATCTCCCTCCCCATGAACGTGGACGGGGTCATCGGCGCCGTGATTGCCGATATGGGGCTGCCGCCGGAGCTGGCGGAGGGGGTCTTCCTGCTGGGACGGATGGCCGGCCTGGCGGCGCACTACTTCGAGGAGGTTTCTGTTTTTCCGGAGATGCGGTGGATTACGTTTTCAGAGGCCCGGTATGCGGGCGCTCCCTCCCGCTCCCTGGTCTAACTTCTTGTCCCGCCTGACCCTATTCCTTCGAACGGTGGGGCACCTTTTTCCGGAACTGCCTGTGATCCAGGAGGATGAACGTGGCCGTGGCGTCCGCCACCAGCAGGTCCCCGGCGTGCAGCGTGCCGCGGGTGGTAATCTTCCGTTCCTCCAGTCCGTGTACCCTGCCTTCCATGCGCAGGTCGGTGTTCAGGGGGCACGGGTTCCGGTAGCGCACCCGCAGGTTCCCGGTCATCCCCGCCTCGCCGGTCAGGGACTGGACCAGTCCCAGCAGTTCGTCGAAGGCCGCCGCGATGTATCCGCCGTGAACGATCCCCGGGCCGCCTTCATACGCAGCGGAAAACCGCACGTGTCCTGTCAGGGTTTCGTCGTTCTCCTTCAGGATGGTGAGGGGCGGCGCCAGGGGGTTCGCGAAGCCCGCCATGGGGCTGAAGTGGATCAGATCCCCGTAATGGTATCTTTTCCCAATGGTCCGGATCTCCTCCTGGATGGATTTGCCCACACGCCGGACGCGGCGGGGTTCCCGCTCCAGTTTCCGGGTGAAAGCCTCCGCCGTCTCGGCGGCTTCCCGGAAGATTTCCTCCGGAGCATCGCAGGCGACGATCTCGGCGCACAACCCCCGCAGGGCCTCTGCAAGCCGTTCTCTGTGGGGAAAAGAGGTCGGTGGTTGTTCTTCCTTCATCGTCCTGCGCTCCTTGATCTTTAGGGGAAAGGAAACCGGATCCGTGTTCGTCCCGGCGGTACCGTGCAGACCCTCCGGGGGAACAGATCAGGCCCCTTCGCGGATCTTCCGGTTCCGCTCCCGGGCAAGCCGCAGATAGATCGATTCATCGATCTGAAAAAAGATCCCCTCGGCTCGGGCCACCTCACACGACCCTGCCTGCAGGGTGCCGTCGGTGAACACCAGGGGCCCGCGGACCCTCCGGATCCTGCCCTCCATATACAGCATTTCCCCGATGGGGACCGGCCGGTGAACCTGAACTTCCAGGATGCCGGTCATGCCGGGCTGCCCCGTCAGAGACAGGGCAGCACCTAGTAACTCGTCGAACGCGGCCGTCACATATCCGGTGTGGGCGGATCCGTCCCGGCCGGTAAACGGGGGAGGGAAGCGCACCGTGCCGGTGACCCGGTCGGTTTCCATCCGGATCCTGAGGGGTGGAGAAAGGGGGTTGGCGGAACCGGACACCGGGCTGAAATTCTTCATGCCGTAATCGAAGCTCCAGGCCTCTTCCGGCTCCGCCGTGACCGGAAACCCCACCTTTCGGAGACGCCGAGGGTGTTCCGCCAGGCGGTCCTGAACCCGTTCCATGGCCTCCGTGATCGAGAGCAGCAGCAACGCGGAGGCTTCCCGTTCCAACACCTGTTCCGTGAGGCTGCGCAACGCGGAAGCGAGCCGGACACGCTGAGGGATGGAAGGGTCGGACTGCATGGAGATCCCCGGGCGGTCAGCTCAAGATAAATCCGCTCTTGATCGGCTCGAGTTCGGCGAAGTGGGGCGTGAGCTGCTGGTCCAGATCCTCCACCGTCCAGGCCTCGGGGTTCACGAACGCCTTCCCCATGGTGGGGCCGTTCACCAGCGTGACTTCCTTGCCCCAGACCAGAAGAACGCAGCCGGAGATCCTGGCCGCCATGGGGGAGGACAGGTATGCCACCAGAGGCGCCACGTGCTCCGGCGCGAAGGTATGGAAGCCTTCCTCGGGTTTGGCGAACATCTCCGCGGTGAGTCCGCTGTCCGTCATCGTCGTCAAAGCGCGGGGGCAGATGGCGTTGGCCGTCACACCGTACTTGAGCATGGCCTGGGCCGTGGACAGGGTCAGGGCGGTGATGGCGCCCTTGGCCGCCGAGTAGTTCGGCTGCCCCACGGAGCCGAACAGGAAGGCCTCCGAAGACGTGCTGACAAGACGGCCGTACACGGGGGCCCCGGAGGCCTTGCTCTGCGCACGCCAGTAGTGGCAGGCCATGCGCATGAAGTTGAAATGGCCCTTCAGGTGGACGCGGATGACGGCGTCGAACTCTTCCTCGGCCATGTTGAAGATCATGCGGTCCCGGCAGAAGCCGGCGTTGTTCACCACGATGTTAAGATCGCCGAACGTGTCGATGGCCGTTTTCACGTTCGCTTCGGCGTCGCTCCAGCTTCCCACATCGCCGAAGACCGCCACCGCTTCCCCCCCGAAACCCTTGATCTCCTCCACGACCTGCTGGGCCGGATCCTGGGAGGACCCGCTGCCGTCGGCACCCACGCCGTAATCGTTCACGACCACGCGGGCGCCCTGCCGCGCCAGTTCCAGGGCCTCCACGCGACCCAGACCCCGTCCGGCACCTGTCACGATGGCCACCTTTCCTTCCAGCGTCTTTCCCATGGATTGCTCCTTTCTCTCCGAGTTGTTCGGATGGATGTACTGTTAGAGCTAGTTATTAGCTTGTTACATTATTTTTACAAAGTATTTACAAAGAAATTACAACAGGTTTTGCAACAACAACATGCGGCTATTACAACCGGAACCGGAAAGGTTTGTCAAGCGGAATGTCTCCCATGCAGGGAAGGGGGGCGAGACGGGTCCGGTGCCGGAGGCTTCCAGGTTCCGGGAGGGAGGGACCATTTCGTCCGCGTTTTTCAAGGGTTCAGAGAGGTCCGATGCGGGAACCGGCCCCGGTGAGGCACGCGGAGTCCTAGGGAGGCGGCCGGCGGATCCCGTGGGTGGCCGGGATCTTGTCCGGCACGGGGAAACGGCGGTTGCGGAACCGGGGCCTCACCCCTTCGGTTGAACTGTGCAATCCGTTTGCTATATAATCGAAATCTTGCAGGGCACTCGATGAAAAATAAAGGGGAGGAAAATGATGCGTGAAGCTGTGATTGTCGAAGCCTGCCGGACGCCCATCGGAAGGGGATACCCGATCAAGGGATGGCTGAGTGGATTCCATGCCGCGGAGATACTGTCTTTTGCTCTCAACGGGGTGCTGGAACGCGCCGGGCTGGATCGGGGGCAGGTCGAACAGGTGATCAGCGGAACGGTCACCCAGGCAGGGGAGCAGTCGGGCAACAACGCCCGTTTTGCCTGGCTGGTGAAGGGAGACCACTGGGAGGTCCCCGGGACCACCGTGGACAGCCAGTGCGGGTCCGCGCAGCAGGCGTTTCACATGGTCAACGCGTTCGTCAAGGCCGGGAGCATCGATGTGGGCATCGGAAGCGGCCTGGAGATGATGAGCCACGTGGGTCTGGGCAAGAACGTGGGCGAGGGGTGCGGATTCTTCATCCCTCCCAATTTTCCGTGGGACATGCCCCTGGACCAGTTCGAGGCCGTGGTGCGCATCTGCAAGAACCGGGGGATCACCCGGGAAGACCTGGACAAGTTCGGTGTCTGGTCCCAGGAGAAGGCGATCGCGGCCACCGAGGCCGGCTACTTCAAGAAAGAGATCCTTCCCATCGAAGCGCCGGTGCTGGGCGAAGACGGTCAGCCCACCGGTGAGACCATGCTCGTGGACCGGGACCAGGGGTTGCGGGCGAGCACGCTGGAAAAGCTTGCCACCCTTCGTTCCGTGGATGCCGAGGGCTTTACCACGGCCGCAACATCCTCACAGCTTTCCGACGGGGCATCCGCCGTGCTCGTGATGACCCGGGAAAAGGCCAAGGAGCTCGGCCTGAAACCCCGGGCCCGGGTCCTGTACGACGTGATTGTGGGAGCGGACCCGTACTACCTGCTGGACGGGCCGGTGGATGCTACGAATGCCCTGCTGAAGAAATCCGGCATGTCCCTGAACGACATCGACCTCTACGAGGTCAACGAGGCCTTTGCCGGCGTGGTCCTCTCCTGGGCCAAGGTCTTTGAACCGGACATGTCCAAAGTGAACATAATCGGCGGCGCCATTGCGATCGGACACCCGGTGGGTTCCACCGGGACCCGGATGATCACCACGGCCCTCCACCTGCTCGAGCGGCTCGACAAGAGCACCGCACTGTGCACCATGTGCTGCGGTTCAGCGGTGGCCACGGGGACGATCATCGAACGGCTCTAGCGCGCCGGTGGGGATCGAAGTCCTGGGGAGCCC
>CAYTRL010000143.1:0-12885 GCA_964439795.1 uncultured Thermodesulfobacteriota bacterium
AAGCAGTTCGATCCGCAGGTAGTGGAACTCTTCACCCGGATCCTGAAGGAACGGGCCAACACCACCCCCAGGTCCTCCCCGCCCGGGTAGCGGTCGGCATTCTGTGAAGGACTCATCGGCATAAAGATACGGGATGTCGATCCTTCACAACAGGCCGTGCAGCTCTTAGGCATCTATCAAACGCCACCGGCTGGTCCGGCGGTATCGTTCAGCTAATGCTTGGACAATCGATGGACGGGCATCAAGTACCCATGGCGCCGTGCGAATTTATTGTGTGCTGATTCAGCAGGAATGTGTTGATAGCTGGAGATTGCGAGCGAAGCGTGGCAACCCCCCGGCCCCGTATTCCTGCTGCACCGGGGGCTTGCCGCGTCGCCTGCGGCTCCTCGCAATGTCCCTTACGAGGCATCGGTGCCGGTCACCAGGGATCTGGCCCCCTACGGGGGCGTCAACGGTTCGGGTTGGCACCATCAAAATGCCCCCGGCTTTGCCGGGGGATTATTTTACGCATCAGCCTCTGGGTACGGGAAGGATCACTCGTCTTCTTTCCGCAGAGATTTTTCCATCTTTGATAGAGTGTCCGCGGTCTTCTCCCGAATGGAATCCAGGGGTTTCTCCAACTCCTTAGTCAGGTCCTTGGTGTCGCCGCCGGCCTTCTTGTATGCCAGCAGGGCGACAACGAGTGCGGCCACGGCAACGAGCAGGATGATCAGCTTCATCTGGGTTTCCTCCTTCCATCGAATAAAAAACCTCTTTTAGCTGTCGGCACCGGTTCGGGTGTTTCCGGCGCACGTCCGGGTATGGTTCGAGGGGATTGTAACCCGTCGGCTCCGCCTTGGCCAGTCTATTTCTTTTCGGATGGCAACCGTTCAGAGAAGGGCGGCCTTTCTCGTCACCTTCTCGTCGCACCTTCGACTGAATGGGTACTCAGTAGACTGCGTACTCATCGGCGTAAATACGCTAAAGTATTGTATGGATATTACGGGGAGGCGCCGAAGGTCTGCAAAGAAGCTGTCCACCAGCTCATTGTGCCACGGCCACCAGATGCCGGGGGGATTGCCGCGCTTCGCTCACAATCTCCATTTCTGCGTCTCTTCGCATGGTTAATATCGTGGCGTGGAGCCGAGTGCAAAACGCTGATCGATGAATGCCGGCCGATTTTCCGGCGAAGGGCGTCTAGGGGCCTCCAGGGCTCTGTGGGCATCGTCATCCCGGACCTGATCCGGGATCCAGGTGGGGTGGGGATTGGCGTGGAGTCCTATCCTGCCGCTAAAGGTTTTTGAGCAGGCGATCCACGTCCACGTGCTGCCGGACGATCCGGGCGGCCTGCTCTCGGGAAACCCGGGCCGTTCGAACCCCAGGCTGGTGGGGGATGGTTCCCAACAGGGGCGTCCGGGTCCACCGGCGCAGGGTGGACGGGTTGGTCTGCTCGGCCGGGCCCCGGGTGCCTTCAGCGTTGTTCAGGATGACGCCCAGAACGGGGATCCCGCTTCGAGACAGGCACTCCAGGGTAAGCAGTGTGTGGTTCAGGGTGCCCAGGCCTGTCCTGGCCACCACCAGTACCGGCAGGTCCAGGCGGAGGATGAGCTCCAGGGTGCGGACCTGGCTTGTGTACGGTACCAGCAGACCGCCTGCCCCCTCCACCAGGGTGAGATCGTGGCGGGTGGCGATCTCCCGGAACCGGCTTGAAATCCGTGCCGGCTGGATCCGAACTCCCTCTTTTTCCGCGGCCACCTGTGGGGCAAGAGGCGCCCGGAGCCGGTACGGCACGATCCGTTCCAGGGGATCCTGTGTCCCGGACATCCTCTGCAGGAAACGGGCGTCCGGTGCGTTCCGCGTTTCGCCACGGATTCCGCACCCGGTCTCAACCGGCTTCATCACACCGACGGCGATGCCCGCATCCCGGAAGCAGGCCGCCAGTCCCCCCGCCACCAGGGTCTTTCCCACACCCGTGTCCGTTCCGGTGATGAACAAGCCCTTTGGTTTCATTCCACTCCCAGTGTTCCTGAATTCCGGGGAGCAAGAAGTGCCCGGATGCAAGGCGGGTGAAGGGCTGGGCCGTGAGACAGACCCTGGAGGTCGCCGCAGCGGCCCGGACCGAACCCAACACCGCAGACGGGTGCTTATCGCTCCCCGGACTCCGTAATTTCACGGATGCACATCAACGTAATCTCCAGCAGCCGGTCGATTTCCTCCGAAGTGAGTATCAGCGGCGGCATGATCACCATCACGTCGCCCAGGGGCCGGATCACGAGACCGTGTTTACGGGCTTCCATGGCCACCCGCATCCCTATGCGCTCCCCGGGCGGATAGGGCCGTCGGGTGGCACGATCCTCCACCAGCTCGATGCCGGCCAGGAAGCCGCACTGCCGTACGTCCCCCACGTGCTCCAGCGCCCGGAACGGCCTCAGACCCTCCTCCATGCGGCGGACCTTGTCCGGCAGGGTCTGCAGGGTCCGGTCTTTCTCGAAGAGGTCCAGGGCAGCCAGTGCCGCCCGGGCCGCCAGGGGGTTGCCCGTGTAGGTGTGCCCGTGAAAAAAGGTCCTGCCTTCTTCCACCTTCCCCAGGAACCCCTGGTAGATCGTTTCGGTGGCCAGCGTGGCGGCCAGCGGGAGGTACCCTCCGGTGATTCCCTTGGCCAGGGCCATCAGGTCCGGTCGAACCCCTTCCCGTTCCACCGCGAACAAGCTCCCTGTCCGTCCCCACCCCACAGCTACCTCATCCGCGATGAGCAGGACCTCGTGTTTCCGGCACAACGTTTCCACCCCCTTCAGGAACCCCTCCGGTGCCGTGATCATGCCGGCGGCGCCCTGAACCAACGGCTCGATAATCAGCGCGGCTACGGTGTGTGCCTGCCGCTCCAGTAGATCCTCCAGTTCCTCCATACAGGCCAGGCCGCATCCGGGATGGGTGAGTTCCAGGTGACAGCGATAGCAGTACGGGTAGTGGACCTTCAATCCGGCAAAGAGCAGGGGACCGTAGCACCGGTGGAAGGTATCCATGCCCCCCACACTCACGGCGCCGAGCGTGTCCCCGTGGTAGGCGTTGTGGAAAGAGACGATCCGGCGCTTGGCGTGCCGGTCCGGATCCGGGTGCTGGCTCCAGAACTGGAAAGCGATCTTCAGGGCCGCCTCCACCGCGGTGGAACCGCTGTCCGAGTAGAAGACTCGTGTCAGCCCCTCCGGGGTCAGCCGGACGAGCTTCTCGGCAAGCTCGATGGCGGGCTCGTGGCTCAACCCCAGCAGCGTGGAGTGTGCAATGCGGTCCAGCTGGTCACGAACCGCGTCGTCGATCTCCTTGCGGCGGTGTCCATGCAGGTTCACCCACAGGGAACTCACCCCGTCCAGGTACCGGTTTCCCTCCGCATCGATCAGATACGATCCGTCCCCACCGGTAATGATCAGGCAGTCCTGACCGATCCACTCCTCCATGGGAGTGAACGGGTGCCAGAGATAGGTGTGGTCCTTTTCCTGCAATCGCTGAATTTCTTCCCGGGAAAGGCGGGATGGAGATGGTTTCGGTTCAGACATGAGCCTCTCTCTTTTCCTCCCCGGATCCCTGCTCTTCCGGTTTCCCCAACACGTTCCGGACGGCTTCCACGGCAGCGGCGATGTCTTCGGTCGTGTGCGTGGCCATGAGGGAAAACCGGATGCGGGACGTGCCCGGCGGAACCGTGGGCGGCCGGATCCCCTGCGCGAAGACCCCTTTCCACAGGAGGCGCTCGCTCACGTCCATGGCCCGCTTTTCGTCCCCCAGGATCAAGGCCTGTATGTGGGTCAGCGGGTCCGGCACGGAAAGACCCATCTCCCGCAGCCCGCTTCCGAGGCGGAGGACGTTTTCCCGCAGACGCTCCCTCCGTTCGGGTTCGGAGCGGACGATCTCCAGGGCCTCTCCTGCTGCGGCCAGCACCGGTGGGGGAAGGCTGGTGGAGTAGATCAGGCTTCGCGCATGGTTGATCAGAAAATCGCGGATCACGGGGCTGCACGCGGCGAACGCCCCAAAGCTCCCCAGGGCCTTGCCCAGGGTCCCCATGGAGATGTCCACAGCCTCCTCCACACCGAACCGTTCCGCCACGCCGCGGCCGTTTGGGCCCAGGACACCCACCGCGTGGGCCTCGTCAACCATGAGCAGGCACCCGTGGGAGCGGGCCAGAACCACAAGGTCCGGAAGGGGGGCCAGGTCACCGTCCATGCTGAACAGCGAGTCGGTGACGATGAACCGTTTCCCCGGTCCGTGATCCTGCTTCAACAGGGATTCCAGATGTCCGGGGTCCCCGTGACGGTAGACCCGGACACGGGCCCGGCTCAAACGGCAGCCGTCGATGATGCTTGCGTGGTTCAGGGCATCGCTGAAGATGGTGTCCCCCTCGCCCGCCAGCGACGAGAGGATGCCCACGTTGGCCGTGTAGCCGTTGTTGAACAGGACCGATGCCCCTGTACCCATGAACCGGGCGATGCGGTCCTCCAGGTCCTCATGGAGCCGCATGTTGCCTGAAATGAGTCGTGAGGCGCCGGATCCGCACCCGTGAACCCGGGCCGCTTCCGCGGCCGCTTCCTTGACCCGGGGGTGGTTGGCCAGGCCCAGGTAGTTGTTGGAGCAGAAGAGGCGGACCTTTCTCCCGTCCAGGAGGATACTCGCCGCCTGCTCGGACTCCACGCGTCGAAGGAAGCGGAAGCGGTCCTCCTGTTTCAGATCCTCGAGCCTCTGCCGGAAGACCGGGTAACGTTCTTCCTCCGGTGGCTGTTGCCGGTTTTTTTTACTCAAGGCGACGGCCATGTTCCCCTCCTGTTTCAAGGAGCCCACTCCAGTTCCAGATCCCGGAGCATCCGGTGATCCTTCTCCACGCCCTGTCCCGAGGTGGTCAGGTAGTTTCCGGTCATGATCCCGCTGGCACCGGCGTGGAAGAGCAGGGGCTGCAGGCTGCGCAATACGGCGTCACGCCCCCCGCACACCAGGATCTCCCGGTCCGGGAGCAGGAATCGAAGCGCGGCCAGGATGTGCAGGGCCTCCAGGGGGCGGAGCTTTTCCACGTTCTCCAGGCGCGTCCCCGGGATCGGGTTCAGGAAGTTCACCGGGATCCGCCGCATCGGGAGCTCCCTCCACAGCAGGGCCAGTTCCGCCCGGTGCCGGGTCGACTCACCCAGCCCGAAGATGCCGCCGGAGCAAAGGTAGAGCCCGGTCTCCGCAGCCTCCAGGAGCGTTCTTCGTCTGTCCTCGAACGGGTGCGTGGTGCAGATCCGCGGGTAGAAATCCGGCGCGGTTTCCAGGTTGTGGTGAAACACGGAGAGTCCGGCGTGCTTCAGGTCCCGTAGAAAGGGGAGGGTGGCCAGTCCCGGGGAAAGCCCCACCTCCATGTGGGTGCGCGAGCGGAGTTCCTCCACGATCCGAAGGATCTGTGCCCTTTCTTCCCGGTCCCGGATCTCCCGGCCGCTGGTCACCAGGCTGAAGCACCGCACCCCCGCGTGCTCAGCCCTTCGGGCTTCCTCCAGCGCGCGGTCTTTCGTGACAAGCGGGTAGACCGGCACATCACACCGGTGATGGACGCTCTGGGAGCAAAAGGCACAGTCTTCCGAACAGACCCCGGACCTTGCGTTAAGAATCATGCAGAGATGGGCCCGGTTACCCAGGGATTGGGCACGCAGGCGGCCTGCCTGCTCGATCAGGTCCCATGTGGAGGTTTCCCGGGGGTCAAAGAGCCGTTCGGCTATCTCCAGGGGAATGTCAACACCAGGATCCACGGTTCTTTCCAGCTTTTCATGGAACATCATTGAATATGATTTCATCATAGGAACTGGTAAGTTACAGAAAGATATGAAAGCAAAGGTGGAATGTTTTGAGAACACGATCAGGAAAGACTGGAGTTTAATACTCTATGAGTTGGGAGGCTAGCAGGAGGGAGAGCGATTGTCAACCTGTGGAAAATTCCAAGGTTGACAATGCTTTGGAGTTTGCGAAAAAAAGATCCTCTATCCTTGCAACGGTCGAGCCGGTGCGGAATGCAACATCTGCTGGTTGTGGGAGACCTTCCTCTGTAACCGCGTGTCTAGGGACCCTTGATCGTCCAGTGGAACCAGAAGATCAACATACCCCATACAAGAAACGGGGAAAGGATCCCGAAGGTGAACTCGATGTTCTTTTTCGTGAAGGTCTTTCTTGCCCAGTCACCCAACGTCATTGGCTTTCTCCCCTTTGGAGCGAAACCGGTTTGCGGATTCAGGGCTTTCGGGACAGGGCCCATGCGTCCCCCATCCTTCGGTCTCAGAATAGGCGGGTTCCCCGGGCATGTCAAGAATTATTTTAAAATTTAACTAATTATTATAAAAATGTATTGTTCGTTTTATTTTTATAGAACCAGATACAAGCCCTTCCATGTAAAGGGAAAAGTTTTCGAACATATAATAAAGGCAGAGAAGGTCCGGACAAAGATCAGGTTTCTTCGTTTTGTTGAAAGAAATTAATATAAAAAAATTATATATAACAATAGTTCATTTCTTTTTCGTATGGATTTACCTCCGTTTTAGCGGGCATGAATGCAATCAGGCAACGATCGATACCCGCCGGCAAGGGCCGGTAAGGGGGATGACGGAGAGGGCGGAACCTTTTCTACCACTCCGGACTGATGGTCCCGTAGTGCCTTCCCATCCAGTAGGGCAGTAGATAGTCATGGCCGCTTCGCTCCCGCCCGTTGTCCGCGCCGCCGTCCAACCGGTAAGGGGTTCGGTGCCAGATGCACATGTCCGGCACGCGCAGGTCGGCAGGCAGGGGGTAGAGCGCGTCCTCGGGGCGTTCCGGGTTCTTCTCTATGAGCGGGTTCAGGCTGTTTTCGATGTACCGATCACGAAGGGGGGGATCCACGAACACGGTCAGTTGCCTTACGGCCTTCATCATGGCTTCCGGATCCCGCTCGCCTGTGGCCTGAAGATACCACGGGGTGAACGTGGGGTTTTCCTCCACCCTGGCTCGCCGCCATGCCAGGGCGGTCCCCGAGGATTCCCAGAGCTTGTTCCGGAAGCCGGCGCTGTAGGTGGTGTGCAGGGCCGGGTCGTCCTCCAGGCGGGTCAGGGTGAACATGTTCTCAAAGGCCATGTACACGTTGTAGTGCTTGGTGGCGTAGCCCAGGTACACCCACAGGAAATTCTTGAGGATCTGGTCGTAGTTCCTCTCCTCGATGAGCTGCCGGTAGATGTCGTCATACTTCTGATCGCCGGAAACCCGGTGTGCCAACTTGAACCAGGCCAGGCTTGCCGCGGCCGCCAGGCCGTTGGGAAGGGGGAGCCCCTCCAGATATTCCCCGCGAAAGTCTCCGTACCGGGTAGGCTCGCCGTCCGCGTCGTAGATCACCAGCCCCCCCTCCCAGAGGTAGTCCGCGATCTCCAGGATGTTGCGGGTCACCACGGATCGCACCGATGTGTCCGGCACCAGGTCGTAGAGGAGTGCCAGGCCCACCAGCGCGCCGGAGTACTGGTCGATGCTGACGTCCCCCTTCCAATAGTAGCCCTCGAACTCGCCTTCTCCTCTGTGGTTCTCAGACTCCGGCCAGAAGGTTTGAAACTCGTTGACGCCCATGGGGGCGTCGGCGGGCATGTAGCTGCGTGAAAGGAGTCCCGGGATCCCGTTGACCCGGTTGAGCAGGTCCAGGCCCCGGGCATGGAGCTGGGCGTTTTCCAGGGCTTTTGCGGTCCCCTCCACCGCGTACCGGAAGGCGGCGCCCGCCGAGGCGTTGCCGTGGATGAAGCAGGCGTCCCCCAGGTCCGTGTACCCGTAGTTACCGTCCGGGTCGTCCGGGGTGTCCGCCGTTACGGAGAGCCCGTCGCTGTTGTGCCGCGCCAGGTAGACCGCCTGGTACGCCCGGGCCCGGGCGAGGAGCGCTCCGGGGACCGCCGGGTCTCCCACACGGATGCCGAACGCTTCCCGGGCCGTGGCCGCCGCCAGGGTGGAGTCCTGCACCTCAACCACGAACAGGTAGAGTCGTTCTTCGTCCGGGACAGCGCCGGCAAGCACGCCCGTGTCCGGGTCCAGGACGAGCCCCTCGGGCAGTTCCCCGCTGCTGACCCTCCATTCACGGTAGGGAGGCGTTCCCCCTTCTGCCTGGAACGCGTACTCGTACACCCCGCCGGAGGGGGCCACGGGAGGAAAGGCGGAAAGGACGGCGAGATCGCCGGGTGGGTTTCCGGGGGTGTTTCCGGTAGACAGGACGGCGGGATCGCTGGAGGAACATCCGCAGGAAAGGGGTAGAAGGAACGTTCCGGCCAGGAACAGGCAAAACAATCGAGCGAGAGCAGGCATGTGTTGTTCTCCCCAATCTTTCCTGCCTTGTTGGCAACCCGCCGGCGGATTCAATAGATCGCTTTCGGAAGGGTTCGGGAAGGATAGGATCTATCCATCCGCTTCCTACAACGCCGCCTCCGGCACGGAGACCGCGGACTCGTCGCTGTCCCGTATGGCCGCAGCCTTGGCAGAAGCCAGGGAAGCCACCTTGCGGATGAAGAACCGGGCCGTGGCCACCTTGCCCGTATAAAAGGCCACGTCCGCGTTCTTCTCGCACAGGGCCTCCAGGTCAGCACCCGCAGCCCCGGGGGCCAGTTCCTCCAGCTTCCCGGCGGCGATCTCCGCCTGCCAGAGCAGCAGCCAGCCAAGGAGCACGTCCCCCATGAGTTCCAGGACCGGGCAGGCGTTGGACAGGGTCAGCCCGAGCTTGCCCTGTTGGAAGCTCGTGAGCAGGTGCATGGCCGTATCGCCCAGTTCTTTAGCTCCCCGGGCCACGATCTCCGCCTCTCCAGCCAGGGGGCCGCCCTCCAGCCGCTTGGCCAGTCCGGCGATCTCCTCCAGGAGCGCCATGAGCGGCTTGCCGCCGTGCATGCCGATCTTTCGCCCCAGCAGGTCCATGGCCTGGATCCCGTTGGTGCCCTCGTAGATCGAGGCGATCTTGCAGTCCCTGAGGAACTGCTCCACCGGGTACTCCTGGCAGTACCCGTATCCCCCGTAAGTCTGGACGGCCATCTCACACATGCGAAATCCCATGTCCGAGCTGTAAGCCTTGACGATAGGGGTGAGAAGCTCCAACCGGTTGTGCCATGCCTCCGCCTCATCCCCCTCTTCGGTCAGGTGCCGGTCCACGCAGTAGGCGGCGTACAGGGCCAGGGCCCGCATGCCCTCGGCGTAGCCCTTCATGGTCATGAGCATCCGTCGGACGTCCGGGTGCTGAATGATCGGTACCCTGGGTGCGGTGGGGTCCCGCATGTTCTCGAGGGCCGACCCCTGGAACCGCTCCTTGGTGTATTCCCTGGAGTGCAGGTAGGCGGCCGAGGCATGGGCCACGCCCTGCAGGCCCACCAGGATCCGAGCCTCGTTCATCATCTGGAACATGATCCGCATCCCCTTGCTGGGCTCCCCAAGCAACTCACCGATGCAGCCGTCGCTGTCACCGAAGTTCATGGTGCAGGTGGGGGAGGCCTTCAGGCCCATCTTCTTCTCCACGTTCCCGATGACCACGTCGTTATCTTCCCCCAGGGAGCCGTCCTCTTCCATCCGGACCTTGGGCACGATGAAGATGGAGATCCCCTTGGTGCCCGGCGGATCCCCCTCGATGCGGGCCAGCACGGGATGCACGATGTTGGGGGTCAGGTTCTGGTCCCCGTTGGTGATGAAGATCTTGTTGCCCCGGATCTTGTACCGGCCGTCGTCCATGGGCACGGCGGTGGTCCGGATGGCCCCCACGTCGGAGCCGGCTCCGGGCTCCGTCAAGGCCATGGTCCCTCCCCACCGGCCCTCGTAGAGCGGTTCCATGTAGAGCTTCTTCTGACGGTCGGTGCCGAAGTTCTGGATCATCCGCCCGGCGCCGGTGCACCCGAAGACCAGGAACGTGAAGGCCGGGTTGGCCGCCATGAACACCTCCATGGCCGCGATGGTCACACACTGGGGCATCTGCTGTCCGCCATGCTCGAACTCCACGTCCACGGAGAGCCACCCGTCCTGTGCGAAACGCTGGAACGGTTCACGGAAACATTCCGGCAAGGTGACCTGGCCGTCCACAAGCACGGCGCCCCCCGAGTGGTCCCCTTCCTGGTAGGTGGGCCAGACCTGGTTCAGCGCCATCTTGTAGGCGGCGTCCAGTACCATGTCAAAGGTCTCCGGGGTGTGCTCCCCGTATCGGGCGCTCTTGCAAAGCCCGGCGACATCCAGCATCTCGTACAGCACGAACCGGTGATCTCTCTCGTCCACAAGCAGGTTGGCCATGACACATCCTCCTCAAAGGGGGTAAAAGATACGGGGATTTTACTGGGGGACTTTTCGAGAATCAACCCGTTCAGACAAGGACGCGGGTCGGACCAAGCCGCTCTCCGACCCGCTCTCCACATATTTGTTCGTGGTCTTCGGGCGTCATGATCGGCTCCACATTTGATGTTGACAACAAGGGTCCTGTGATTTACACTAAATTGGTCCGACCAAAAACGTGTGCCTCCATCAAATACCACAAGGAAGAAAGCACCGTGCGTCTGCCGGAAAAGATCGCCCTGAACCTGGAAAAGGCCATCCTGAAGGGGGAATACCCCTCCGGAAGCCGGTTCCCTCCGGAGCGGGAACTGGCGGAGCGATACCAGGTGAGCCGCTCCACCATCCGGGAGGCGGTGGGGATGCTGGCCCAGCTGGGGCTGGTGGAGACCCTGCCGCAGAGCGGGACCTACGTGAGCAACTATCTAACCGAGGGCTCCCTGGACCTGCTGCTTCACATCATGAAGACCAGCGAAACCGTGGACGCGGACGTGATCCTGTCCCTGATGGAGTTCCGGCGCATGAGCGAACTGTTCGCGGTTCGCAAGGCGGTGCTCGCAGCCACGGAAGAGGACACAGTGAAGCTGGCCGGAATCATCCGAAAGGAGCAGGACCCCACCGCCGGTCCCATGGATGTAGCCGAGTGCGACTATGCCTTGCACTATTCCCTGGTGGAGCTGGCGGACAACCTGGTCCTGCAACTGTTGTTCAACTCCTTTAAACCGGTCTACCGGTTCTACGCCAACTTCTTCTTCCGGCTGCCGGATGCCCTGGAGGTGACCGTCTCCCAGCATCGTCGCTTCCTCCGGGCTTTCGTCCGCAGGGACGCGGACCGCGCCGCCGCCGTCATGGAGGAGGCACTCCTGTACGGGGAACAACGCGTATGCGATGCTCTGGAGATCCCGGGCCGCAACAAGCGCGTACTCTGGAACATGAACCCGGAACCGGATGCACCCCCCCGACAGGGCGGACGGTCCGTGTCCAACCGATAAAACCGAAACGAAATACCAAGCAAGGAGACCCGCCATGTCCGCGCAATGCCAGGCTGTCGATGTCGCCATGTGGTCCCCGTCGGATGCCCTGACCCCCCGGGTGAGGAGACTGCGTGAAGAGTACTTCTCTTTCTACCAGCGGGATTATTTTCGCAACGAGGTCATGAGCTTCACCACCGGAACGCCATGGGATGTGGTCTACACCGAGCACACCTGGTGCATCGTCCCCGAGATCCTTCCCTTCCTTGAGGCGTTCAAATCCAGCCTGCGGGTGGACGCCCAGACCGTGTCCCTGCCCGGGTCTTTCTGGAAAGAAGCCCCCGAGGTGCGGCGGGCGGTCTTCTTCCGCGAGGTGGTGGAAAAGCTTCTTCCCGTGCAGGTGCTGGAGGGGGAGCTCATCGTGGGTGGGCAGTTCAACACCGCGCTGTCCCGGACCTTCACCCGGGCCGAGGCCAAGGCCTTCAACCGGCTGGAGCGCCGGTATGTGCAGATGCTCAAGGAATACAACGACTACGGGTTCGGGAACGCGGGCGCCACCGCGGGGCACCTGATTCCGGACTATCCCACCGTGCTGAAGATCGGTTTCAAGGGGCTCCGCAAGCGGTTCGAGGACCTGCTGGCCGAGGCGGACTCGGAACCGCGCCGTGATTTTCTCCGGGCGCTCATCGTGAGCACGGAGGTGCCTCGTATCCTGGCCGGACGTTATGCCGCCCTCCTTCGTGAGATGGCGGAACAGGAGAAGGACGGGGGCCGCCGCAAGGAGCTGGAACGGATGGCGGAGATCTGCGACCGGGTTCCCTGGGAGCCCGCCGGAGGGTATTGGGAGGCGCTGCAATCCCTGTGGTTCACCCACATGCTGGTCATGGCCGCGGAGTCCTACCCCGGTCCGGGCCTGTCCCACGGCCGGTTCGACCAGTACATCTACCCGTACTTCAAGCAGGACATGGATTCCGGCGCCCTGGACGAGACCCTGGCCAAGGAACTGCTCGGCTGCTACTTCATCAAGCACAACTACGCCTACGATTTTCAGGGACGGGTGGGCAACAACCAGGGGATCAACTCCTCTTTCGGGCAGCTGATTACGCTGAGCGGCATGGGGCCCAACGGGGAGGACCTCAGCAACGACTTCACGTACCTCTGCCTGGACGTGATCGAGGACGTGAACATGCTGGAGCCCAAGCCCAATGTGCGGCTGCACAAGAAGACGCCCGACAAGATGCTCCGGCGGGTGGTGGACATCGTCTCCCATGCTCAAGGAGCCCCGTTCCTGCTGAACTTCGACGAGATCAGCATGCAGGCTCTGGAGTGGATGGGGCTCCCCCGGGATAAGCTCTGGGACTACGCGCCGGTGGGCTGCCTGGAGAACACCCTGCAGGGGAACGACCGCTCCGGGACCGTGGACGTGAACTTCAACCTGGCCAAGGCGGTGGAGCTGGTGCTTTACAACGGCCGGGACCAGGCCAGCGGCAAGCAGGTGGGGCCCCGCACCGGGGACCCGCGCGCCTTCCGGACGTTCGAGGATTTCTGGAAGGCCTACGAGAAACAGACCCTGTGCATCATGGAGAAGCTCATCGAGATCTATAACCTCTCGGACACCGTACGCGCCCGCTTCGAACCGGTC
>CAYTRL010000144.1:0-5983 GCA_964439795.1 uncultured Thermodesulfobacteriota bacterium
GAGTAACTCCCCATAACAGTGAGGCTCAACTCCTTTGCAGCATAGTTGCTATCAATTATAGGCCGATCCGCAGCCCGGAAATGTGTCAAGGAAAGATTGGATACAATTGAGAAGAGGCAATACAGCGGTTACTGCCCGTGAACAGGTCAAAATTTCCAGTTTCCGTCTTCAGATACCATTATCCAACATGTACATTGCAGCCCAGGCAGTAATTTCCTCTTCGGCTGCGATCAAAACGGCCGTTGGACTTGGGACTCTTGATGTTCTAGACCCGCCTCTTACCGGCAGTCGAACCCGCCCCCGGGTGCCGGCTCCAGCCCCATTTCAAAGATCAGCGTGCTTCCCGGCGTGAGGTCCGCGTGCACCAGGAACGGCTCGCAGAGACGGACGCCGTTCAGGGAGGACTCCTGCACGTAGGGGTGGTCCGGGCCCTGGTTCTCCGCGATTACCGTGAGGGTGGCGGTCCCTGCGGGGGTGACCTCGGCCCGGTCCACGATGGGGGCCCCGATCCAGTACCTGTCCGAGCCGGCCACGGGATAAAGTCCCAGCGCGGAGAGCACGTACCAGGACGACACGGTTCCCCCGTCGTCGTTCCCGTCCAGGCCGTCATCCCCGGGGCCGTACCGTTCCGTCAGGGCCCATCGGACCCACTTCTGGGCTAGGTCCGGCCGGCCCGCTTCGTTGAACAGGTAGATGGCGTGCATGTCGTGCTGGTTTCCGTGCCAGTATGCCGGGCCCGGATCGATGCCGCCCATGGCCGGGCTGGCCTCTTCCATGAAGGTTTCCAGTTCGGACACGAAGAACCCGGGATCCCCGAACAGGTCGAGCAGACCCTCGGGGTCGTGGGGCGCGGTCCACCGCCAGTGGCGGGGGCTGCCCTCGCAGTAATCGTCCACGAAGATGTTTCCGAACACCTGGTCGATGAACGATGTCATGTTGGGAAAGAACGGCTCGAACCAGCTTCCGTCCGCGTTTCTCGCGTGGAAGTAGGCGGTCTCCGGGTTCCAGGTGAGGCGGTATTCCAGGGAGCGGTCCCGGAAATCCGCGGCGTCCTGTGCGTGCCCCAGGGCCTCGGCCAGCAGCCCGATACTGGCGTCCGCCCAGGCGTATTCCAGGGTGCGGCTCACGGCCAGTTCCATCCGGTCCGCGGGACAGTACCCGTATTCCAGGCAGTCTTCGATCCCGTCGCGGCCTTTGGCGCCGGCGGGTGGGGGCCCCAGGGCCGTGAGCTTCATGAACTCGAAGGCTTCGTCCACCTCGAAATCGGTGATCCCCTTCAGGTAGCTTTCCGCGATGACCATGTCGGCCGGGGTGCCGAACATGGAGCCGGTGTAGCCCGCGCCCGACGGCCAGCGGGGAAGGGCCCCGCCGATGCGGGCCATACGAACGAGGCTCTTCAGGGAGTCCCGCTGGACCTCCGGGGCGATGAACACGAGCAGCGGGTGCTCCGAGCGGAAGGTGTCCCAGAGGGACAGGTCGGTCCGGTAGGTGAACCCGTCCGCCACGCCCACCTGTTCCTCGAAACCCAGGTACTCCCCTGTGACGTCGGTGAACAGGGTGGGCATGATCATGGTGTGGTAGAGGGCCGTGGAGAAAATGGTCCGCACATCGTCCGATGCGGTCTCAAAGGGGAGCCGGCCCAGGGCGTTTTCCCACGCGTCCACCGCGGCCGCGTGCACCCCGTCGAAATCCAGGCCGCCGGCCTCGGCCTCCAGGTTCGCCCGGGCCCCTTCCGGGCTCACGAAACTGATCCCCAGCTTCACCTCGATCCCCTCTCCGGACGCGGCGGGTGAAAACCGAAGGTCCGCGCCCACGTCATCGCCCGTCACAACGGCGCGGCCCTCCTCCAGGGTTCCGTCCATCCACGTGCCGAAACCCTCGAAGGGGGGGCTGAAGCGCGCCACGAAATACCCCTTCAAGCCGCCGTAACGGCCGGAGAACGCCCCGAAGACCCGCGCTTCCCCCACCACCCCCCGGTCTCCGGGAGCACCTCGATCCGTCCTTCCTCAGCCCTTCCTTTGGCCAGGTGGCTGGTGGCGTCCAGCAGCAGGTGTGCGTCGGCCTCCGGGTCGAACGTGTAGCGGTGCACGCCCACGTGGGGGGTGGCGGTGAGTTCCGCGAGCACGCCGGGGTTTCCCATCCACACGCCGTAGTAGCCCGGCGCCGCCCGCTCCTGAAGGTGGTCGAGCCAGAGGGGGTCGGTAAGGCGGTCAGCGGGATCCGTGGTGCCCGCCCGCGGCGTGATCCGGAAGTGGCCCCCGTCCACGGCGCCGGTGCCGGAAAGGCGGGTGTGACTGAACCCCCAGGTGTTCGTGTGGCCGTAGTAGTACCCGGCGGTGCCCATGTTCGAGATCAGGAACCCCCCGGGAAAGGAGGTGTCCGGGCTCAGGCGCACCATCCCGAACGGCGTGGTGGCGCCCGGGAAGAGCATGCCGCAGGCCCACGGGATGCCCCCGGTACCCACGAACGGGTTCACCCACTGCCCCCGTTCCCCGGCCCGGGGGTCCGGTACCGGGTGGCACCGGGGAAGAATGAGCAGCACCAGGAACAGGACGGAGGATTGAAACCATCGCTTGCGTGCGGGATGCCGGTGAGCGGCCATGCGTTCTCTCCGTTTTCACGTGATGCGGAACAGGCCTCGATCGTGCTGCCCCGGGTCGGGCCTTTGATCGTTTTCGCCTTTTTCTATTATCCATCTTTTCTCCCAATCAGGCAAAACAACACTCAGCCATGAGGAAAACAGTTCTCAGCAGGGTGGGACCCTGTTTCACCAGGGGTTGGAGCGTCATCGAGTCATGAGGAAAAACAGTTCTCATTAGTGGTGTCCCCCTTCCTATCCGACCCGTACCACCACCCAGCTTTCGAAACACAGTTTTCTTTCATAACCATCTGTAATAATTAGATAAAAATTTTTTAGACATAGCCAAAAATTCCAGGCATGCATAGTGCAATTAGGCCTGTCCTGAAGATTGACAGCACACGGAAACATCAACAGGAACCCAGACATCAGACGCCCTCGGACGATCATCACGAATAAGCAGCAGAGGGGAATACGATGAAGAAGATCATAATTTTGGCAACCGGGTTCAGCATGATCCTTCTCCTGGGGGGCAAGGCCCTGGCGGAGGAGGTCTCCATGACGCTGAAGCCGCCGGCCTACAGAATCGATAAAGACGCGGAAGATTATGACCGCATCATCATGACCGGATACAGGAATGCCGGGGCCGCCGGCGACCCGGTGCTTCCTTCCAAGGTCTTCAACATCCTGGTTTCTCCGGAGATCGACTGGGAAACCCTGGAGCTGTCGATCGAAGACAGCGTGTCCGAGGTCCTGCCGGAAAGCTATGCCCTTCGCGCCGGGGCCCCGGACACGGCCAGCAAGGATGGGGAGTTGATCGAGGACTGGGGAACGGGAGCACGGATCCTCTCCGATGGCAAAAACCAGGATGTCTACGACCGGGACGCCTTCTTTCCTGCCGAATTCGTGGAACTTCTTCCCTATTCCCAGATGAGAACCTGGAAATTCGTCCGGGTGAACTTTCATCCCTTTCAGTACAATCCGCTCACCGGGGAACTGCGGTTGATCCGGAGAGCGCGGATCGTGGTCCGCTATGAGCTGTCCGCCGGGACCGCTGTTCCGGTCTCCCCGGAAGACACGGTCATGGAGCCCCTGGTCTCCACGCTGGTACAGAACTACGCCTCGGGCAGGTCGGCCTATACGGCGTCCGGACAGGTCCGTACCGCCGGGCAGACCAGCGACTACGTGATCATCACCAGCAACGCCACGGTGAGCGGCAGCGCGGCCCTTTCCGGTTTCATCGCCCACAAGCAGGCGCGCGGACACTCGGTGCGGGTGGTCACGGAGTCTGATTTTTCCTCCCTCGCGGGTCAGGCCCCCAACCACCGGGCAGAGAAGATCCGGCAGTGGTTGAAAAACAACTATCTCTCCATGGGGATCGAGTACGTGCTCCTCATCGGGGATCCCACCCCGTACGAAAAGGGGGAGGGAGACATCCCCATGAAGATGTGCTGGCCGCGCCGGGGTTCGGGCAGTGACGAGGAGGCCCCCACGGACGCCTTCTACGGGGACCTCACGGGCAACTGGGACGCGGACCATGACGGGTACTACGGAGAGTGGAGCGATTACGCGACCCCCGGGGGCGTGGACTTTTCCATGGAGGTCTGGGTGGGAAGGATTCCCGTGTACTACGGGGACACCAAGGACCTGGACGGTATCCTCAGAAAGATCATCGATTACGAGAACGCGGGCAACACCGCCTGGAGAAAGAACGTGCTGCTGCCCATGAGTTTTTCAACCTCGACCTACGATGGGGCCCCTCTGGCGGAGCAGATGAAAAACGATTTCCTTCACGCCAGGAACTACGACCCCTGGACGCAGTACCAGCAGGGCAACGGGGCCTGTTCGCTGGATTCGGTTTATTCCAGCGACGAGGAGCTGCGGGGAGGGACCGTGGTGAGGGACCGGTGGAGGTCCACACCCTACGGCATCGTTTCCTGGTGGGGGCACGGGAGCATCACGGCCACCTCCGTGGGGGCCGAGGGCTGCTGGGAAGGAACGTTATTCAGCGTCATCCAGAACGCTCTCCTGAGCGATGACACACCCGCGTTCACCTTCCAGTGCTCCTGCACCAACGGCTACCCGGAGAATGCACGCAACCTGCAGTACGCCATCCTCCAGCGCGGGGGGGTCGGAACGGTGTCCGCATCGCGGGTGTCCTGGTTCAATACCGGCACGGGCTACGGACGGTTCGACGGCAGCTCCACGAACTCCGGTATCGGGTATGAATACGTGGACCGGCTCACCCAGTCCATGGCCGCCGGACAGGCGCTCTACCAGGCCAAGCTGGCGGTGGTGGGGGACATCGGCACACGCAACACCCGGCTCATGAACCAGTACGACTTCAACCTTTACGGAGATCCGTCGTTGAAGATTGGCGGCTGCCGGACGGATGCGGAATGCGACGACGGGCGCTGGTGCAACGGGCAGGAACGGTGCGTGAGCGGTCAATGCGCGGCGGGAAGCCCCGTGAACTGCAGTGACGGAAACGCCTGCACCGACGATGTGTGCGACGAGACCCTCGACCGCTGCACCAACCCGTGCGGCGCGGCCGGCCCGGGCTCCTTCTGCTGCGGGGACGCGGCGTGTTCGCAGGATGCCGTGTGCAACGACGAGTGTGTGGACCTGGACGGGGATGGGTACGGAAGCCCTGCCAGCGGGAGCTGTGCGTACCTGGATCTGGACTGCAACGACACGGACCCGGACGTGAACCCGGGGATGACCGAGATCCCGGACAACGGGATCAATGATGACTGCCGTCCCGAAACGCCGGGCTGGGGGACCCCTGCCTCGGTGCTGGGGGCGCGGTACAGCCGGCCGTCGGACCCGGTCAACACCCTGGCCATGGTCCTGCTGCCCGCCCTGGTAATGCTGGCGATCCGTTTGCGGCGTCCGGGCAGGTGAACCCTCCGCTGAAACCGGAGCAGGTCCGTCATTAAAAAAAGGGTGGGTTCCTTCATGGAACCCACCCTTTTCAGTTCCAATCAGGAGCTTATTCGCACACCCCGAAGATTCCGCACCCGCAGACACATGCCAGGTAATCCTCGCAGGAGAGGCTCAGGTCGCAGGCGACGCAGCAGTCCCTCACTTCAACATCTTCCGAGTCTCCCGGGTCGTTGCAGTCATCCTCGCAGAGGGCAATGTTTCCTGCCAGATCCGCTTCAGGGACCTCGGCACAGACCATGAGCGTCGTACATGCGTCCGTACAACTGCCCGAGGGGGATGCCAGTTCGCAGATCCCGGTGAGTCCGCAGTCGCACAGACAGCCCAAGTAATCTTCGGCCGGGAGGCTGAGGTCGCAGGCGATGGAGCAGTCCCTCACTTCAACATCTTCCGCCCCACCCGGGTCATTGCAGTCATCCTCGCAGAGGGAGATATCTTCCTGCATTTCCTCTTCAGGGACTT
>CAYTRL010000144.1:6083-12854 GCA_964439795.1 uncultured Thermodesulfobacteriota bacterium
TTGCAGTCATCCTCGCAGAGGGAGATATCTTCCTGCATTTCCTCTTCAGGGACTTGGGCGTGGATCATGAGCATCGTGCAGGTGTCCGTGCAGCTGCCGGAAACGGATGCCAGGTCCTGGACCTCACCGGGTGCCGTATCGTCGTTGCTGCTGCACCCCATGAGCGCGAACCCCATCACCAGGACGGCAATGCTTGCCAGCGTGATTAACAAACCTGTTCTTATCATTGGCGGTCTCCTTCTTTCTTGATTCTCCGTTATTCTGTTCTTGCCCCGGTCGGTTTCGCCCACCGGGCCCCGGGTTTCTTCTCAGTCCGGTAATTAGGATCGGAGGATTCGTGAAAGAACTTGACCGCTCGGCAGAAAAAAAGGGCCGTCAGGAAATCGTCATACGGGCCCCGGAGTGAAGTGGCTGTGGCGTAGTTTTTCCCAGTTGAACGGATCGCTGTTTCCTGTCTTTGGATCCTTGAAGGATCAGGATGGCGTAATTACGCTGACGCATTGTACGGATATTGCGAGGAGCCGAAGGCGACGCGGCAATCCCCCGGGATAAAAGGCCCCAAGGGGCCGTGGGGTTGCCACGCTCCGCTCGCAATCTCCCTCTCTGTGCATCTCCGCAAGAGGGTCGGGGGGTGCGGAGCCGAATGCTGAAAGCCGACCGCTGACAGCAGATTTTGATTTCGCTCGCAATCACCACACAGGAGCGGCTTCTAATTCGTGACCGTATTTTTAACAGGCTATTCTCAGGAAAGCGCGCTATCCGGTTACGGCTTGTTGTCAGCCCGGCCGCTGAAATCTCGGACACATGCCCGGACCCCCTCCAGGGTGTCCATGGAAGGGGAGAACCCCAGTTCCTCCCGCATGCGGTCCGTCAGATAGATGTACTGCCGCCCCACGTTGCGCACTGCGTACCGCGTAAGCCGGGGCGGCTTTCCCGTCACCCGGGAGACCTGCTCCAGGATGCCTGCAACCACCAGGGCCGTCCGGTAGGAGATGTGCTTTTTCGGGGGAACCGTTCCCAGTTCCGATGCGATTCCCGCGAACAGGGTATTCCAGGTCGGGTTGTCCGGGTGGGTCAGGTTGTACACCCTTCCCACGGATTGTCCGGCGGTAAGAACCCGGCAGACAAAATCCGCCACGTCCCGTACGTGGATCAGGTTCACCGTGTTGTCCCCCGACCCGATGATGCGAGCGGCGCCCCCCGACAGGTTCTCCAATACTTTGGGAAGGAACAGGGTGTCCCCCGGGCCGTAGATCATGGTGGGCCGGATGAGGGTGAGATCCAGTTCCCCCCGGCGCACCCTCTCCTGGAGCAGGGTTTCCGCGTCGATCTTGGTGTCCCCGTAAGGGTCGCCGATCTTCTTCAGGGGGAAATCCTCGTGGATGGGAACGTCGGACACCCGCCCGTAGACCGACACCGAACTCAGGTGAACGAAACGACGGAGTCCGGAACGGACGGCTTCCCCGGCCACGCGGTCGGTGCCGTCCCGGTTCAGTCGAATGCAGGTTGTCCACGTCTGGCCGTACCCCACGGCCCCGGCCAGGTGGACCACGGCATCGTGCCCGGTCAGGGTGCCTGCAAGGGATTGCCCGTCCGTCACGTCCCCCCGGACCACGGCACATCCGGGCACGAGAGCGGCATCATCCCCCGGAAGCAGCAGGGCCGTGACCCGGTGGTCCTCCTGCAGGAGCCTTGCGGCAATGGCTTTACCCAGGAAACCTGTAGCACCGGTCAGGTAGATGTTCATGGCAGAGCCTCCTCTCATTACAGGTTGTTGAAAAAGTCCATTTCAACAGCCTGCCAGGGGAACAGGGTAAACCGAACATACAAGGCAATCAAACGACTCACCGCTCTCCAGATCCGGCGGAGTTGTCAGGTTGCGGGTTCAACGTGTATTGTCGTCGTGAGCCGGCAGGGCTGGGAAGAAAGGGCACCTCACCGCAGCCGGTGTTTTTTTTGATCAGGACACCCTTTCATGAGGGACGAGGATGGCGGCCGAGGGCGCGGAAAAGCATCTGAAGAAGCACGTGGGCTTCCTGGGGTTGCTGGCCATGTGTGTGGGGCTCAATATAGGTGGAGCCCTGTTCGCACTGACCACGGTAGCCGCCGGGCTGAGCGGCCCAAGCCTCCCGCTTGCCATGGTGGTCTCCGCAATCCCCATCCTGCTGGCCCTGGTGCCCTATATCGCGCTGACATCCTCCATCCCCACGACCAGCGCAACCTACCGGTACTCGCAGATCCTGAGCCCCACCGCGGCGCTCATCAGTATGTTCTCCCTGCTTGCCTGCATCCTGATCGGCGGGCAACCCCTCTACGCCCTGGCGTTCGGGAAATACCTGTCCGCCCTGGTTCCCCTGGATCCCGTCCTCACCGGAGCCCTGGCCCTCACCGCTTTTTACATCATCAACCTGCTTGGTGTGAAGCTCACCGTGAAGGTCCAGACAGGGCTCTTCTTCGTCCTCCTCTCCGCTCTGCTCCTGTATATTGTCCTCGGGCTTCCCCATATCGAAGCGGACCATTTTTCCGGCTTCTTCACGGAGGGAGCGACGGGGACCCTTGCCGCATCGGGGTTGCTCTTCACGTTTTGCGCGGGCGGCCTGTTCGTCATCGACCTGGGCGGCGAGGTCCTGGAAGCGAGAAAAACCTTTTCCCGGGCCCTGCCCCTGGGGATCGTCCTTGCCGTGGTCATCTATATGTTCATCGGGCTGGTCACCGTGGGGGTGAGGGACTGGAGGTTCCTCGAGGGGCAGTCCCTGATCCAGGTGGCGGACCGGTTCATGTCCGAACCCGTCCTGGCATACTTTATCGTGGGGGGGGCGCTGGTGGCCTGCGCGACCACGATCAACATCATCTTCACCATCATCTCCCGGGGGGTTCTCGTCGTGTCCCAGGAGGGTCTTCTGCCCTCCTTTCTGGGGTCTGTGAACCGGCGGTTCGGTACCCCTCACTGGGCCCTCACCGTGTCCTACCTGGTTTGCACCGCCTCCCTGATCCTCATCCCGTCGCTCCTCTTTTTAGGCGCCATGCTCAACCTCGGCCTGATTCTCAGCATCACGGTGGTCGCCCTGGCCGGGTTCGTGGCCCCCGGGCGGTTTCCCGCTCTATTTCAGCGGTCCGTCCCGAAAGGTTCCTGCGCCCGGATGAAGGCCGCCTGTCTCGTCACCGTGAGCCTCAATACCCTTATTTTCGCCTTCCTGGCGGTCGCCGTGGGCAAGTCTTCCCTGGCCTTTCTCGGCATCGTTCTCTTGAGTTCCCTCTATGCACTCTCGCAGAGAAGGCGGCTCAAGGAGATCCGGGAACGCCTGTTCGGGTCGGAAGGGGCCGGGGCCTCGCCACCCTTCTGGATGCGACCCCGGGGAGGTCCGGACGGACACGGGTGAAGATCCGGTTCCCGCGATGTTGCCACCGGTTCATCCTGAGCCCGGAGGAACTTCCCTCCCGCACCTCGGTTATTTCGAGGCCACATTAATATCTTTCATAGTGGGCCATTATTAAATTCAATTCAGTCAGGCTGTTCAAAAAGGTTTAGATGCAAGGCGCGCGAGATCCTGAGGAATGAGACGTACATGTTAGTACGTTGACTGACGAGGGATGAGCGGAACGCAGCAGATGAGCCTTTTTCAACAGCCTGCTACGGGTTTTCGTAGATGATCCGGCTGCCTTCCAAGCTCCGGATCACCGCCCGCGACCCGTCGGACCGGAGAAGATGGCCGGGCGTCAGGGGGACCTTGCCCCCCGATCCGGGCAGGTCCACCACGAACCGGGGTACGGCCAGGCCGGAGACCGTTCTTCGCATCTGCTCCACGATCTTGATCCCGGTTTCGACAGGAGTGCGGAAATGTTCCGCGCCGGTGACCCGGTCGCACTGATGCAGGTAATAGGGCCTCACCCGGACACGCAACAGGGCCCGGCACAGGGAGGTCTGGGTCGCTGCCGAGTCGTTGATCCCCCTGAGCAGAACCGTCTGGTTGTTCACCGGAATACCGGCCCGGACCAGTTTCTCGCACGCCGCCGCCGCCCTCGGAGTGATCTCCCGGGGATGGTTGAACTGCGTGACCAGCCAGACGGGTGCGTGACGATCCAGGATGCGGCAAAGGTCGGCTGTGATCCGCTGGGGGAGGACCACGGGAATACGGCTCCCCACGCGGATGATCTCCACGTGGGGAATCTGCCGGATGGCCCCGAGCAGCCGGTCCAGCGTCTTGTCGGAAAGGGTCAGCGGGTCTCCACCGGACACCAGGACATCTCGGATCGAGGGATCACCCCGGATATACCGGAGGGCCGGGTCCCATCGGGACGGGTCTTCCGGTCGTTCGTCCTCACACCAGAGACGCTTGCGAAAGCAGTGCCTGCACAGCACGGCGCACTGGTGGGTGGCCAGCAGTACGGCACGGTCCGGGTGCCTGCGGATGAGAAGAGGAGCAACGGTGTGCGCCTTCTCGGCCAGGGGGTCCAGACAGCCGGAGGCCGGTGTATGCATCTCATCCGGATGGGGCAGCACCTGTCTGCGCAGGGGGTCCTGCGGGTCTTCCCATCGGATCAGGGAAAGGAAGTACGGTGTGACCGCCCAGGGAAACACGCGGAGTACCCTGCCGAGCCCCTGCCGGTCGCCGCAGGTCAGGAACGGGATCCGGTCCAGGTCCCCGTCTTCCGAGAAACGGTTTGCCATCTGCCAGTGCCAATCGTCCCATTCCGGGGCCGAAGCGCGAAAAACGTCTCGGGAAAGTCGGGGGGGAGAATCAGCAAGAGCGGGTGGCGCGGTCAATGTCTCGACCTCACGAAATGAAAACGGATCGGACTCTTCATCCTTATTTGTTGTTCGTTGACTTCTCTTCGCCTGCCGGTTCCCTCCGTCCGGGCATCACCTTGTCCAGACCGAACTGAACCGCCTCTTCCAGGTCTTTCAGCAGCGTGAAGGAGACGCCCGGCAACAGGTATCGGTCTTCCGTGGGCCGTTTCCCCGAGACCAGGCTTTCCAGTGAGAGCAGGTCCCACAGGGTATTGATCAGCGGCTTCGGGGCCGGGAGGTCCAGGCGGGAACCGGATTTCTCACATTTTTCCTGGTACATGAGCTTGTCCGCCTCTTCCACCAGTTCCTCGATGGAATGGGGGGCCCGCGGGTCGTATCGCACCGTGCCCATGCTGAACGAGATCCGGTGCTCCGGGTTCTTTTTTTTCTGGATCTCGTCCAGGGAGTCGTACAACCGCTGTACGAGGAGTTCCCGGCTTTCCGGGTGGGAGTCGATGGCCAGCACCATGAATTCATCCCCCCCCATGCGCATGATCAGGTCCGAACTCCGAAAGGATTTTTTAAGCGCCGCGGCGAACTCCACCAGGACCGCGTCACCGGCCTTGTGTCCCAGCGTGTCGTTGATCTGCTTCATTCCGTCGATGTCGATGAAGAAGAGGTACATGCCCATCTCCTTCCGGTCCGCCAGCTTGATCTGCTGCTTGGCCAGCAGGGTAAAGGCCCGCCTATTATACAGCCCCGTCAGTTCGTCGGTGAGCGACAGGATGCGCAGTTCCTCCCGGAGCCGGACCAGTTCGGTGATGTCCCGGAAGTGGACCAGGTAGTACTTCTTGCCTTTCTGGCCCGCCTCATCCACCCGCATGTCCACGATCACCGTCTTTTCACCGGGACGGGAAACACAAACCTCCTGTCGAAGGTTCTTTCGGACCGGGTATTCGAACTTTTCCCCAAGGATCTGGTCCGCCTTGAGGCACAGAAGCTCTTCGGCCGCGGGGTTCACGAACTCCACGGACCCTTCCTCGCTCAGGAGAAGGACGGCGTCCCGGCTCTGCTCGATGACCATGCGGTAGAACTGTTCCCTCTCGATCAGTTCCTGGGAAGTGAGTTCATTCGGCTTCTGATAGAAGCGGGACAGATAGTTCCGGGCGGACCGCAGCCCGGAGATCGGGTTGGGGAAGATCTGGCGTGAAGGCAGGTACGTCATGGGGCACCCCCTCGATCCTCTGGCTGTTGTTGAGTTCCTGGCATTCTACCCAGTTTTGCCGTTGCTTGCATCCTGACAGGCTGATCATATGAAAAAGTCCACGTTGTTGTCATCCCGGGGAACGAGGGTGTCGATAAACGAGGCGCAGTTGCTTTTCTGTCATCCCGGACTTGATCCGGGATCCACAGTTCAGAAGCACTTCGCCCCGAAATTGGGGATAGGCACCGATTTCACCCATAGGATCTTGTTGGGAACTGAAGAAATCGGTGCCTGGCCCCAATTTCCTCACGATTTATTTTACGTTGTTGCATTAGACACAGGCGTGGCGGGATAGTTCAGGGTTCCGGTCCGGGCCCCTGGTTGCCGTACAGGGCCCGGATTGACCTCAATCGACCCCGTTGTGTACCATTTTCCCCAACCGGCCCGGCAGGGGGGGGCACGGGCCGGTGACATGGACACCATCTGCCGGAAAAGGAGAGGGCGCCATGAGAAGGGTGACAGCGGATCTCGGGTTTCACAGCCGGATTCGAGGCCTGAGAACCCTGGCGGCCGTCCTGCTGTGCGGGGGAAGCCTCTGGGCCGCAGCAGAAGGAACCGGTCTGGAGGGTCCGTCGGGGCGGGAAGCGCGCCCCGACGGGACGAACGGGTCCGAAGGGGAGGCGGCAGCGGACCACTGCAGCCTGGACCGTTTCCCGGACCCGGTGGTGATCCGTGGAGGGATCCTGTTAAAGCTCACGGGACGCCCTGTGCAGGGGCTTCGGCTGGTGGCCTGGAATGAGGGCGGACCGCAACCGATCCCCTTTCAGGTGGATGAATA
>CAYTRL010000145.1:0-12766 GCA_964439795.1 uncultured Thermodesulfobacteriota bacterium
AACAGGAAAGGGCAACCAGTCCCAGCCCCATGGTAAAGGAAGGCCTCGACGACCACCGGTGAACCCGCACCGGATGAATGTGAAGAAAAAGGTTGTGAAACACGGTTTCGGACCGGGTCCGGTCGGTGAACGGCAGGCCGTGCCGGAAAAGACTGTTCCACGCCGTGCGCGGGATGCTCCTGACATTGTTCCATAACATCTCCAGGCCGTTGCTCATGGGTCCCCTTTCTTATGCCTGAAAATAAGAGCCGGGCTTCACCCGGCGATCTTCATCCACGACGAGCTGACCGTCCGGGGCCATGGACACGGCAAACCATTCCAGAGGACGGGGAGCGGGACCGCTCACCGTCCTGCCGTCACGGCCGAACTTGGAACCGTGACAGGGGCAGGAGAACCCGTCTTCGGTCTTCTTCACGATGCACCCCAGATGGGTACAGATGGAGGAGATGGCGTAAAAGCCGTCTTCCGAATGGAAGATGAAGACGCCCTTCCCTTCGGGGACGCGTGACTCCCCCATGGGGAAGGCGGAGGGGGCCCCGATCTTGTACTGTTTGGAAGGTTCCGGCAAAAGGCTGGGACGGGGCAGCCGCAGCATGCCGGCCACGGCGGCTCCAACGGCCACGGCAAAGGCCCCCAGGGCCGCGATCCCCAGGAAATCCCTTCGTTTTACAGGCTTCTCCAGTCTACCGGTCATGACAGTGCCTCCAGAAAATCCATTCTTTCCATGGTGATCGCGTCCGTCGGGCACCGTGCCGCGCAGAGCCCGCAACGGATGCAGGGCTCCTCATCCTTGATGATGACCGAGTGCGCCTCCCATCCGTCTCCCAAATACCGGGCCGTGGCAACCTGCTGTTCCTCGGTCAGGTCCAGCTCTTTCATGGGAGCCAGTTTGATGCATCGCCGGGGACATACATCCGCGCACCCGCCGCACAGGATGCACCGCTCTCCGTTGAAGATCGTATTGATGTTGCAACGAAAACAACGGCCCCCTTCCCTGCCCGCCTGGGAATTGCTGAAAGTCCGTTCCACGCAACGCATTGGATCGGCCATTCTTCTCCGCACGTCCTCGGCCGGAATCTCCTCTCTTTCCACGGCCTCGTAGCCGATCTCACGCTTGTAAGCAGGCTGGGGAGAATGGGATTGACGGGTCTCGAGAACCATCTCCCTGCCGGTCAGATAACGGGAAACGCTCCTGGCGGCCTGCTTCCCGGAGGCCACGGCGTGAATGAGAAGTTTCGTGCCGTGCGCAAGGTCTCCGGCCACAAAAAACCCCTCCACCCCGGCCGTCAGATCCTCCGGATCCGATTTCAGCCATCCACGGTTGTCCAGCTGAAAGCCATCCTCGGAGGGTTCCAGAAAAGAAAGGTCAGGCATCTGTCCCACGGTGAGAAGCACGGTATCCGCCTCCAGCGTGGTCTTCTCCGAGGGATCGAACACCGGCGCAAACCGTTTCTGGGCGTCGTACACGGAGAGCACCTTCTGAAAAACCACTCCCTTCACGTTGCCCTGTGCATCCTTGAGAAACTCCAGCGGCCCCAGACTGTTGTGACGGATCACGCCTTCCTCGTCGGCCTCGATGATCTCCACATCGTCGGCCGGCATCTCCTCGAGAGACTCCAGGCAGCAGAGACGGACATCGCGTGCTCCCCTTCTCAATGCCTGCCGGCTCACATCCACCTGTTCCTGCCGGAGCACGGTCCTTCCCACGTCAAAGGCCACATTTCCGCCCCCGATCACGACCACGCGGTTGCCCATCTCCATAGGCTCTCCCAGGGAGACCGCCCTGAGGAAATCCACACCGCCCAGGATTCCCCTGGCATCCGACCCGGGAAGATTGAGCCAGCGGGACCGTTTGGCCCCGGTGGCGATCACCACGGCATCGAAGTCCCGTCGCAGATCGTTGAAAAGGACGTCCTTTCCCACTTGAACGCCGCAGCGTATCTCCACGCCCATGGCCTCGATGACCGCCACCTCCGCCCGTATCAGCTCCCTGGATAGTCGGTATTCCGGAACACCCAGGTAAAGCATGCCCGCGGGTACGGGCTCCATCTCAAAGATGACGGGCTTACATCCCAGCAGTGCCAGGTCGTGTCCGCAGGCCAGTCCGGCCGGGCCGGACCCGATAATGGCCACCTTGTTTCGGTGTGGCGCCGTCGGTGTTTCCGATGCACGCACTTTCAACAGGTGGGCGAGTTCTTCCAGTCCGGCATTGGTTGTGGCGGCCTTTTTAAAAAGGGACAGGAAGGCCTCAGGCACCATGCCCCGATCCCCTGATGTAAAATGTTCTACAACAAACCGCTTCAACGCACGTATTGCCACCGGTGCGTCCACGGCCCCCCGCCGGCAGGCGGCCTCGCAGGGAGCCCCACAGATCCGTCCGCAGATGGAAGCAAGGGGGTTCGGGCCACGGGCAATCAGGTAAGCACGTTCGTAATCGCCTTCCGCAACCGCCTGCACGTATCCCCTGGCGTCGGTGTGCACCGGGCATGCGGACTGGCAGTTGACAAGCCTTTTCCAATAGTCCTCATCGGGTATTTCCACGGACAGCCGGGGGGGGGCGGGCGGTGGCCTCTTGTGCTGTTTCAAATGTTTCATCGTGAAAGACGTCCGTATTTCCGGATCCGGATGAATGGGAGATGGCCCAGACAGGCATAAGAGAGGGTGGTACAGAACCGACGCATATACCCTACTAAAACAATAGCATTTATTTACATACTGATCATGGACGAGATGAACGCCTTTTTCTTTGACATAGATCAAGAAATCGGGGAGAACGGAGGCAAAGAGAAAAAATCTACGCCGGATGGCTCTTTTTTCCCGCCCGGCACCCTGATATGATGGAAGAAATGGCCCCCGAAACGGGACTTTTTTTCCACGAGCGGAACCCTATAGAGCTTCAGCCCCTGGCCTCGGTATGTGGGATTTTCTACGCAGGATCTCTGTTCAAGGGAACAACCCCCTGATCGATTCTTATCAGAAAAACCGACTGCGTCCTCCCGGGGCCGTGGCTGAGGAACGTTTCATGGCCCTGTGCCTTCGGTGCAACCGCTGCCTGGAGGTGTGCCCGTACGGTTCCATCCGGCGGGCGGGCCTGGGGCCTGCCCTGGGAACGCCGTACATCTTTCCCGAACAAAAAGCCTGCTACCTCTGCATGGCCTGCACGCGCCTGTGCCCCACCGGCGCGCTGGACGCCTCGCTGACCGCCCCGGATAAAACGCACATGGGCCGGGCGGTCATCGATCCCTCCATCTGTTACAACCACCTGTTCTTCGATAAGGACGTGCTTCCGGACGACAGCGGCCGGAAAATCGGCGCCATGTGCAACACCTGCTACAATGTGTGTCCGTTCCCTGACCGGGCCATTCTGTTGAAGAACGAGCTGCTGCCCGTGGTTCTGGAGGGGTGCGTGGGATGCGGCATCTGCGTGGAGCGGTGCCCGACCCGGCCAAAGCGCGCCATCAACATCCTGCCCGCGGGGATGGGAAAGAAGGATGAGGCCGGCTTCTATTTCCACAAGGCTCGGGCGCGACACGAACAAGCCGCGGCACCGGAAGGAACCGCCCCCGCGGGAGGCATGAAGGGCCTGGAGGTTCTGGAACAGAAACAGCGCATCGACGGTTCCGGGCGGGAACCCGATTTTGAATTCCCCTATGAAGTGGAAACCGAGATCGAAGGCTGGGAGTGATGTACAAACCCTACCGAAGAACCATACAGCTCGTGGTCTTTGCCGCCATGTTCGCCATCCCGGTGCTGAACCTGTTTGAAATCTATGCGATCACCGGCACCTTCTACTCGCTGAACGTGGGCGGGCTGGCCATGGCCGACCCCTCCGCCCTGCTCCAGACGGTCTTTGCCTCCGGCGAGTTTCCCTCCCTTCTCCTGGCCTCCCTGTGGTTCCCGCTCCTGCTCGCCCTGCTCCTGGGCCGGGTCTGGTGCGGCTGGATGTGCCCCTACCACCTTCTTTCGGACGGGGTCGTACGGCTGCGTGCCGCTATCCGGACAAGGGTGCTGGGCAGACCCCAACCGGAAACACGGGTGGTTTCCAGCTCATTCAGGGCCAACGCGGTCCGGTTCGGATTCTTGCTGGCAGGCTGCTTCCTGGCCGGGGCGGTGGGCATCCCCGTGCTGAATTATGTGAACGCCCCCGGGATCCTCAGCACGGAGGCGATGCTCCTGGTCCGGGAGCGGGCCGTTTCCGTGGAGTTCGGGTTCATCGTGCTGCTGCTGGCCATGGAACTGCTTCTGTTCCCGCGTTTCTGGTGCCGGCTCTTCTGCCCCACCGGGGCCTGCCTGTCTCTCCTTCGCACACCATACACGCTCCACATCCGTTCCCGCACCAGGAACCCCACCGCTGCCTGCTGCAGGAACAACCCCTGCTCTGAAGAATGTCCCATGTTCCTGGCCCCCTTCCGGGAGGGGGGCGATCTCCTCTGCACCAACTGCGCCCGTTGTATCGATGCCTGCGACGGGCGTCGGGAAAAGGAAATGCTGGGATTCCGGGGTTTCTCGAGTTCCGGTCCCCCGGAGACGCACAGCGGATTCTCACCGAATTGATCCATATCAAAGCATCTTCGCCAAGGAACGCCTATCCTTTCCCTTCCGGCTGTTTTTATTCCTGGCTTCTGTTCCAGGGCCTGAATCGATCCCGTCAACATAGTGAGGCCGCCCATGAACGTTGTCCGACTTTTGCCTGTCTTTGTCAGCATCCTTCTGCTAAGTGCCCATTTCTACCGTGCGGGACAGATGGTTCTGGTCCTGCTGGTTCTGTTCAGCCCCTGTGTGTTGCTTTTTCGCAGGCCGTGGGCCGTCCGGGCCGTACAGATCGTGCTTTTTGCCGGGGGGTTGGAATGGATCCGGACCGCTGTGGTCCTGGCCATGTTCCGGCAGGAACTGGGGCTACCCTGGCTGCGGATGGTTCTCATCCTGGGATCGGTGAGCCTCCTGACGGTTGGTTCGGTCTTTGTTTTCCAGTCGAGGGCCCTGCGGGAGCGCTACCGGATCACAAGAAGGTTCCCAGCCCAGGGGGCCAACGCAGACGAGGCGTGCAGATCCGAGTAGTGGGGGAAACAAGCGACAGGAGAGGGAACATCAGGATTGATGCGAAGGCAGGCCGGGAAACAGGAGGCCTGCTCAACGACTGCAGGACGGGGGACGAACAAGTATGAGCCGGGAACGGGAAAATAAGCCCTCGTATCATTTGGAGATCTCCGATGACGATATCTACGAGGCCATGAAGGAGATCCCCGGGTACCTGGACGTGACACCCGGGGACCTGAAGGAGATCTATGCCCACGCCTATCGTCATGCCCTGGCAAGGATCGCCTGCTCCGTGAAGGCCTCCGCCCTCATGACGAGAACCGTGCACGCCGTGAAACAGGATACTCCGCTGGAAGAAGTGGCGGAAATCATGGCCCGGAACGAGATCTCCGGGGTCCCTGTACTGGACGAGAGCAGGCGCATTGTGGGCATCATCTCGGAAAAGGACTTCTGCTCCAACATGGGGGATCAACAGGCAAGGAGCCTGATGGGCGTCATCTCGGAATGTTTGGAAAACCGGGACTGCCTCGCCGTGACCCTGCGGGCGCAAAAGGCCGGGGACATCATGACCTCCCCAGCGGTCACCGTGCACGAGGAAACCACCCTCCGGGAGATCACGACGATCCTCACGGAAAACAACATCAACCGGGTCCCGGTGGTGGACCGCCGGGGAATCCTGGCGGGGATCGTCTCCCGGGCGGATATCGTGCGGGTTTCCTTCGAAAATGCAGAGACGAGCATCGCTCCCCTTTAGAAATCCAGGAAAGCGTGACGGGCTTTCTCATGAACGATTATCTGAAAAAGATGCGCGGCAGTACAAAAAGTCCTCCACGGGTGGGTTTTTCCGAAATCCTCTGGTCCTGGATCGGTGCGTTCCTGGGAATTTCCGCGGTGGCGTATCTGAACTACAACCTCCTGGACCGGGCGGACATGCCCATAATCATCGGTTCCTTTGGGGCCTCCGCTGTTCTCATCTACGGGGCCATCAAGAGCCCGCTGGCCCAACCTCGAAACCTCGTGGGCGGTCATGTCCTGTCGGGCTTTGTGGGGGTGGCGTCCTACCAGCTGCTCCACGCACACCTGTGGGTGGCCGCCGCCGTGGCCGTGGCAACCGCCATCGCCCTGATGCATGCCACCAAGACCCTTCACCCCCCCGGGGGAGCCACCGCCCTGATCGCCGTGATCGGGAGTGAGAAAATCCATGAACTTGGATTTCTGTATCCCCTGGTTCCAGCGGGACTGGGCGCGGTGATCATGCTGATCGTAGCGGTCCTGGTGAACAACCTCTCCAGAACCAGAAAATATCCTGAATTCTGGATCTAAACCGGACCTACCCCCGTACTCCTGCCGGATGGGGTTTCGGCCCCCGGGAAAAAGATAAGTATTGAAAGATATCAAAGATTTGGGTAACAGTCTCTTCTGACACCCTGAAAATGGATTCAACACAGTTCTTCATAAAGAGATGAAGAAATCAAATACTCCTGATGGCGCATCCAATAAGAAAATGAAAGTTCCCCGGACATGAGCAGTAGGGAGAATCAGCAGGCGATCGATCAAGAGGAAACCGTTTCCCATGCTTTCTCAAACAGCCACGTACGCTCTCAAAGCCATGGCGTATCTTGCCGCCCACGGGAAAGAAGACCCCATCCTTTCCCAGACGATTTCCAGGGACATGGAAATCCCCAGGAACTTCCTTTCGAAAATCTTGAACCGTCTGGTGCAGGAAGGCCTGATCCGCTCCATCCGAGGAACAGGAGGGGGGTTCGTCCTGGCCGGGCCTCCCGGGGACATCCGCATGCGCCAGGTGGTCGCCCCCTTCATGAAGATGGAGGACTACACACAATGCTTCCTCTCTGTGAATAAGTGTGACGGGTCCTGTGCCCTGCATCCGCGGTGGAAAAACATCGCCCGGCAGATCGAAGCCATGCTGGACGAAACCACCATCGATAAGGTGCTCTGAATCATTGTCTCTTCCGGCGTTTGGGGTTCTTTCCTGTTCTGGGGGAGATATTATTTCGAAAGTAGTGGACAAACGGATGATGTAGTCTCTTGCATGAAAGGAGGGTAACCCATGGAGAGTCCCAAGGTAAGAGCGGTACTGCTGTTTCTCCTCGTCCTCACCTTCGGCGTTCTGATCCTGGGCGGTCAGATGATCAACAAGGAGAAGCCGCCCATCCCGGAGACGGTACGGACCCCTTCCGGTGAGACGGTCTTCACGGCCGATGAGGTGCTCGCGGGCCAGAACTATTACTTCAGCCGGGGTGGGCAGCACATCGGCACGATCTGGGGACACGGCTCCTACCTGGCCCCGGACTGGTCCGCGGATTTTCTCCACCGCATGGGTCTGTTTCTGGCCGCCAGGCAGAACGGTCTCGATCCCGGGGAGGCCGGGCAATTTTCCCAGGGAGACTACGAGAGCCTGGAAGCGCCCCAGAGGGCCCGGTTGAGCGCGCTTGTCCAGGAGGAGATCCGGACCAACCGGTATGATCCCCAGACCGGCACGCTGACCTTCACGCCCCACCAGGCCGAGGCCTTTCAGTCCCTGACAGGGTATTACACCGAGCTGTTTCAAAACGGCAACGAGCGGATGGGCCTCCAGCCCGGCATCGTGAAGAGCGCGGAGCAGGGGCGGCAGGTGACGAGCTTCTTCGCGTGGCTGGCCTGGGCGGCGGGAACCCAGCGTCCGGACGAGTCCTACACGTACACGAGCAACTGGCCCTATGACCCGCTGGTGGGCAACAGGCCCATTCCGGATGCCCTTATCTGGTCCATCTTGAGCGTAATCCTTCTCATCCTGGCAACGGCGATGGCCCTGTTCTTCTACCTCCGCTACCTCCGGGAAGATGATTACGAGTCAAAGCTGCTGACGGAATTCCCGGAACCGGCCCCCACGGCCAGCCAGAAGATGACCCTGCCCTATTTTCTGGTGGCGATCGCCCTCTTCGTAGTGCAGATCGGGCTGGGGGCCGTCACGGCACACTACACCGTGGAGGGCACCTACTTCTTCGGAATCCCCCTGGCGAAGATCCTGCCGTACGCCGCGGCCCGCACCTGGCACCTTCAGCTGGCCGTCTTTTTCATCGCCACGTGCTTTCTGGCCGCGGGCCTTTTCATCGGTCCGTTCGTGGGCCGGGAACCCAAGAAGCAGGGGCTTCTCGTGGGGGTCCTTTTCGGCGCCGTGGTGGTGGTGGTGCTGGGTTCCTTGAGCGGCACGTGGCTTTCAGTGGCCGGCGTGTTCGGCGGAGACGGGTTCTACCTGGGGCATCAGGGATACGAGTTCATCGAGCTGGGCCGAGTGTGGCAGCTGCTCCTCATCGCCGGGATGCTCATCTGGCTGGTGCTGGTCCTGCGGTCCATCCTGCCCGCACTCCGGAAAGAAGGGGACAGCGGCGGACTCACGCACATGCTCCTCTACAGCGCGGTGAGCATTCCCCTCTTCTACATGGCCGGACTGATGTACGGGAAGGGGAGCCACGTGTCCAACGCGGAGTACTGGAGATGGTGGGTGGTCCACCTCTGGGTGGAAGGCTTCTTCGAGGTGTTCGCCACCGTGGTGATGGCGTTCCTGCTTTCCCACATCGGCGCGGTGAGCAAGAAGTTCGCCCTGAAGACCACCTACTTCATCGTGTTCCTGTACCTGGGAGGCGGCGTGATCGGAACGTTCCACCACCTTTACTGGACCGGGGCCCCCACGCCGATCATCGCGCTGGGCGCGGTCTTTTCCGCCCTGGAGGTGGTCCCGCTCACCCTGCTGGGGTTCGAGGTGGTGCACAATCTGCGGGTGATCAAGGCGGGAGGGAAAGAGTACGCCTACAAGTGGCCGGTCTACTTCTTCATCTCCGTGGCCTTCTGGAACCTGGTGGGGGCCGGGGTGTTCGGGTTTATGATCAACCCGCCCATCGTCCTGTACTTCTCGCAGGGGATCAACACCACACCGCTCCACGGGCACACGGCCCTGTTCGGCGTGTACGGCCTGCTGGCCATATCGCTGCTGCTCTTCTCCGTGCGTCACATCGTAACCCGGTATTCCTGGTCGGACCGGCTGCTCAAGTGGAGTTTCTGGGGTCTCAACGGTGGATTGGCGGCCATGGCCGTGTTCAGCCTGATCCCCTCCGGCTTCTACCAGCTCTACCATGCGGTGGATTCCGGCCTCTGGTACGCCCGCAGCCCGGAAATCGCTTCCGGAGAGATCATCCGCTTTTTCAGCTGGATGCGCCTGGTGCCCGACGTGATCTTTGCCACCGGGGCGATCCTGCTGCTGGCGTTCCTCGTACGCGCGGTATGGATCTCCTTTTTTCAGAAACCCCAGGCCGCTCCGTCCAGAGGGAAATGAACGGAACATATGGAAGGCCGCCCGAACCTTGAGTCCTAGAGCCCCGGGGTTCGGGCGGCCGGGAATCAACCAGGGACATCACGAAAGGAGAATGATTTAATGGGAGAGAATAAAGAGACGACCCAGGATCCCGCCAGCGGAGCCCTCCCCCCGGCCGAACCGCACCGCCTCGATGAACTGGTTGCCTACGCCCCGGGGGCGGTGGTGAGCCGTACCGTGATCAAGCGCCCGGTGGGAACGGTGACCCTGTTCAGCTTCGACGCGGGCCAGGGCCTGAGCGAACACACGGCCCCGTTCGATGCATTGGTTCAGGTCCTGGATGGAAAAGCGGAAATCACCATCGGGGGCAACCTGGTGGCGACCGAGGCGGGGCAGACCGTGCTCATGCCCGCCGGGGTGCCCCACTCGCTGCATGCCGCCGAGAGGTTCAAAATGCTCCTGGTGATGATACGCGGTTGAAGCAGCCTCCTGATAGAGCAGGCTACTCGAACACGCCGATCACCACCCCGTCGGTGCCGGACCGCCAGTTGCGAACCATCAGGTCACGGCCGTTGAACGAGAGCGGCACGGCCCGGGGCGGGTCGGTCTCCACCGGCAGGTCGAACGTCCGGATGAAGATGTCCATCAATAAATCCACGTACGGCGGTACATGCCCGGGGTCCACGAACGGGAAATCGGTGTAGAAGATGGCGATGGCCGTCTTGTCCGCGTCGGCCACCTCCTGATTTGAAACCTCGTACCCGTCCACGAAGAGCGTGTCCCTGCCGTGCACCACGGCCTGGTTCATGTTCAAGGTGGCCAGCAGCATCCCGTCGGGGTTGAACATGAGCAGCAACTTGAACACCACGCCCAGCAGGCTGCCGGCCGGCGGAAACACGCGGAAGTGGAACAGGTTGCAGGAGCGCGGCAGCGGTTCCCGGTAGTAGTGGATCGGTTTCCAGCTGCCGCCGGGGTCGATCACCTCGTACTCGTAGTACCGGCCCGGCTCCGCGAGGAAGGGTCCCCACGCGCCCTGCGCGTCGGCGAGGAAGGCTGCCGCGGGCTCCGGCGCCAGGCGTTGGCCGGTGGCGGCGTCCAGGGGATAGATGTTCAGCTCCATACCCGGCGCGGGCTGGTTCTCCGCAAAGCTCAAGAGTCTCCCGGCGAGCCTGACCTCGGCGGTGGGCTCCATCTCCAGGGTGCGCGGCTCCCGGCCCTCGTTGAAGAACCGGTACATGTTCCGGAACGCCTCCGGGGAGGTGCTCACCATCAGATGGTCCTGCCCGGGGAGCAGAACGTTCTCGCCCCCCTCGATGAAGCTGGTCCCGACAATTTTATCGTCCTCTGAAGAGAGGGTCATGGAGGGGACCCCGCCCGGAAGGCTGTCGGCGCTGAACCCCGCGATGCCCACGTAATGCTCCACCCGGGACGCGTTTTCAGGCTTGTTTAAAAAAGCCCGGGACAGCGATGTTCCCCGAGAGTGGCCGACCAGGTTGATCCGATCGGCCCCGGTCTCCTCCAGCACACCGTCCACGTACCCCTCGAACCGCGCCAGCTCTGCATCAAAATCCCCGATGGTGTTCCAGTCAAAGGCAAAGACCCGGTCCAGACAGATGCCGTTGGCGGCGAAACGCATGGACTGGTTTGCGAACGCGTCGCCCACCTCCATGAATCCGTGGGCATAGACCACCGGGGTGGCCGTGTCATCGCACGCGGCCGCCTCAATGCCGCCGCCTTCCGGAACCGGGGTCCCGTCCTTGTCCGAACAGCCTGTTCCTGAAAGCAGAAACCAGACAAGGCCCAGGCAAAGCCACCCGGGTAAATTTTTTCTAAACGATCCCATGCTCGCCTCCTGATTTCCCGCAGAAAAGCCGTTCCCGATCCACGGTTCCGTTTCGAATCCTGGTTATCTCAATCATAACCCGGACAGCGAAAAAGAAAAAGGACCCGGAACCCCGCACGTGGAACCAGAACACCCGGACTGCCCTTCTTCTTTCTACAGCTATCGCACATCCTTTAAAATATTACATTCCTGTCAAGAATTTGTTATACTGGGATGATCGTTAAAGGAACATCCAGGCCCCCCGCCGCCGAACCATTCCCCCAAGGAGACGAACCATGTTCCGGAACACCGCCATCACCCTGATTGTATCCGCCGCTCTCTGCCTTTGCGGCTGCAAGACCATCACCGGCACGATCCTCCTGAACGGCGCGGGACTGCCCGGGGTGACCGTGACCCTGAGCGGGGCCGCCACGGTGACGGCCGTCACCAACGATCTCGGGACGTTCTCCCTGGACGCCAACGGCCTGGCCAACGGAGAGTACACCGTCACGCCCGACCTGGCGGGGATCACCTTTGACCCCGGCAGCCGGAACATCACCTTTTCGGGTGCCAACCTCACCGGCGTGGATTTCCAGGCGGAGATCGATGGGTTCCTGGACCGCCCGTACAACGAGGTCTCGTTTCCCACCACCCACAACGCCATGTCCAATACCGAGGAGGGGTGGATCCTGCCCAACCAGCGGTACAGCATCACCCGGCAGCTGAACGACGGTGTTCGAGCGCTGATGCTGGACATCTGGGATTGGGAAGGGGAGGTGATCCTCTGCCACGGTTGTGACGAATGGTACGGTTACCTGGGGGGGCACAAGCCGCTGCTGGACGGGCTCCTGGAGATCGGGCAGTTCCTGGACGACAACCCGGAAGAGGTGGTGACCATCCTTTTTGAAAGCTACGTGACCCGAAGCGCGACGGAGGCGGTCTTCGTTGCGGCCGGTCTTCTGGACCAGGCGCACGTGCAGATCCCGGGAGACCCCTGGCCTATGCTGACCGAGTTGATCGCCGCCGACACCCGGCTGGTGGTGCTTTCCGACAGCGGCGGGGCCATAGGCACCTGGTATCACCCCATGTGGTCCTTTGCCTGGGAAACCCACTGGTCCGCGGAATACGCCGATGACCTGAACTGCAACCCCAACCGGGGAAGCACGTCCAACGACCTGTTCATTTTGAACCACTTCCTCACGCGGGGCGCCACCCCCAAGTCCATCCTGGCCAACGAGGTAAACCACAACCCGTTCCTGGAGGACCGGGCCCTGGAGTGCTGGGACGACAGCGGCAGGCAGCCCAACTTCGTGACCGTGGACTTCTACGACATCGGGGACCTGTTTCAAGCGGTCAATACCCTGAACACCCAGTAGTCGGAGTGTCACTCTTTGTCCCTGCACAGGCCGTATTATGAGAGGTCTGTGTAGTGGGACCAACGGCGGAGATTGCGAGCGGAGCGAAGTCGATATTGGCTGTCAGCTATCGGCGTTCAGCATTCGGCTCCGCACCGCCAGCCCCTCATGCATTGAGACACAGAATTGGAGATTGCGAGCGAAGTCGAAGATCGCGAACGAAGTGACGCGACCCCCCGG
>CAYTRL010000146.1:0-2910 GCA_964439795.1 uncultured Thermodesulfobacteriota bacterium
TGATGTCCGGCATGTTCTTCTGACGTGGGGTCAGAGTTTCCAGGGGTGGGGATGGATCGTGCCCGTGGTCTTCTGCGTCGTGCTGGTTTCCGGGGCCCTGTTCCTGGTGAGAAGGTTCGCGCCGGAGACTTCCGGAAGCGGCGTGCAGGAGATCGAGGGAGCCCTGGAGGGCGTGCGGCCCGCCCGGTGGCGGCGGGTCCTGCCGGTGAAGTTCTTTGCCGGGCTCATGTCCCTGAGCGCGGGACTGGTGCTGGGCCGGGAGGGGCCTACGATCCAGATGGGAGGAAGCGTAGGCAGGATGATCGGGGACCTGTTCCGGATCTCCGGAGAAAAAGCGAACATCCTCATGGCCTGCGGGGCCGGCGCCGGGCTCTCGGCGGCCTTCAACGCACCCCTGGCCGGTGTGTTGTTCATCATAGAGGAGATGCGTTCCCAGTTCCGGTACAATGTCGTGTCCGTGCAGTGCGTCTTCATCGCGTCGGCCGTGGCCGACATCGTGGTCCGGTTCCTCACCGGCCAGGGGCCGGTGATCGACATGACCCATCTCCAGCCGCCCCACCTCACCGCCATGTGGATTTTCCTGGTATTCGGAATGATCTTCGGGGGGTTGGGACTCCTGTTCAACCTTGCGCTGGTTGGAACGCTGAACCTTTTTTCCCGGGCCCGCGGATGGCCGCACCGGCTGATGGGGCTTTTCGTGGGAACCGGCATCGGCCTTCTGATCTGGACCTGTCCGGATGCCACGGGCGGCGGTTACGAGGTCATCCCCAGGGCCCTGCATCAATCGTTGCCCGTGGCCGCCCTGATCCTGATCTTCGTGGCTCGTTTCGGCACCACGGTGTTCAGCTATGCATCCGGGGTCCCCGGGGGGATCTTCGCGCCCATGATGGCCCTGGGCACCCTGTTCGGAATGTGGTTCGGCCATTTTGCCCACACCTGGCTTCCCCACCTGGTCATCCATCCGTCTGTCTTTGCCGTAGCGGGTATGGGGGCGCTGTTCGCGGCCACGGTCCGGGCGCCGCTTACGGGCATCGCCCTGGCCGTGGAGATGACCGGGAACTACATCCTCATCCTGCCCCTGATCCTGACCTGCATGGCGGCCACCGTGGTGGCGGAGGCTTTCGGCGGAAAGCCGATCTACTCGGTGCTCCTGCAGCGGACCCTTCAACAGGAGGGGAAACCATCCGGTCCGTCTTGAAGCGTGATTGCCGGTAACAGAGGTGGCCGAGACGCTCTTCGCCGCGCCACGGATCAAAGGTGGATCACGTGTGAATGATAGACCGTTCCGTTGTCCGTTCCCCATGTTTTTTGTACGTAGGAGATCGTGGCGGAGGCCGGGCCCACGTCCACGCGAACATGTCCGGGGATCGCCTTCCGGTTCTCATTTACTGCAAACACCAGGTTGGGGGCGTAGCACGCGTCCAGTTTTTCCACCCAGGGACACCCGCTCGACGAGTTTCCCGCACAGACGTACGCCGTGTTGTTCGCCTCGCTGACGGAATAGACATGGTCGTGCCCGTAAAAGAAGGCCTGGACACCATACGTTTCCATCAACGCCTGAATGAACGCCTGGTCGTACTGAAAGGCTCCGCCGGCGTTGCCCCGGCCGTACCCCTTGCTGCACGCGTCCACACCGCCGAACAGGTGGTGGGAAAAGATGAATTTCCAGGGGACCGAGGCGTTGGCGGCAAGCGTGTTCTCCAGGAAGGTTTCCTGGGCGGTTCCCAGGATATACTTCCCGTTGTCCTTCGGGGCCGCCCAGGGGTCTTCCGGGCAAAACCCCACCACATCGAGCCAGATGAACAGGGCGTCCCCCCAGGTAAAAGCCCCGTACCGCCCCAGGGGATCTCCCCCTTCGTGGTGGGTCCCGCTGTCGGGAACAGGATAGTAGGCATGTTTTGCGTCGAGGATTTCCTGGTACCCGGGCGTATCCTGGAACCAGCCGAACAGCCCTTCATGGTTCCCGTTCACGGGCAGGTAGGACATGGAACTGCAGGCCAGGTCCAGGAAGTTCCTGCATTCTTTCGTCGTGTTCCAGATAACTTCCGTGTCGGACCAGGAGTATTCCTGTTCCCGCTGGTTTGCGAGATAGATCTCGTCTCCCAGTGTGATCAGCAGATCCGGACCGTCATTTGCGATGTTGGCGTACAGCTGCCGCCTGCCCGAATCAAAAAAAGGAAACGGATACACGTGCAAGTCCGTCCCGATGCAGAACCGGAAGCTTGAGCCGGGGGGGCGCTGGGTGACAAAGTTACATTCGTCCCGAAAGTTCCACCCGTCTCCTTCATCGATTCCAACACGGTAGTAATACCGGGTCCCCGGCGACAGGGAATCCAGGTCGAAATTGATGGCGGAGTGGGCTTCGAATCCGCTGACGGCGGGCTTCGAAAGGGAGTAATCATCGGGTTGTTGCCTGGAAACCGTGTCGTACAGCAGGCGGAACCGGGTGGAGGGTGTGCAGAGATCCCCCCCCACCATCCGGATCGTAGAAGCGCTGGATGTCACTTTGCCCACCATCTCCGCCCCGTAGAGCAGGTTCAGGGGGGAGCATCCCTTGAGCCCGCCGGTTAGCGCTGAAAGACCCATGGCCCCGAAAGTGGCCCCGGTCCCCTTGAGAAAAGTTCTTCGCGTAACCCCGCGTTGTATGTGCCTTCGCCTTTCCATGGGGCCCATTCTTCCCTGAAAAAAGGTGAATATTGGATAAATATCTGCCAAAAATATAGAAAAGTTTTCTATCCCAATGCGACAACAACTTGAAAAATTTATCATACCATGTATGATTTTTTTATAAAAGTGCGCTTTTTTTCTACTGGGACCCCCAGAAGGAAGAACAAGAGTGTCTCCTTCAAGTTTGACGCACCTGCAGGGAGAGGGGGGCCCCAGGAAGGCTGGAGTTCGTCCCTGTTCTTC
>CAYTRL010000146.1:2920-12732 GCA_964439795.1 uncultured Thermodesulfobacteriota bacterium
AGGTTGGTATATCAATGCCGTCCCCTGAAAAAAACCTGTTTTTGGCAAGAATGGTGTGCATATAAACCGTAATTCCTTTCGTTGATACACATACAGGCAGGGAAACCGAGGCACGCATTTCCGGGATGAGCCCAAAAAGAAAGCTTTTTCCCACTGACATGCATCTAACCCATTCGAGACCCGATATGCTCAGAAACTTATTTTGGGCGGGAGTGTTTATGCATGTGTGGAAAGCAAGGGTGCCTTTCAATCTGTTGGCAAACATTGAATACGAAAAAAGAACGAATCCTATTATAATCCACGGGTTCATGTTTCATGTTTCCCTCCGCCATGGGGGATACGGCTTGACAGAAGACCCGTAAGAGGGTACTTTGGCTACTACATAAAAATAAAAACGCATTTATTGAAAACAAACTAGACTTATATCCTTCAGTGGCCCAGAGGAAGAAAAGGAGCCCGGCCAGATGACCTCCCATCCGAGCAAGCCACGCAAAACACGCTATCTGAACCCCCTGGTGCTGTGTTTCTTCATGGCGGTAGCCGCTTTATCCGGGTGTGTGGCCCCCGCGGATATTGAGGTGGTCATCCACCGCCATGAACTCGGGGAACCCTATCCGGGGATGACCTATGTCCAGCTCATTCCGGGTCACATACTGGGTGTGACCATGGAGGGGGAAATCCTGTGGAATTACCAGTTCCCTACGGTTTATTTCTTCGGAGCCAACCTGGGTTTCGATGTGCTGGACAGCGGGAACATTCTCCGTTTCGCGGCGAGGAAACGGCAGATCTTTGACCCGTTCGATGAAACGGAACTCTGGAAGGACAACTCTATAGGGGGTCATCATTCGCTGCACATGCTTCCATGGGGAAACGTGCTCTTCCTCAATAAGGAGTATTTCGATGCGGGAGGGGATACCTGGAACGGGGATGATATTCTCGAGGTCGATTACAATACCAAGGAAGTCGTCTGGCAATGGCGTCTGAGAGACCACCTGGACCCCCTGGCGCACAACGAAAATCCGGTGGGCGGGGACTGGAGCCACGGAAACACGGCCAAGTTCTATCAGAACTACGTATACGGCGGGGAAACCTACCAAGTCGTACTTTTTCTCGCCCGCAACCTGCACACCCTCTTCATGATCGATTATATCAGCGGTGATATCCTGTGGTCTCTGGGACAGCACGGCACGTTCGGAAGGGTTGAGCCGCCGGCGGAGCCGATTTTCCTGCAGCCCCACGAGGCGGACATGATCGCTTACAACCAATTCCTTATCTATGACAACGGCGTGGGAAGAACCCCCTTCGTGAGCCGGGTTCGGGAGTTTACCGTGGACCCGGAAGCCGAAACCACGCAGGAACTCTGGACATGGACGGACCCGGATCTCGTCATGGCGGATACGTGGGGCGGGGATGCCAACCGCCTGCCCAACGGAAACACGATGATGATAAACGTGCTGAAGGGCCGGGTCATCGAGGTGAACCCTTCCGGGGAAAAGGTCTGGGAGATGGAGGTCAAGCGTGCGGCCCCGAACGACAGGCCTTACAATGTTTACAAGTGTGAGCGGGTCCCCGGCGTTCCCTGATCCCTGATCCCTGATCACATGTAAGAACGATCAGGCTTTCCCCTCGCGCTGTTTCCTTCTTCGGTCCCGGGTCTCGACTCTGCGGCGCAGCAGCGGGATCCAGCTGCTCAGGCGGATCCTGAGGTCCCGGCCTCGCAGGACGGCCCAGCCGATCACTAGGATCATGAGAAACCATGCCGTCACGGTCATGCCCACCGCGAGTACGGGGAGCACCGGGATTCCGTACAGCACCGTGTCCCCAAAATGGGGGATCACCAACAGGGCCGCGGCGATGATGCTCGCCGCCGCCACCATGCCCAGGGCGAGCAGGCCCCCCAGCTCCCGGATGGCGGGCACCAACCCTTCCGTCTGCCGGGAAGATACGTTGATATTCAGTTTCCCGCCGGACACATCCATGAGGATCTGGTCCAGTTGGACCGGGAGTTCTTCCAGGGTGCCTTTCAGCCTCAGGAACTGTTTCAGTGCCTCGGAGACCAGGCTCATGGGGTCTTCGGGAAAGGGGAGCAGCTTGCTCGCGTAAGGCAGGGCCTCCTTGGAAAGGTCCATGTCCGGATCCAGAGAACGGATGACCCCCTCGATGTTGACCCCGGCCTTGCCCAGAAGTGCCAGTCCCGGCGGGAGCATGACGCCATGCTTCGAGATCACCTCCATCAGTTCGAAGGCCACGTGCTGCGTGTCGATCTCCTGGAGGCTCTTTCCCAGGGTGGTTCCGAAGATCCGTTCGATGTCCCGGCTGAGGGCGGCCAGATCGATCCGTTCCTTGGCAATGCCCGCTGAATAGATGATCTTGGCCGCGCTGGGGGCGTCCTGAACGGCCACGGCCATGGTCAGCCGCACGATCAGATCCCTCATCCGGGGGGAGAGCCTCCCCACAAGGCCGAAGTCGATCATGCCCACGCGGCCGTCTTCCAGGCAGCGTATGTTGCCGGGATGCGGGTCCGCGTGAAAGAACCCGTCAACGAAGATCTGCTTGTAGGCTTCTCCCACGATGATCCGGGCGATTCGCCTTCGCTCCCCGGGATCCTGCACCTTGATGACGGAGGTCCCCCGCAGATACTCCATGACAATGATGCGGGAGGAGCAGATCTCCGCGTACACCCGGGGGACCACGAGCTGACCGGTCTCGGAGCCGTTCCTGAGGAAGGTCTGGATGGCATTGACCTCGTTGGTCAGGTCCAGTTCCCGGTGCAGGGCCTGTGCGAATTCGTTGACCCAGCTTTCCGGGTCATGCCGGCCCATCTCCACGATGGTGTTCTCGAGCAGCCGGGCCACCCCTCTCAGGAATTCCAGGTCGGACCGGATGATGTGGTCGATCTCCGGGCGTCGAACCTTGACGACTACCTCGTCGCCGTTCTTAAGAACCGCCCGGTGTACCTGGCTCACCGATGCGGAAGCCAGGGGTTCCGGGTTGATTTCGCGAAAGATCTCCTCCGGGTCTCCCGGCAGATGCTCTTTCAGCTCTGCCTCGATCTGCTCCCACGGTTGGGGCGCCACCTCTTCCTGGAGACCGCTCAGGGCGTTGATGAAGTCCGGGGGAAGGATATCCGGGCGGGTGGAAAGAAGCTGTCCGAATTTGATGAAGATGGGGCCCAGTTCTTCCAGCATGAGCCGGAACCGCTCGCTCGCCGGTTTGGGGGACACCTCCTCGGGTTTCGGGACCCTCGGGGTCCCGGGCAGCGAAACCCCGGAAACGAACGATCCGAACCCGTACCGTGCGATGACTGTCAGCAGCTTTCTGAGTCTGGCCAGGTCCATGGCAACCCTCGTGAATGGAGTTCCGGCAGGGACGGTTTCCCGGAGTATAGGGGAACGTTTCCCCACGGGTCAAACGGTCTATTTTGAAGGCGTTCCGGGGGCAGGATGGCACTTGAAAAGAAGATGCGTCGAGAGGTCTTTTTCGAATACGAACGGGATGGGGCCGGGCGGCAGGCAACATCGATTCTGTACCCGGACGATTGGAAATCGAGTACGGATTTGAATCCGGGAGAAGAAAAAGAACCGCTTTCCGGTCCTTTTTAAGGCCCCGCCGGAATTCTTTGTCAACGGGGCCGGACGGTTAACAGGCTGTTGAGAATTCCAAGTTTTGGCATCCCGGCGGAGTCCGGGATCCAGAAGTGTTTGAAAATACTGGATTCCGGATCACGGGGGTTTAAGGATCAAGTCCGGGAATGACGGAAAAGCACGGAATCCTTGTTTGTCTACGGCCTGACAGGTGAATTGTTCGCGGTTCTGGCATTACGATTGCAGCAATCATGCGTAGAAAAGGAGATGATTTCAGCCGTGCGCGGGATGTTCCGCCGGGTTGCGGCAAGGAGGTGCAACATGTTGACGATCACTCGAAGGGCCGGGCAGAAACTCATGGAGGCCATTACAACACGTACCCGGGACCCCAGGAAGGTGATGCGGCTGTGCATGACCCCTTCCGGATTCGGTCCCTTTGATTTGATCCTGGATGAAGAGGGGGAGGGGGATCAGGTGGTGACGGGCGAGGACGGTCGAAGGGTGCTGCTGGTGGGGCCCCTGCTCGCGGATGCTCTCGACCGTATGGTGATCGACTGCCGGAGTACTCCTGCAGGGTTGCTCTTTACCATCCTCCCGTCGGATCCCGTCAATTGAGGGTTTCTGAAGCTGAAGTCTGCATGCAGGTAAAAAAAACCCGGGACGGGAAAACCCCTGTCCCGGGTTTTTTTATATGTTCCTGTTCCCTCAACCACTCCTAGGCGGCTTCGAACGAGTCCTTGTCGGCCCCGCACACCGGACAGACCCAGTCGTCCGGGAGGTTTTCAAAGGCGGTGCCCGGTTCCACCCCGTTGTCCGGGTCCCCGGCCGAAGGATCGTACTCGTACCCGCACACGCTGCAGACATACTTTTGCATTGCTGCCTCCTTTTCTGATCGTTGAATCCAATACCTTTCCATGGTTGCTGACGGCCCGGCCGAGCGGAAAATACCAGGGCAGGGCAGTCAATCGAAAATCACCCGGACCAGGGTCCGGGGTTCCAGCCGAAAAACGGAGCCCTTGCCCTGAAAAAAGCCGTGTTCTTCGATGAAGTGGCGGCTCAGTTCCGACCAGCGCAAGGTCTCCCCCGTGTCCGTTCGACGGACGGTGGTGATGGTTTTGAAGTACCGGCCGGCATGGGGCCAGGGGCAGATGATCTGTCCCCGGTTGTCGTCGGCCGTGACCTCCCGTTTTTCATCGAATTTCACCGGAGTTCCCAGCCCCTCCAGGGCGCGGTCCGTGATCTCACGCATGCGCGCGGCCACCGCTTCCCGGGTGGTCCCCAATCCTGTCAACTCCGCGGCATCCGTTTCCAGGATCTCCACCAGGATTCTCGGGTCTTTTCCCAGGAAGCCGCCGGACACGATCCGGGAAGTCCGCAGCGTTTCTTCCAGTTTCTTCATCTGCGGAGATCTTTTCACGGGCGTTTCCTTTTTCACTTGCTGTCTTGAAATCAGCTGAATTTGTCGTAGAAGATGTTCTCCAGCGGCATGCCCCCATCGGTGAGCACCTTTACCGTGGCGTCGATCATGCCGGGGCTTCCGCACAGGTACGCTTCGTGTTTCGAGCAGTTTTCAAAGTGGCGCTTCACCGCCTCGGTCACCAGGCCCGTCTCCCCCGTCCAGCCGGATCCTTCCTCGGGCTGGGCCACCACGGGGAGGAAACGGAAGTTGGGCAGCTTCTCCTGGAAGGCGTTCATCTCTTCCACCATGTACAGGTCCCGGAGCGTGTTTACGCCGAAGAAATAGGCTGCCTGCCGTGTGCTTTGGATATTCACCATCTGATGGAGGATACACTTGATCGGGGCCATGCCCGAACCGCCGGCGATGAAGATCATGGGGGCGTCGGTTTTCGTCATGCGGAACTGCCCGTACGGGCCGTTTATCCGTACCGGGTCCCCTTCCTTCAAGTGGTCGAACATGTAGGTGGTGCAGATACCGTTGGGCACACGGCGGGTGATCAGTTCGATGAACCCCTCCTCCTGGTGGTCTGAAGAGATGGAGTAGGCCCGGAACACCTCTTCCGGACTGTCCTCGTACTCGGGGGAAAGGATTTGAACGTACTGTCCAGGGATAAAGGACATCCGGTCCGGGTCCCTGAGTTCGAAGCGGAACTGCCTCGTGTCATAGGTCAACTCGCGGATCCCGGAACAGAGGCATTCATACTGGCGGACCGACAGGAGTTCCTCCGGGATCTCGATGCGGATGTCGTTGCGCACCTTGACCTGGCAGGAGAGCCGTACGCCGATCTCCTTTTCCGCCTTGTCCAGGTACGGTTCCTCGGTGGGCAGCAGGGGGCCGGCCCCTTCCTGGACCGTGACCTTGCAGTAGCCGCAGGAGCCCCGTCCGCCACAGGCGCTGGGGATGAACACCTTTTCCCGGGTGAGCGCGTCCAGCAGGGAGGTGCCGCCCTGCAGCCGGATCTGCTTGTCCTCGTTGATGGTGATCTCACACTCCCCGTAATCGAGGATGTAGCGCTCCGCGAACACCAGCAGCAGGGCCAGCCCCGCGCCGATGGCGCTGATGATCAGGACGGAAACTGTGGTGGCTATCATTGCATGAAACCTGCACAATCAGGGGGCATGACCCGTATGAAAACGGTGATGGAAATCATCGTACCCTGCCTGCCGGATCAAAAGGGTTGTCATGAAATCGGAAAACAGTTTTCACCGGTCATCACTTGTAGAACTTCTGAAAAGCCGATCGAAATACTAAAAAAGGTACTCGCAGGTTAACGCCCCTGAAGAACGCCTGTAAAACCGATGAATGCCAGGGCCATCAAGCCCGCCACGATCAGGGTGATCCCGGGCCCCTGCAGTCCCTGGGGGACCCGCGTCACGGCCATCTTCTGCCGGATCCCGGCCATGGCCGTGATTGCCAGCAGCCAGCCCACGCCGCTTCCGAACCCGTACCCGATGGTGACCACGAAGGTGTATTTCCGGATCACCATGAAAAGGGAAGCGCCCAGGATGGCGCAGTTCACCGTGATGAGCGGCAGAAAGATCCCCAGGTTCTGGTACAGCACAGGGGAATAACGCTCCAGGACCATCTCCACGAACTGGACGAAGGTGGCGATGATGATGATGAACAGGATGAAACGGAAGAATTCCAGCTTCAGGGGGACCAGGACGAATCGGTAGGCCACCCAGTTCAGCAGGGTGGTGAAGGTCATGACGAACACCACGGCGATCCCCAGGCCCACGGCCGCCCGCACCTCCCGGCTCACGGCCAGGAACGGGCACATGCCCAGAAAGGTGGTCAGCAGGATGTTCCCGGTGAACACCGCGGAAAAACACACCACCACCATCTGCCAGAGTTCGGCCGTCATCGTCACGGTTTGTTCTCCTCCCGGCTCGACTGGTAGGTGCGGAACGCCCAGATCAGGCAGGCCAGGGTGAAAAAGGCGCCGGGGGGCATGACCATGATGATCCAGCGGTCCCAGACGGCGGAGAAACCGGGGATGGGGATGCCCAGGATGCTTCCCATGCCCAGCAGTTCCCGGAAAACAGCCACCAGAAGCAGGATCATGCTGTACCCGAGACCGCTGGCCATCCCGTCCACGAAGGAAATCCCCGGCGTATTGGAGCGGGCAAACGCTTCGCACCGGCCCATGATGATGCAGTTGGTGATGATCAGTCCCACGTAGGGCCCCAGGTTCCGGCTCATCTCGGGCCAGTAGGCCTTCAGGGCCAGGTCCACCAGGATCACGTAGAAGGCGATGATGAGGGTCTGAACCATCATCCGGATCCGGTGGGGGGTCCAGTCCCGGAGCAGCGAAACGGTGAGGCAGCTCAAAGCGGTGGTCCAGGTCAGGGCCACGCACATGACCAGGGTGTTGAGCACAAGGTTGGTGACGGCCAGGGCGCTGCAGATCCCAAGCACCTGGCGGAACACGGGGTTGTTGGTCCAGAACCCCTCCCACACGGTGGCCCGGGTCACGGACTTCTTCTTTCTCTTCTTCGCCGGCTTGTTTGCCTGCGGTTTTTCTTCCGGGACCGCGCTCATCTATCCGTCTCTTTCCTTTTCCGCCCGCCACCGGGCGAGGGCCTCGTCCAGGAACTTTTCCAGGCGCGTGCTGGTCTGGGTAGCCCCGGTGACGGCGTGCACGTCGCTGGGGCCGAGTCGGGAGCCAACGGGAAGAATCCGGAGAGGTTTTCCGGTCTGTGCGATCTGCTTTCCGGGAAACTGGGAGCGGAACTTGGGTTGGGTGATCTCCGCGCCGAGCCCCGGGGTCTCGTTCTGCTCGTAGAACGAGATCCCCGTGAGGGTCTCACGGTCAGGCGCGATGCCCACCACCCCCTTGATGATGTCCCAGAAGCCCTGGCCCTCCACCGGCAGGGCGTAGCCGGCCGTCTTCCCGTCCCGGGTGAGAACGTAGGCACCGCCGGATCCCTCAGCGGGAACACGGATCTTTTTCACGAACAAGCGGTGCACCTCGGCGGCGGAGACCTTTTCGGGAAGATCCAGCGGCAGGGCCTGAAGAACCGCCCGTTCGAACGCCACCCGCTGGTTGGCCTCCACCCTCTCCTGTGTGAACCGGCTGAGCCCGATCAGGATGGCGCTGAAAAAGGCGGTGATCACGAACATGTACAGCACCGGATACCAGGGTCGTTCGCGAAGGCTCATGCGGCCCCCTTCCCGGCGCCGGCGGCCGCCTTTTTCTTCTTCTTGCGCTCTTTGAACACGTAGTCGATGATCGGGGCGAACATGTTGGCCAGGAGCAGGGCGAACATGAATCCGCCGTTGAAGACGGAGTAGTTTCGGATGACCGCCGTGAAGATGGCGATGAGGGCGGCAAAAACGATCTTCGCTTCCTGGGTGGCCGGGGCGGAGACTGGGTCCGTGGCCATGAAGAAGGCGCCGAACAGGAATCCGGCACCCAGCAGGGCGGGCAGGGCACCGGAAAAATGCCCCACGCCCAACCGGTGCATGAGCTCGTTGATCACGGCGTACACGATGATCACGGTGAGGATGATGCTCCGGTTGGCGGTCTTGGTGATGAACAGGTAGATCCCGCCCAGGAGGATCAGCAGAGCGCTGGTCACCCCCATGGTCCCGCTCACCCGGCCCAGAAAGAGGTCGAGCAGGGGCGGTACGTCGGCCAACCCCTTGGTTGCCAGCGCCATGGGGGTGGCGGACGTGATGGCGTCCGGCATGGAGGCGGTGGACCACATGCCCAGGGCGCCCCAGGGTCCCGGTGCCGCCGGGGACCAGACCGTGGTCATGGCCACGGGAAAGCAGATGTAAACGAAGCACCGGCCGGCCATGGCCGGGTTGAACACGTTGCGGCCGAACCCGCCGAACACCTCCTTGGTGAAGGCCACGGCAAACACAATGCCAATGATGAGAACGTGCCAGGGAACCGTGGGGGGAAGGATCAACGGGTAGATAGTGGCGGTCACGAACACCGCCTCGCTTACCGGTTCCTTCCGTTTCCTGCAGAAGGTGTACTCGGTGAGGAAACCGACGGCCCAGGACACGGCCACAAGGGCCAGTGAGCGCCAGCCGAAGAAGTACACCGAACCGGCAACGCAGGGGAGCAGGGCAAGGATCACCTTGCGCATGATCGCCTGTTTTTTCAGGACGGGAATCGGTTTTGCTTCAGGGCTCATATACGGCCGTTCCGGATGATTGGATTCCTGGGGTCAATGTCGCAGATTATAATCATCACTGGAGACCTTCGCAAGGGCCGGAACCTCAACTGCCGTTCAGTGCTTCCCGGAGGGCCTCCGGGTCCGTGACGGGCTGCCGGCAGGCGTACCGTTCGCATACGAACGCCGCGGCCGCCGCCCCCCCGGCTTCCATCGAACGCAGGTAGGGGGCCATGTCCCGGATCCGTTCCCCCGGTTGTCCCGGGGGCCGGAGGAGAAGGGTGGCCCTGGGAAGAAACCGTTCGTGAACCGTCCGGACCATCTCCACGGTCTCCGGGCGTTCCGGGTCGCCCGCGATCACGATCTCACGGCTCGGTCCCGTCATGAAATCCACGGCGAACAGGAACTGGGTATGCGCCGCCGGCACCCCGGTGATCGATCGGGAGAACGCCCGTACGGTCTGCTCGGCACGCTGTTCCCACGCCGGGTCTCCGGTCATGCGCCCCAGGCGGAGGAGGTTCATGGCGGCCACGGAGTTGCCGGAGGGCAGGGCCTGGTCATAGGCCTCCTTGCTCCGGACGATCAGGGTTTCGTTCTCGCTTCCGGAGAAGAAGAAGCCGCCCCCGTTCGGGTCCCAGAACC
>CAYTRL010000147.1:0-12646 GCA_964439795.1 uncultured Thermodesulfobacteriota bacterium
GACGCTCGCGCACCCCGGACGCGGGATCCAGGTAGAGGGTGGCCAGGCCACGCCTCACCTCAGCCGGGTCCGCGCCGCGGATCAGCGCGTCCAGATACAGCTCGAGGGCCTCTCGTGAAGCGGCCATCCGTGGATGCTCGTCGGCCTCACTGAGAAGGTCGGTGGCGGACCCCCCTTCTTCAGCGCCATCGTCCAGGGCTTGGTCCGGGGGGGCATCCGCACCCACCGGGACCCGGGCGCCATCCACGAACACGTCCGAGAGCATGGTGTGCAGGATGGCGCGCTCGGCCTTCTTTTCCAGTCCCTGAAACGCCGGGAAGGCCCGGAACAGGCCCTCGAAACATCCATACGATATGTCGGTGCATTTGCTATTTAGGCTGTTGACGGTCAGGCAAGATTCCAGTTGACATTACGGTATTACCGTATTACTCTGTGGTTATGCCCTTGCACATGGAGGAGATTTGCATGGAACCCGTAGCCTGTTGCAAGCTTACCGCAAAATGCCAGACAACCATCCCGGAGCAGATCCGTTCGGTACTCGGTATCGGACCCGGAGATTCCGTGGCCTTTGAACTCATGCCGGATGAAACGGTGGTCCTCCGAAAAGCAACGCAGCTGGACCTGAATTTTTTAAAGGCGCTGGAGGGGACGCTCTCGGAATGGCTTTCGGAGCATGACGAGGATGCCTATCATGACCTGTAACCCCTTCGATGTGGTCGTGGTTCCGTTTCCCTTCACGGACTCGGGCTCAAGCAAACGCAGACCTGCTCTGGTGGTATCGAACCACGAACACTTTAACGCCGTGAGCGGGTGCTGCGTGTTGGCGATGATCACGAGCGAGAAGAACCCGCCCTGGCCGCTCGATGTGCCGATTAAAAGCCTTTCCAAAGCGGGTCTGAAAGCGGCAAGCAAGGTCCGAATGAAGCTGTTCACGCTGGATACACGGCTCATTTTGAGAAAAACCGGATCCCTGTCTCTAAACGACAGGAAGGCCGTTACCTCCGCGCTGGAAAAACTGCTGGCCGGCTGAGCATGTACCAAATAATGAAACCCACAGACCTCTACCTCACCCCGCCAGGTACGACGAAAGAAGATGGTTTTTTGTGAATTCTTTGAACGGGCACGTCATGTATTTTAATCCAATATTCCTGACGGGCTAATGAACCCCATGGGAGGAAATCGGTGCCTGTCCCCAATTTCACATGGGACGGAAAGCGGCACCCCGGGTGGCGGAACAGGGAAATGAATAAAAGGAAAGTTTTCTATCTGGTCTTCGGGTGCGCCGTTGCCGCCACCGCGCTCTGGTTCTGTTTCCGGGAAGTTTCCATGCAGGAGGTCCGGGCTTCCTTCTCCGGGGTACGGGTCGGGTATCTGGTCCCGACCCTGGTCCTGTTCTTCCTCTTTTATTCGGCGCGGGCCCTGCGTTGGTCCGTTTTCTGCCGTCCCCTCAAGCCGGTTTCCGCACGCCGGCTGTTCGGCCCGCTACTTCTGGGGCACCTGACGAACATCCTGCCGTTTCATGCAGGCAACTGGGTTCGCGCGGTCCTTCTCACCACCCGGGAGAAGATCCGTTTTTCCGCGTCCCTGGGAACGGTGGTCATGGAAACCCTGCTGGACGTGTTCATGCTGGTGGTCCTGCTGTGTTCCGTATTGATCCTGTTTCCCTCCGTGCTTTCCAGCGAAGCCGGTATCGCCGGGTACCTGCACAGCGCCGGGGTGTCCCTGGCCACCACCCTGGCCGCGCTGGTGGTGCTCTGTTTTCTGCTCGTTTACAGGAAGGAGCGCACCCTGAAGGTCCTGCTCTTTCCCGTCCGGGCGGTTTCCCAAAAGGCCGGCGCCCGCGTGGAAAAGGCCCTCAGCAGTTTCAGCCGGGGCCTGGAGATCCTCCGGCGTCCGCCGGACCTTTTCCAGGCTTTGGCCCTGTCCGTGTTGAGTGTAATCTTTTTCATCCTTTCCGTTGCCCCCCTGTATTTCGCCTTTCACCTGTCCTGGCTTCCCCCGGGCTCCATGCTGCTCCTGTTTGTGTCGGTGTACATCTGCGTGATCGTCATGCCCACCCCCGCCTACCTGGGGTCCTTCCAACTGGGCGTGGTCCTGGTGCTCGTGGACCTGTACGGTGTGGACCCGGCCCGGGCTGCGGTCTTTGCCATGACCTACTGGGCCTGCTACATCGGGGCCATCTTTCTTTTTTCCATGGCCTTTCTCGTGCGGGACCAGGTCCCTTTCTTTGCGCTGATCCGTTCCGCAAGGGCGGGTGCTTCCGCGGATCCGGGCCGAAGCGGAGATGATGGAATCGACCACATCGTCAAGATCGATTCGTGAAATTGGGGGGAATCGGTACCTGTCCCCATTTTCGGGGAGTTTATGGCATGGGCCGGGGAGGCGTGGTGGTACCTGAGAATGGATCAGAGGCGGATCCGGTACAGTTCATGTTCTTTTCTCTGTGTGTTCGGACCAAAATATTTGTGGGCAAGGTTGGGATCCGTGAGATATGCGCTGATGGCGTAATGATAGCTTCGTTCTTTTGCCAGTTGACAATCCAAATAACTCCAGCCTCGAAGAATGCCATATTTCCTGTACGCCGGCAGGACCGCAACGGTTTTAAAGATTAAGCCCTCGACGGGGTCCCGGCTGAAATCAGGCATTGAAAAGGAAAAACCCACCGGCTTGCTTTCTTTATCCATAGCGATTCTCAAGAATGCGGGGTCTGATGCCTTCAGGGTGCCTTTGTAATACGATGAAAAGCTTTCCAGCGAAATATCCGTATAAAATGGGTTCCTGGAGAATATGGTTCTGCTGAGACCGTAGAGGATTTGAAGTTCGGAATTCAGGTTGGATGGGTCGATATTCCTGAAGGTAATACCCTGCCTGCAGGCCTGTTCATATGGACCCTTTCCCCGGTCGATCATGTAGTCCAGATCAAAGGTTAGAAAACTGCTGACCGAGTAGATCACCTCCAGATTGGATCTGTGCGAGAACAGGGCGTAATGGGGCTGATCCGGATATTCCAAAAAGTATTGAAAAGTATCCCGACCCCGGGAGGTAAAACGGTACGGATAATAGGTGGAGTCAAAAAACGGGAACAGAACGGAACGGATCCGTTTTTTTCTCAGGAGATCCTTTGCATACTCCAGCATCCTGCAAAAGCAGTCGAAGTCCTCCACGGCCTCGAACAACCCCACATAGCCGTATGGCAATCCGTTTTCATCCTTCAGGTCTTCATTGAGCCCTGCCGCCATCCTTCCCAGGAGATCTCCACCCTCTTTACGGGCCAAGTAGATCTCGAAATCCCCCTGGCTCTGGATCATGCCGTCCGTCTTGGACAGGTGAAACGCCGCCGTACGGTCGCTTCCGTAGAAACGCTTGGGGAATTCAGTGAAAAGGTGCCGGTCCTCGGCCCGGGATCTGTCCAATGGTACGATTTCGATCTGCATGGTTGGTGGATCCTTTTTCGTCTCAAACTTCATCAACCGATTTCCGATAGTCCCTGGGCGACACTCCGTATCTCATCTTGAATTTCCTGGAAAAATCCGCACTGTCGTGAAACCCGCAGGCCAGGGCGATCTCGGTGATGTTCCTGTCCGGTTCCTTGATCAATCGGGAACGCGCTTCTTCCAGCCGTTTCAGCCCCTGGTACTTTTTAGGCGAGATCCCGTAGGCCCGGGTGAAGTGCGTGGTAAGGTGCTTTGTGCTGATCCCGTTGGCTTCCGCGAACGCCTCCAGTTTGAACGGTTCCCGCCAGTTTTGGTCCAGATGCCGTTTCAGGGATGGGACCGTGTCGGTTCTGTAAGCCTTTACCGGACGGCCCTTGGGCCTGTCGATGTTCCGCCAGATCAGGTTTCGCACGGTTTCCCGGATCCCGGGGGGCACGTCGATATTGTTCTCCCGTTCCGGAAGATCCATGCCGAGTACGTCCAGCATCGCGTCACAGCATTCGTCCACGATCCAGCGCGAAAGGCCGAACAGGCTTTTCACTCCGGGATGGCTGCTCAGCAGGCCCACGAAATCCGCGCCGGGGATCCCGTGGCGCAGGATGGTTCTTGTGGAAAGAAGCACATAGTAGGGAAGGGTGATCCGTTCAGGGGCGTGCAGGGGGACCCTGGCGAGGCGGATCATGTCTCCGATGGTAGCCTTTTTCTCTCCGGAGTAAAGGGAATAATACTCCCGGAGCAGTTCGCCGATGTACCGTTCCTGGGGCCACTTCCCGTTCCGTAGCAGGTCGATCAGCCGCTTCGAGTCCGTGGTGTTGTCCCGGAACAGGAAGTGCTGCGCCAGCCGGCCGGCGCTGTTAGTGATCATATAGAAATGATAGAAATGACGATTGGCTTTTTCGAGAACGGGAATGTAGTCCGGGTTGGGAGAAGCATCAAACGTGAGGTCGCGCAACACGGCCATGACGTAAGGCATGATGTCCTTGTAATAGGGCCCCCGGAGCAGGGGGTGACTATTGTAGTATGGAGAGTCGGGGATCTCCCGGAAGATGTTTTCCATGGGCTCGAAGTTACACCGGGTCCACTGAATCACTGCAGGGAAAAGGGTGTCCAGGATGCCGTACCCGGTGCCGTGTGACTGCAGTTCGTTGCAGGTGTCGAGGTACGTCTCGTCGTCGTTCTCCACGTAGCTAAGCATAACCAGATTCCGGATGCAGACATCAGCCATTCCCTGAAGGTTGTTTCGCGCGAAGATCCGGTGGCTTTTCAGAACCTGTGCCCGCAGATCTTCCCCCTGATATTCCCTTGCCCACCCCGAGCGTCCACCGAACAGCACGCGGAATGCCTCCACCACCTCGGGCTTCATCCCGTTCTTCTCCAGGAACCGGTAGACGGACTCCTTCCTCTTCTCGAATCCGGATCGGTGGTAGCTGGTGGTGGCCCACAGGCAGAGCGCCTGCTCCCGGATCGAGGAGGGGATATCCTCGGCCGCCAGCTCCCGGATGTACCGGTCCATCCTGGGCATGCGGTCCACCCCGGCCCGGTAACATGCCCGCAGGTAGTTCACCTTGGCGATGGCCCGCTCTATATTGTCCTCGGAGTCGATCAGACGGTCATGGATCTTCAGGTACTGCTCCGGGTCAAAATCCTCCCCCATGGACCGGAACCAGAGCAGCCGGCTTTCAGCCGGGATTTCCCGGCTCAGCATGAGTTCGTTCAGGGCGGGTTGTAACAGGACCAGGGAATGGTGGTCGAACGCATCGCTGCTGGAGGCAAACTTCGCCACGAGTTCTCGCAGCCCCTGCGCCCGCTGGTCCAGCGCGATCTTGACCGCGCGATGGAAGTCCTGGCGGGACAGTTCCGGCCTGGCCAGCAGGAAATCGAGCATTCCGCTCTCCAACTCCCTCTTTTCGTCCCGGGCCTCGTTCATCCCGATCAGAAGGTGCTCTTTCACCCGCTGCAAAGAGCTTTCGGAAGGGAGCTTGTTCCGGATCTCCCGGTGAGATGCCCGGGAAAACCCCTCTCCGGCCCATCTTTCCTGAAGGGACGTCTGCGCCAGGCAGAGGCGTTTCAGAAGCATCAATGCGTTCGTGCTGAAGCTCATTAGCTTGGTGTCCACCCACTCCTCGACCCCGGTGGAACCGTTTTCCAGGTAGATCTGCATGAGCTGCGGGTGGCCCCGGACCTGACGCGGGAGCTCTTCCGGGCGGGTGTTGTTGCACTTGCAGTACAGGGCGAGATCCCGGGCGGAAAGTTCCTGGAGATGAAGGTGGACAAGCTTGTCCGAAACCGACTGCCTGAACTCCACATCTCCGGAGGCCGAGGCGGCCAGGACGGCGAAAGGAAAATCGGCCGTCCGGAGAACGGAAAGAAGGATGTTGCCGAAGTCCGGGTCCAAATACTCGAAGTCGTCCAGAAAGAAGATGTCACAGGGCAGGGAGCACAGGGATTTTTGGAGCCAGAGCGCCACCGCACCCCGGGTGGGACTCCGGGGCTTGTGCTCGATGATTTCCGAGAAGTAGGCCACGGCGTCCAGCCATTCGGTCATCCAGCGGCCGGAAACCCTGTAGATCCTGGGATAATCCCGGATCGTGTTTTCGATCAGGGCGGTCTTCCCGATCCCCGAGACCCCGGAAACCAGCATGGCCTTCCTGGAGCGGATGGCCTTGCGCAGGGTCCCGGTTTCTTTTTCCCTGCCGATGAAGGCTGGCAAACTCATGAGTTTTCTTCCGGAAATCCTAACGTTCATTATTACAAAAAGGATAACCGTCTGATCGGCCCCAAAGCCCTTTTTCTTTCTACCTGGTACGAAAAATACAAAAAAAAGTCAATGAAATATGGAAATTGGCACAAGACCGGTGCCTCGCTTTCCTTTCATAATTAAGAAAGTGAGCATGAATGCCGTCTGTGCCGACCTCGGATCCGGTATGGGAACCAGGTTTCCGGTCCAGCGGGTCCCGGCAGCGGGATGTAAATCATCTTGGAGCTTTTCATCGTAGAGAGAGCCCGCCGATCCCATGGGAACGTTACTCCTCGTTGAAGACGACAGAATCTTGATGAGGTGCCTGCAGCTGGGCCTCCGCAAGGCAGGGTGGGAGGTGACTGGTGTGACTTCCGTGGAAGAGGCCTCCCAACAGCTCCTGAAACGGAATTTCGACCTCATTGTCACCGACTACCAGCTATCCGGTACCAGAGACGGCTTTTCCCTCCTTGCTCATGAAAAAAAGAGAGCGGCCGGCCCGCCGGTCATCGTCATCTCGGGCAGCAGGACGGCGGGGCTGGAGAACCGGGCCCGGGCCCAGGGTGCGACAGCCTTTCTTCGAAAGCCGTTCGACCTGGACCAGTTCCTGGATGTATGCCGAAATGCCTTGGCAAGTGAAACGGAGAATAGAAAGGAGCAGCTATGATTCAAGAAATCCATCCATGCACGATCGTGGAAGGCGGTAAGCCCTGCGTGTTCGCGAGAGCGGACGGCACCTGCGTCTACGCGGGCGGCTCCTGTGAGACCATCACGGCCCTTTGTGCGGGATGTAAACACATCGAAACAAACAACCGGGGTATGCGGTTCTGCACGATCTTTCACCGGCCGAGCGAGCGATGGGAGAACGGTTCCAGGTGCATGTTCGCTGCGAACCTTGTCCAGGTACTCGGCCTGTTCCCGGACAGGACCGGGACACGGCTTTCCACCCGCGACCCTGACCCGGTGAAGAAACCAGTGGAAGCGGTCACCCAGCCATAGATAGAGAATCCTCGGCAGCCGATGGACAGCAAAGCCACTCAGGAAGAAGGGGGAGAGACATGCAAGAATTTCATCTGAAGAACAAGGTTCCGGGTATTTCATTTACATTGTTGGGCTGCCTGGTCGCGGCCCTTGTCCTGAGCCTGTTGCCCTCGGAGGTCCGTTCTCAGGCCCTGGAGGAAAACTGGGGCAATCTACAGGGAACCTATGATACCTGGTCCATTGGCTCGATAGTTACACTCGAGGGTGATCTGGGCAAATGGAGGATATTGTGCAGTGGCAACGGGATGCGCTCAGGCGGATGCAATACCCGAATTGAGATCTCGGGAGATGAATTGACGCTGTACGAATGCCACGAACGCCAAGGAAGCCCCGGCGACTATACCGGCTCCGGCAATTGCCGGATCTGGCTGGATGACCTGTGGGAGGAGCAGTACCGCCTTCCCCTGGAGGAAGTGAGTTGGGCGTTCTCCTCCGGCGGGGATCTGGGCCCGGGCGGGCACGCACAGTTCTACACCGGCCTGGAGAAGGCGGGCGGTGCAACCCACACGACCGGTGGCACCCTCACGTTCATAGACGAATACGATTATCTGTGCCTGCGCCCGCCGAACGCCGATGACCCCGAGCCGGGTTCCGGGAGTATGTTTTTCGGTGCCGGACTCAAATCCGACTCCACGGCCGGCGCCACCAACGAGAGCCAGATAACCCTGAGCGGGATCAGCCTGGTATCGGGCCTGCCCATGTTGCCGTACCCGCCGGCGGCCGCGGGCCAGGTGACCGAAACCTGGCGCGGCCTGTCCCAAGAGTTCCGGCCCATGATCTATTTCGGCAATCCTCTCACCGGGGACTACCAGGGCTATGTGCGTATACCCGGGGACTTTGGTCTGTGGACGTGGCTGGTCCATGGGGTGCAGTTCCACTTTCCGGGTCCGGACTGCGACACCCGGATCGAGCTGGAAGACGGCGTTCTTACGGCCCATGAATGCCACCACAAGTTCGAGCCCACCTTCGGGAGCCCTTACGGGGAGACCTCCTGGCGGCTGTGGATCGCAAACCTGAGCGACCAGCTGTACAACTACAACCTTCACAACATCACCTGGGACATGGACTACGAGGGGAATCTGGGGGACGGGCACACCACGTTCGGCATAGCGCTCTCGGACTCCGGGCTGGTGGAGCACGGGAGCATCAGCCCGGGGAGCCTGGACCTGGACCCCATGGAAGACCTGGTCCTCATCGAGGACTCCTACGATTATTTGTACTTCCGGCTGGGATTCAAGTCGGATTACATCAACGGGGAAGAGTTTTACACGACCACGACCACGGTGAACGAGCTGACCCTGAACGGCGAGCTCCGGCACCGGCCCCCGGAGCCGGCCCGGAACCTGGGCAAGGCCCCCTGCGCGCTGACCACCAACTCCCCGATCAACCTGGCCACGGGGAACATGTACCACATCGAGCACGATCTGGATCTGAGCGGGAACCTTCCAGGGCCTGCCTTGAAGTTCGAGCGCACCTACAACAGCCAGGGGACCGAGCCGGGCTATTGGGGCGGCTCCCTGGGGTACAGCTGGACCCACAACTACAACGTGATGCTGCGCATGAAGTCCGAGACCGAGGCGGTGCTCACCCGGGGGGACGGTAAGGCGCTGTTCTTCGACAAGACGGCCGAGGTCTGGACGGCCCGGGATGGGGAGAAGAGCCTGCTGGAAGAGGACGATGGAGATCTCCACTGGGTGGAGGTCAACGGCACGGAATGGGCCATGACCCAGGCCTACTACCCCTCCCACGGGTACGTGCACGAGGAAGTGTACCTGCCGGGCACGATCACGGACCGTTCGGGCAACACCCTGACCCTGGCCTACACGGAACAGAGCAACTACCCGGTGAACTTCCCTGCGGGCACGTGCATGCGCCTGGCCTCGGTGACCGACGATTTCAGCCGTGCCCTGACCTTCATCTACGACGCGAACGGGAAGCTCTCTGAGCTCCGGGACCCGAACAACAATTTATACCAGTACACGGTGAGCGATCAGGGCTGGCACTCGGAGAACGACCACTGCAAGCCCGAGGACCCGGGGTGCTGGTACATGCCGCTGTTGACCCGGGTGGACTACCCGGACGGGGGCGGCCGGGAGTACGAGTACGCGGAACACATCTACATCGGGTACTTCCGGGAGCCGCTCCTCAGGCCCCTGGTGGGGATCACCGACGACGACGCGGGCCCGGTGGCCGAGTTCGAGTATGAGTACACGGGCGAGTGGGTGCGCGACCCGGAGCGGTACTGGGTGTATCCGCCCGAGGGGGAGAGCTACCGGTACACCTCCAGCTGGGAGGGCAGCTGCCGGGAGATCCTGGTGAACTACAACCCTGGGATCGAGCAGAGCACGGTGACCTCCACGGCCGGGACCACCACGGTGGACTACAGCCTGATCGGGGAGAGCTTCGAGCCGGAGAGTGTGAGCGGGGCCGGGTGCACGGCCTGCGGCACCGGGGGCCGTACCATGGACTACGCGTACGACATGGTGCACAACCTCACGAGCCAGACCGACGGGAACGGGATCATCACCAGCTACACCTCTTTCAACACCTCGGGCATGCCGGGTTCGATCATCCGAGGCCCGCGGACCGTGGCGCTCTCCTATGATTCCAGCTTTCCGGACCTGGTGGAGTCGGTGCTCGTAAACGGGGCGAACGAGCGGCAGTTCTCCTACGACGAGGACGGCAACCTGACCGAGGCGAGGCTGGGCGCTGCCGGCCCGGCGACCACGTACACCTACAACGGCCGCGGCCAGGTGCTGACCATGGACGGCCCCCTGCCCGGGGCGGTGGACCTGACCACGTTCACATACGGGTTCGACGGGCTGCTGGCCACGGTGACCGACCCGGCGGGCAACGAGACCCGGTTCACCTCTTACGACAACAATGGGAACCTTCTGGCAAAGGAGGACCCCAACGGGCTGGTGACCCAGTACACCTGGGACGACCGGGACCGGCTGTTGACAGAAACCCGGGTGGGCGCGGGCCCTGCCGGGGAGAACCTGGTCACGGGGTACACCTACAACAACATCGGGGAACTTTCCGAGGTGACCTATCCTGCGGGCAACGGGCTCACCTACACCTACAACGAATCGGGGGGCTGCGGCCGGGAACTGGCCTCGGTCACCGACGATCTTGGCAACAGCATCGCGTACGGGTACGACCCGGACGGCAACCTGGAAAGCGAGGATGTTTTTGACCCCGCCCCGAGCCTGGTCAAACAGACCGGGTATATGTACGACGAGTGGAACCTTCTCACCACGGTGATGCTGCCCGGGGGCATTACCCAGACGTTCAGCTACGACACCGGGGACCGCCGGACCGGGTACACGGACGGGGAGCTCAACAGCTGGACCTACGGCTACGACGACCTGGACCGTGTGACCTCGGTGACCCAGGACCAGCTCGGCGAGACCACCGGGTACACCTACACGGACCTGGACAAGCCGGAGACAGTGACCGACCCCCGGGGCCTGCTGACCACGCACGTGTACAACGGCTACGGGTGGCTCACCTCCACGCTCTCCCCGGACACCGGGTCCGTGACCTTCGGCCATGACGATGCGGGCCGGGTCACCAGCCGCACCGACGCCCTGGGGGAGACCCTTTACAGCTACGACGACATGGGCCGGGTCACTGAGATCGACCCCCCGGGCACGGGCCTGGAGGTCACCTTCACCTACGACGAGACCGGGGGTGGCAACCACGGCAAGGGGCGGTTGACGGGCATGAGCGACGGCACGGGGAGCACGGTCTGGGTGTACGACCTGGTCGGGAACCTGGTGGAGGAGGAGAAGATCCTCACCGGGCACGGCACCTTTGTGACGGGATACGGGTACGATAAGAACGGGAACCTCACCAAAGTCACCTATCCGGACGGCCGGGAGGTGGACTACACCTACTCCGCTATCGACCGCGTAGAGACAGTGACGGCCACGGTGGGGGGCCTCCCCCAGACCCTGGCGAGTTCGGTCACCTACCTTCCCTTCGGGCCCTTGAGTTCGCTCACCCGCGGCAACGGGGCGGTGACCTCCAAAACCTTTGACCAGCGCTACGCGCTCACGGGCCTTGCGAGCACCGGGACCCTCACCCGGGGTTACACCGTGGACGGGGCGTTCCGGGTGACCGGGGTCACGGGTGATGACACCCTGGGTTTTGAGTACGACCCGGCGGGAAGGCTTACCGGCGCGGACGGCCCTTGGGGCACGGGGAGCTTTAGCTACGACGTCTCCGGGAACCGGCTCACCAAGACCCTGGGCGCGGAGACCACCACCTACACGGTCTCGGCCACCTCCAACCGGCTGGAGTCGGCTTCTGGCGCGGAAGCGGCCTCATTCGGGTACAACGACGCGGGCAGGCTCATCACCGAGAGCACCCGGGGGTATGCTTACAACGCCATGAACCGCCTGGACACGGTGACCGAGGATTCGGTGACCGTGGGCACCTACACCTACGACGGCCTGGGCCAGAGGGTGGTGAAGACCGCCGAGGGTCTGACCACTGTGTACCTCTACGATCTTGCCGGGAGGCTCCTCACGGAGTATACCGGCTCCGGGTACGTGGACTACGTGTGGCTGGGGGGAGAGCCCCTGGCCGTGATCGCCGAGGGGGAGGCGCCCCCCTGCACGGACCTGGACGGGGACGGCTACGGGGACCCGGGCTCGGCTTCCTGCACATACCCGCAGCTGGACTGCGACGATACGGACCCGGAGGTGCATCCCGGGGCGCCGGAGGTTCCGGGCAACGGAATCGATGACGACTGCGACGGTGTGATCGATGAGGAGTGTTTTGTTACGACGGTGGTCTTTGGGTCGCCGCTGGCCGGGGAGGTGGTCTCGTTCCGGGCGTTCCGGGACCGGGTGTTGAAGAGGAGCCGGTGGGGGAGGGTGTTGGTGGATTTATACTATGAGCATGGGCCCAAGGCGGCCCGGTGGATTGACTCCCGGGAGGGAGTGAAGCGGCTGGTGCGGGGGATGCTGTACCCGCTGGCCTTTGTGTGTGATTTTGCACTGACCGCGGGTCCCTGGGAAAAGGCCGGGGCGCTGGGTGTGACTCTGCTCCTGCCGTTTGGTATGTTCTTGCTGGGGTTGGGGGTGCTGGGCAGGCGGCGACGGGGGATGGCTATGCAGGAGGGTGAGCAGACTGGAACGGCCAGGATGGAGGTAACGGGGAGTGGAGACAGGGGCCTTGGGAGGAGGAAGATGAACAACCGCAGGGGCATGATCTCCGGAAGGCTTTCCTCCTGGTTCATTACGCTCCTGGTGTGCCTGGGGTTGGTGGCCGGGGCCTTGCCGGGATCTCTCGCCTCTGCCCAGGCTGCCGAGACGGTCTATTACCTTTACAACGATCACCTGGGCACGCCGGTCAAGGCCACGGACGCCGCGGGCACCGTGGTCTGGGATGCCCAGGCCAGGCCCTTTGGTACGGCGGAGGTTTC
>CAYTRL010000148.1:0-12600 GCA_964439795.1 uncultured Thermodesulfobacteriota bacterium
AACAAGAAAGAGATGCTCCTGGAACTGATGACCTCCCTGGGCAACATACATTATGAAGGGCTGGTTCAACTCCTGGGTGAAACGGAGGACGTCCGGGAAAAGATCAAGAGCATCGTTCGGTTTCATTACATGGATGAGAGCAAGCCCTTTCACGACACAGCGGGTGTGTGGGTGGAGTTCTGGGGGCAGGCGCCGCACGACACGGAAGTCAGGGAAATCATCCGGAACATTCAGGCACGGCTCAGGAAACTCGTCGCCGATCTCATCGAGGAGGGAATGGAACAGGGCGTCTTCCGCGAGGTGGACTCGTACAACACCGCCTCGGTCATCATGTCCATGATGGAGGGGCCAACGCTCCAGTGGAACGTGGATCATAAGGCGGTGAACATCCGTGAGGTCTCTAAAACTCTTGAGAACTTCATTGCCTGCTATCTGGAAAACCCGTGCCCGCGCCACGGAAACGACGTCTGATATTCCCCGGTCTGACCGGGGCGATCCATAACATGTGGTTGCGTCATTGCAACTGCAAATAGATGCACGCTCCTTCCCCGGACTCTGATCCGGAGTTCCCCGGGACAGGCTTCGCAGGCGGGTGTTATTCATTCGCCGGATTCTGAAGCATGCATCACGGATATTTCAACGGGCGGGGTCCTGTTCTTTCCGGTTCGAACAGCAGGAACCGAAACGATCCCCTCCAGACCTTTTGAACCGCGGCTACGGAACCCGACCCGCGGAACTATCTATTCAACGTGCACGAACAAAGGAGCATGACATGAGTGAAAAAGAGGCACTGGTCCAGCTGATGGAACATCACCTTCCCGAAGAGTGGAAGGGGACCGTAGACCTGGGACCGAAGCTGGATCGGGTGCTGCCGCTGCTGGAACAACAGTTTTCCAGCGACGAACGGGCGCTGCTGGGCCGGGGGGCCGTGAAAAACCTGAACGACAACCCCATGTTCCTCTCCTGGATCGCCCGGTCCCTGGCCACCCTGTCGCCCCGGCCCATGGAGAAGCTGGTCACGAACCTGATCATGGGGACCGCCATCGGGAGAAAGGCTTCCGCCCAGCGCTTCGAAGACCAGTACGGGTACGCGGGGCCGGTCACCATCGTGATCAACCCCACCATGCGCTGCAACATCCGGTGCACAGGCTGCTACTCCTTCCACTACAAAAAAAGCCAGGACATGGAGTACGAAACGCTTGCCAAGGTGCTCCGGGAAGCCCGGGACATTGGGGTGCGCTTCATCACGGTAAGCGGCGGCGAGCCCTACCTGTATCCCCACCTCTTCCGGATGGCGGAAGAGTTCTCGGACCTGATGTTCATGACCTACACCAACAGCACCCTGCTGGACGATGAAACGATCGGCCGGATCGTGGAGGCGGGCAACCTCATGCCGGCCATCTCGGTGGAGGGTTTCGAGAAGGAAACCGACGAACGCAGGGGCAACGGCATGCACCAGACCATCCTGGGGGCCATGGAACGCCTGCAAAAGGCCGGTGTCTTCTACGGGTTTTCCGCAACCCCCACGAGCCGAAACGCCGACATCATGGCCACCGACGAATTCGTGGACTACTACATCGAGCGCGGGGCCCTGTTCGCGTGGTACTTCAACTACCTCCCCCTGGGACGGAACCCCGACGTGTCCCTAATGCCGCGGCCGGAACAGCGTGACAGGATCCGGGAGGCGACGTACCGGTGGCAGAAGACGAAGCCGCTGTTCCTCGGCGACTTCTGGAACCACGGGGCGTCCGTGGGCGGCTGCCTCTCTGCCAGCCGCTACTGCTATATCACCGTGGAGGGCCGCGTGCAGCCCTGCACCTTTGTCCCGTTTTACACGCACCGGGTCCAGGAAAACACCCTGGAGGAGATCTTCGATTCCCCCTTCTTCCGGTCGATCCGGGACCGTCAGCCCTATCACAACAACCTGCTCCGACCCTGCAAGGTCATCGACCACCCGGAGGACCTGCGCGAGGTGGTTCACACGTGCTGCGCCAAACCCTCGTACGACGGCGCGGAGCAGATCGTGACCTGCGACGAAGTCAAGGGGTTCCTGGACACCTACAGCGAGGAGTACGGCGAACTGGCGGAACAGGCATGGAACGGTCCGGACTACCAGGGCGGGCGCTCTTGCCTGGCCCAGTTCCTGGGCAAAATCAACGTGGAGACCTTCTTCGGCGACCGGATGAAGAACGCCCACCGGATGACTCGAAAGAAGGATGAGAAGAAGGCGGAGCTGAACGACAGTAAAGAGGTTGCCTAGGACCATGCATCCGAAGTCTGCAACCCGGAAACAGCGCGACCTCGTCGTACTCAGCGACGTGCACCTCCACACCGGCACCCCGCCGGAGGTGGTGGAGGCCCTGGCGCGCATGTTCCTCCAACTGCCCGGAGACTCCGATCTGTCGGCCCTTCCCTGCCGGGCGGTTCTTGCGGGTGATTTCTTCGATTTTTCCATGGTGAATGAGGTGCCCGATCCATCGGAGATCTCGTTTCCGGTGACAAACGGTGAGCGGCGGTTCGGGCTGGAAGCCGACGGGGTGAAGACCGCCTGGAAGATCGACCGGATCTTCCAGGAGCACCCGCGCCTGGAGTCCGCCATGTCCCACTTCCTCGCCCGGGGAAACGACATTGTGTTCGTTCCGGGAAATCACGACGAGGAGGTGATCCTGCCCGAGGTCCAGCATCATCTCCGGTCCCGGCTCGCGGCGGTCCCGGGAGAAGCGGAGCCCGCCGAAGAAAGAGGCCGCATTCTTTTCACCCCATGGTTCTACTACGAACCCGGGTTCGCCTACGTGGAGCACGGACATTTTTACGACCGTGATAACGTCCCCCCCGATCCCCTCCGCTCCTGCCCCCTGCCGGACGGTTCCAAGGTCGTCCTCCCTTTGGGGGCGCTGGTCACCCGGTATCTCCTTTCCGTGCTGCAAGGCTACGACTCCCGGGGAGACGCGGACAAAACCCCCTGGCCACTGCTGGTCAAGGTCATCCGCGACCACGGCATCCGGGCGCCCGGAATCATCTTCCGCTACTACGCCATGGCCGCTCGGGTCCTGCGCACGGCCCGGGCCCGCGGAAAAGGACCGGCTTCCCCGGCGGAGGAAACCCCGGACCGGTTCGCCGCTCGTTCGGGCGTTACCCGGGCACAGTTGGATCGTATGCTGTCCCTGGTCCCGGAATCCACGACCCGTTCCGTCCGGAACACAACGGCAAGGCTCTACCTGGACCGTTCCGCCGCGTTCGCCGCCTTTGCGATTATCACGCTTCTGCTTCTCCCGCAGCTCCTGGACGGTTCGTCCTGGGGCATGGGCCTGCCCGCGGCGAGCCTGGGGGTCCTGCTGTTCACGATCCGGAAGGGGAACCTGTTCGGGGAGAAGACCGGTCTTCAGTGTCGAGAGGCCGCCGAACAGATCCAGGAGATCCTGGACGTGCCGTACGTGGTCATGGGACACGCGCACAACATCGAAACGTGGGTCCGGACATCGCCTGAAGGAAAGAAACGTTCGTACATCAACGCGGGCTCGTTCAGCGAATCCGTGCTGGACGATGCCGAGGGCCGTCACTATCTGGTGCTCTGGAAAAGGAACGCCTGCAGCCCCGTGACGGCCCCAAGGATGCACAGCCCTGCCGCAACGGCGCATCGAGCGGAGAGGGCCCCTGCCGGTCACACCCCCGCCTGACCCGGCCCCTCGACAGGGGTGGGGTCTGCATTCATAATGGAGCAAGGTTCATCCTTCACCGCACCACCAGCGCACCGGTCCTGCACTGCGGGCCCCTCAAAATCCGGAGGGACCCGGTATTGCGCTGGAACCGGAAAGGATCGGCATGACCTTGACCCGAGAGATCATCATCAACGGTGACGACCTGGGCATATCACCGGGAACCAACCATGCCATCCGGGAGGCACACCTGCACGGTTCCATCACCCACGCCAGCCTCATGGCCAACGGGGACTTCGCCAGTGACGCGGTGCAAGAGGTGCTTCGGGAATGCCCCGGGCTGACCGTGGGCCTTCACCTCAACCTTACCTACGGCCGCCCCCTGACAACCTGCCCCTCCCTGGCCGGGGACGGTACCCTGCAGTGGGGGTTCGAACACATCCTTCGGAAGACCCTGCAAGGAGAAAGGACCCTGCTGGCCGACATGGAGCGGGAGATCGAGGCTCAGATCGCCTGGATACACCGGCAGAACCTCCGCGTGAACCACATCGACAGCCACCACCACATCCACATGATCCCCGCCGTTTTCCGGATCGTAAAAAAGCTCGCCGGAGAGCACGGGATCCGGCGGATCCGGATCCCGAACGAATCCCTTCCGTTGAGCCTCCGGATCGCCCAGCGCCCCGTCCCGCTCCGGAACAGCGGTCTTGTCAAATATCTTCTGATGAAGTGCCTGATCCTTCTGAACCGGGAACGGACCGACCGCCGGTTCTTCTCGCTGCTCTTCACCGGAGGCGTGAACCGGTCCATGATCCGGCGCGCCCTGGAAATCGGGGAACGGCTGGAACTGATGATCCACCCGGGCCTGCCGGAAATGGACGGATCGATCCCTTACTACAAGGACGAACAGCGGCGGTACCGGTGTTCCGAGATGAGGCGGAAAGAATTCGAGGCCTGCCTGAACCCGTCTTGAGAAACACGGGCAAGGCGGATCCCCGCTCGCAGGACGATCAAAGACCGAACCCGTTCCGGTATATTTATTTTCCGGCCTTTTTTTTCATCACGATGCGGGGCGGCTTCCCGGAACCAGGGGGTGCCGATCCCATGAGGATTCCTGCCATGGAGCCTCTCAGTCCGAGTATCCTCGGGATCATGTACTTCGGAGACGTGGTGTTCGCCGTGAGCGGCGCCCTGACCGCGGCACGGCACCGCATGGACGTTCTGGGCTTTGTCCTGATCGGCACCATCACCGGGCTCGGGGGCGGGACCACCCGGGACCTGCTGCTGGGTCGGACCGTCTGGTGGACCGAGGATCCGATGGAACTGGTCCTGTGCCTCACGGCCTCCCTGGTCACCTTTTTCTTCATTCGGGGTGAAATCGCACGGCGGCGGGAGATGGTCTGGTTCGACGCCATGGGGTTGGCGTGCTTCGGGGTGGTGGGCTGCCACATCTCCCAGGCCTTCGGGGCGCCGTTCATCGTGGCGGTGTTCATGGGGATGGTCACCGCCACGGGAGGCGGTGTGCTCCGGGATGTGCTCACCAATACCCAGCCCATGATCCTGTGCGGCGAACTGTACGCAACGGCCGCGCTCTTCGGGTCGCTGGGCTACGCATGTATGGTTCACCTGGATGTGCCCCAGTGGATCGCCCTGTCGTCGGCCCTTCTGGGGGCGTTCTCCCTGCGGGCGGCGTCTATCGTGTTCGACATCCAGATGGGCCCGCCCGGGGAGTTCATCCGGATCGGGGGGCGGAAGAAGGACCGTTCCTGAAACGGTACCATCGGCCTCCTTCCATGGTTTGCCGGCTCACGAAACCAGGGCGGCGATGGCCCGGCCGAGCTTTTCCCGGACCTGCCCCGCGATCTCTCCCAGCAACGGGTTTTCGACCGCCTGCATGGAAGCAACGGGATCGATGGCCGCCACCTCCACCGAACCGTCGGAACACTCCTGTACGATCACGTTACAGGGGAGCATGAGGCCGATCTTGTCCTCGGCCTGCAGTGCCGTGTGGGCAAACGGGGGGTTGCACGCGCCCAGGATCCTGTACTTCTGAAAGTCCACATCCAGCTTCTTCTTCAGGGTTTCCTTCACGTCGATCTCCGTGAGGATGCCGAACCCCTCCTTCTTCAGTTCTTCGGTCACCCGGGCCACCGCATCTTCGAACGTCATATGAACCTTCCTGCTCAGGTAATAGCTCATTTCATTCTCCTCCGATTCGAAAAATGGACCGCTTTTTCCCGGAGCGTATCACATGGGCTGAGACAAATGGTAGATGCTTGGAAGCGGACGGGGGAAACATTCAGGCCCTCCGGTCAATGTGCCCCCCTGCCATGTTCCATTGCCCGGACCTCCCGCCGGAACACCCGGCTCTTCCAGACCATGTACACGGCCGGGATGATGAACAGGGTCAAAACCGTGGAGGTTACCAACCCGCCCACCATGGGGGCTGCGATCCGCTGCATGACCGACGATCCGCTCTCAAAGGCGTTTCCGATCATGATCGGCATGAGCCCGATCAGAGTCGTGGCCACGGTCATCAGCTTTGGACGGACGCGCATCACCGCCCCCTCGATGATCCCCTCGTAGATATCACCCATGGACAAAATCTTTCCTTCCCGCCGGTGCCGTTCATAGACCTCATCGAGATACACCAGCATCACGATCCCCGTTTCCACGGCGAGCCCGGCCAAAGCGATGAACCCCACCGCCACGGCGATGCTCAGGTTGTACCCGAGGATATAGATGAGCCAGACCCCTCCCACCACCGAGAAGGGAACGGTGAACAGCACGATCAGGGTCTCGGTGATGTTCTTGAAATGCATGTAGAGCAGGACAAAGATGATCGCCAGGGTCAGGGGCACCACGACCTGGAGCCGCTGCCGGGCCCGTTCCATGAATTCGAACCGCCCGCTCCACTTCAGCGTGTATCCCGCGGGGATCTCCACTTTCCCGGCAACCGCTTCGCGCGCACGCTTCACATAAGTCCCGAGATCGACCCCCCGGATGTTGACCTGCACCCACGCGTTGAGCCGGCCGTCTTCGCTCTTGATGGCCGGGGGGCCTTTGTGTATCGTCAACTCCGCCACCTGGCGCAGGGGGATGTGCTGCCCTGCGGGGGTGGGAACGAGCACGCCGCCCAGGGCTTCCGGGTCGTCCCGGAACGCCCGCCCGTACCGGAGATTGACCGGATACCGTTCCCGGCCCTCTACCGTCTGGGTGATGTCCATGCCGCCGACAGCGGACATGAGCACGTCCTGGATATCCTGCACGGCCAATCCGTACCGGGCCGCCTCCGCCCGGTTGATGTCGATGTCCAGGTAATACCCGCCGAAGGACTTGTCCGGATAGGCGGAAACCGTGCCCGGAACGTCGCTCAGCACACCGGCCACCTCCGACGCGAGATGCTGGAGCACCTGCAGGTCGGGCCCGGCGATCTTCACGCCCACGGGTGAGCGGATCCCGGTGGCGAGCATGTCCAGCCGGATCTTGATGGGCCCCTCCATGGCCGCGCTGGTCAGGCCGGGAAATTGAATCGCATCGTTGATGGCCAGGTCCAGTTCCTCCGGGGTTCGTGCCGGACCCTGCTCCGGCCAGATACGTCCCAGCTGTTTTTTCATCCAGCGGGGAAGAGGCAGTCGTGTGTACCACCGGTCCTTGTGCTCTCGGGGCCATTCGTCCGGCGGCTTGAGCATGATGGTGGTTTCGATCATGCTCAGCGGGGCCGGATCCGTGGCGGTCTCCGCACGCCCGATCTTTCCGAATACATGCTGGACTTCCGGAAAGCTCGCGATGATCTTGTCGGTCTGCTGGAGGATTTCACGGCTCTTGGTGATGGAGATTCCCGGATCCGTGGTGGGCATCCAAAGAAAGTCCCCTTCGTAAAGGGGCGGCATGAACTCGCTTCCGAGCTTCTGGAACGGGAACCAGGTGATCGTGACGAGCAGGACGGCGGCCAGGATCACCGTCCTGGGAAAACGAAGGACGAACTCGATGAGCGGCCGATAAGCCCTGATGAAGAACCGGTTCAGCGGATTCCGGTGCTCGTTGGGAATCCTGCCGCGTATGAAAAAGGTCATCAGCACCGGGATGATGGTGATGGCCAGCACGGCCGACGCGGCTATGGCGAACGTTTTGGTGTACGCCAGGGGCCGGAAGAGCCTCCCTTCCTGCGCCTGCAAGGTGAATACCGGCAGAAAGGAAAGGGTGATGATGAGCAGGGAGAAGAAGAGTGCAGGGCCCACTTCCCTTGCCGCCTGGATCATGATCTCGGTGTGGGGCCGAGGAGGCGCCTCTCCCGTCTGGACCCGTTCCAGATGTTTGTGGGCGTTTTCCACCATCACCACAGACGCGTCCACCATCACACCGATGGCGATGGCGATGCCTCCCAGGCTCATGATATTCGCGTTGATGCCGAGCTTGTACATGGCGATGAAGCTCAGGAGGATGCCCACGGGCAGCGTGAAGATCGAGACAAAGGCGCTCCGGAAGTGCAGAAGAAAGACGATGCACACCAGGGCTACAACGATCATCTCCTCGGTGAGCTTTCGTTTCAGGGTGTGGATGGCCCGGTGGATCAGGGTGGAACGGTCATAGACGGTGACGATCTCCACCCCCTCCGGGAGCCCGGCTTTGATGCTTTCCAGTTTCTCCTTGACCCGGTCGATGGTGGCCAGGGCGTTCTCCCCCAGCCGCATGACGACAATACCGCCGGCGACCTCCCCTTCCCCGTCCAGTTCCACCAGGCCGCGTCTCAGTTGCGGCCCCAGATCCACGTCCGCGATGTCGCGGAGCAGGATCGGCGTTCCCCCGCCGCTCACACCACCCACCGGCACCGTCTCCAGGTCCTCCCTGGACCGCACGTACCCAAGTCCGCGCACCATGTATTCACGTTCGCTCATCTCGATGACGCGGCCGCCCGCATCCAGGTTGCTCTTCCGGATGGCCTCCTTGATCCTGCCCAGCGGCATGTTGTATGCCCGCAACCTCACCGGATCCACCGTAACCTGGTACTGCTTCACATACCCTCCCACGCTGGCCACCTCGGCGACCCCCTCCACGCTTGCCAGCTCGAACCGGAGAAACCAGTCCTGCAAGGCCCTCAGTTCCTGCAGGTTGTGGTTGTCCGAGACCAGCGCGTACTCATACACCCAGCCCACGCCGGTGGCGTCCGGGCCCAGTTCCACGCGTGCCTGGCTCGGCAGGCGGGCCTGGGCCGCGGACAGGGTTTCCAGCACCCGGCTCCGCGCCCAGTAAAGGTCCGTCCCGTCCTCGAAGATGATGTAAACAAGGGAGAAGCCGAAAAACGAGTAGCCGCGCACCTCCCGGGCATGGGGAACCGCCAGCAGAGTCGTGGTCAGCGGGTAGGTGACCTGATCCTCCACCAGCTGCGGGGCCTGTCCCGGGTACCGGGTGTAAACGATGACCTGGATATCCGAGAGGTCCGGGATGGCATCCAGCGGGGTGTTGAGCATGGAGTAAACCCCGCCCGCGATGATCCCCCCGGTGATCAGGATCACCAGGAACCTGTTTCGGATGGAGGTTTCGATGATTTTTTCGATCATGATCCGGCCTGCCTATCTGGATTTATCCAACATGTTGTCAGGGTTTGCCGTGAGCTTGCGGATGAACTCCTGCAGCCTGCTTTCCGAGTCCAGCAGAAACTGGGCGCTCACAACGACCTCTTCCCCCCCGTTCAGCCCTTCCGTGACCTGGAAGACACGGCCTTCCCCCTGTGCGCCCAGCCGGACCACCCTCGGCTGAAAGCGTCCTTCCCCCCTGGCTACAAAAACCACGTTCCTTTCACCGGTCCGGATGACGGCATCCTCGGGCACCAGCACCGCCCCCATGGCGGCCGCGGGTGTCATGGACACATCCGCATACATGCCGGGTTCCAGCTTCCGGTCCGGGTTCCGGATCTCGATGCATGCCTTCATGGTCCGCGTCTTTTCACTGACAAACGGATACAGGTACAGCACCTTCCCGGAAAAGGTCTCTCCGGGGAGGGAGGGAAGCTTGACCTTCGCTTCCAGGCCCGGTTTCACCCAGGAGACCTGTGACTCGTAAAGCTCCGCATGGACCCACACCGTGGAAAGGTCGGCGATCTTGTACAGGTTCATCCCCGCCTTCACGAACATCCCCTCCAGGGCCGAATCCATCTTCTCGATGATCCTGCCCCGGACCGGCGAGACGACAGGCAGTGTTTTTTCCACAAGGCCGGTCTTTTTCAGACGATCCATCCGGGCTTTTCCGATATCCCAGTTGGCCAACCGCTTCCGCGTGGCCTCCATCAGTGCCCGGGCCTGCCGGGCGGTCTCCGGCGTCCCGAGCTTGTTCATCCGCTGGAGATACTTTTCGGCGGTGAGGTATTCCTCCTGCGTGGACACCAGTTCCGGGCTGTAGATCTCGAACAGTTTCTGTCCCTTCTTCACGCTGTCGCCGATATAGTTCACAAAGACCTTCTCGATCCACCCGTCGAACTTCGTGTTCACCCAGACAAGGTCTTTCTCGTTGTAATCCACAATGCCCACCGTCCGGATCACCCTTTTGAGTTCCCCCACGTGAACCGCTTCCGTGCGCACGCCGATCTGCTGGACGATGACCGGGTCTATGGTGACAATCCCCGTTTCGGAGGCGCCCCCCCCTCCCTCATCCTGGTAGACCGGCACCAGGTCCATTCCCATTGGGGATTTCCCGGGTCGGTCCGAGATGAAGGATGGATCCATCGGTGCACGCCAGTAGAGGACCTTTCGTTCTTTCGTCCCGGCCGTCTTCGCGGCCGGTTTTTCCGGGACCGGCGTTTTCACCAGTTTCATGTTGCAGATCGGACAGGTTCCCGGCTCCTTCTCCACCACCTGCGGGTCCATGGGACACGTCCACAATACAGGCGTCGTTCCCGTGCCCCGGGACGACCGTTGCTCCTCCCGTGGTTCCACTTGCACAAGCTTCATGTTGCAGAGGGGGCAGGTTCCCGGTTCCTCCTCAAGCACCTGCGGGTGCATGGGGCACGTCCACAACTGCATCGGGCTTTCCTCTACTGCCTGTTCCACTGCCGACTCATGATGGACGTGGGTTTCCCGAACGGACGGCAGGAAAGAGATGTCGAACGGGTTCCACCCGAGGAAGGCGCCAAGGGCCAGGCCCGCCAGAAAGAAGACGCAGATCGAGAAGGCCCTCATCTTCTTCGTGGGCGGCGGCAGGGAAAACCGATCGTCTTTTCTTTCTTCATTCTCGCTGGTCATGTCAAAACACTCCTGATGCGGCCAAACCGCAAGCTTTCAGAGATCTGCGCCCGTCGATCCATCGATCATGGAGGGAGATCATCATTCGCCTCCCGGTTTGGGCTCTTCCTGTCGGGGAACCGGGCCCCGAGGGCCCGTTCCATTTGCGCCTGTGCCGTGAGAACCTCCGCCTTGACCCTGGCATATCCATAGCGGACGTTCAGCCGGAACCGCTCACTGTCCAGCAGTTCCAGGAACGAGACCTTCCCCGTCTTGTAAGCAGACTCCGACGACTCCAGGGACTGTTCCGCCTGGGGGAGCAACGCGTGTTCATACAACGCCAGTTGTTCCTGCACACTCTCCAGGGTGATGTAGGCGTCCTGGAGCTCAAAAAGAACACTGTCTTCCTGCCGTGCATAGGCGGCCCTTGCTCCGTTTTCCCTGAGCCGGGCCTCCTCCACACCCGCCCGGGTCTTATGGAACCAGAGGGGAATGTTGATGCCCGCCATCACCCCGATGGCGTCCTCGCCGTTTCCGGCGGGAGGGTTCAGGATGCCGGCCGGATCCGTTCGGTCCCCCACCACGATATAGTTGAGCCCGAGGCTGAGGTCCGGCGCGTACCGCTTTTTGGCCAGGCGGGTTTCCTGGCTGCGCGCACGCAACGCATGGAGACTCGCCTGAAGCTCTTCCCGGTTTTGCCTCACTTGTGCGTAGAGATCATCGATCCGGGGTTCCACGATAACGACCGGTCCGTTTCCGGATCCCATATCCATCTCACCCAGGGGCCTTCCGGTGAGCCTGGCCATGCGCTTGCGGGCCACGTCCCGCTGCCGGAGCAGGACGATCTTCCTTTCGTTCAGCCTTGTCATTTCGCTCTGGACCTTGATCACGTTCTGCTGGATCCCCTTTCCCGTCCCGTATCGGGTCAGGGCAACAGCCTCGAACCGCCGCAGCGTGGAAAGGTCTTCTTCGGTGATCTGCAGGGCCTCGGCAAGGTGCCCGATGTCATAGAAGGTTTTCTTGACCTGCAGCACCACATCGCGCTGTAGGCTGCGCCACGTCCAGGCTTTATCAAGCGCCCCTTCCAGGGCCGCCTGCCCCGCCGCGGAAAGCTTTCCGAACCAGGGGAACCGCTGCAGGAACAGGATGGCCGCCTCCTGGGGGCCCACGCGTGTTTCCACGCTCTGCACGAAGGCCGTCACGACGAGGCTGGGATCCGGCAGGGCGGACACGACCCGGACCCGCTGCAGGGCGGCCTTCCAGGCGGCTTCAGCCTCCGCAAGGCCCGGGTTTTCCTGCAGCGCGGTTCGTACCAGGGTTCCCAGGGCCGGCGGCTCCAGGTAGAAATGGCGACCCGGGCCTTCGGCCAGGCCCGGAAACCGTGAAGGGATTTTCTTGTAATGCCGCCAGTTCTCATCGATCCGGAGCGGTACGACAGACATATCCACGAATCCCGGTTGGGCCCTGCCCGCGGGGCCGGGCATCTCCCCCTGCCCTCCTGCCCCCCCGACCAGCTTGCTTTCCTTCTCCGGATCCGAAAGAGCCCCATATGCGGCCCCCGGGGGTGGAAGGAACCCGATCGCCCACGCCAGGAACAAGGCCGGGAACAGGGAGGCGGGAAACAGGACCCGCTTCAAACGGACTTTTGATCGAGGAGTTCTCTTCATCGTTTCGTTTTCTCCGTAAGATGCATGGGTCTTCCCCCTCCCCCCACAACTGCGAAGAAT
>CAYTRL010000149.1:0-6866 GCA_964439795.1 uncultured Thermodesulfobacteriota bacterium
GTTCCGAAGGATATCGATTGCGACGGCTGCACCATGGTGGGCGCCTTTCACCACTTTCCACCGGACTTGGCCACACGGATCCTGTCGGACTGCGTGAAGAAGCGGAGGTCCGTGTTCATCGTGGATGTTCCGCGCGGTTCCGTCCCGTTGTTTCTGCTTCTCTTTCCGGTTCCGGGTGTTCCGGCCCTGTTGCTGAACCCCCTGGTTGCCCGCGAGGGCCGTCTGCGCAAGGCGCTGTTCACCTATCTCATCCCCGCAATCCCGGTGCTTGGGACCTGGGACTACCTGGTGAGCGCCGCCCGCTTCTACTCGGAAGCAGAGTATTACGACATGGCGGAGCGGGCCGGTGGAGGCTACCGGTGGGAGTACAGCGAGGTCGGTTCCTTCCCGGGAGTGCGCCTGGCGGTCTTCACCGGGATCCCACGATAAAAAAAGGCCCCGCATCCGGGATGAAGATGCGGGGCCTTTTTTGTCAGCAGTTGCTTCCGGCAGCTACCGTTTCCTGCGCACCCATCGCAGCACGAGCAGCGCGCCCAGAGGAACGAACAGGAGCGCAAGTCCGTTGACCGTGCCGGATCCGGCCAGGGAGCGGCCCCCGTAGGCGGTTGAGCTGGCGTTGGCCACGGACAGGTATCCCACCTGGCAGTCCGGGTCGTCGGCGTCCACGAGCCCGTCGCAGTCCTCGTCCACGCCCAGGCCGTTGCAGATCTCCAGGGTCCCCGGGTTGGCCCCCGGGTCGGTGTCGTCGCAGTCGTCCCCGCCGCACGCCTCGGCGATGTACAGGTCTCCGTCCGCATCCACGTCATCAGCCGTTCCGTCACAGTCGTCGTCGATCCCACCGTTGCAGATCTCCTCCGCGCCGGGGTTCACGTCCGGGTCGGTGTCGTCGCAATCCAGCTCGGGATAGGTGCAGTTCTCGCTGGCCGGGTCGCCGTACTCGTCACCGTCACCGTCCTGGCAGGGGATGCATCCGTCGTCGTCCAGATCAACGTCACCGTCGCAGTCGTTGTCCACCGTGTCGCTGCACACGGGGTCGCCGTCCGGCCCCTCGATCGCGCCGGGGTTCACGTCCGGGTCGGTGTCATCGCAGTCCAGGCCGGCATTGGGGCAGGTGGCGTCCTCGGGGTCCCCGTACCCGTCCAGATCGTTGTCGTGGCAGGTGATCAGCAGGTTGAAGTTGGACATCCCGAACCCCAGGCTGTTGGCGTGGCCGGAGTAGGCCACCCAGAAGGTCCCGTTGTTGTTCGGGCCGCCGGTGGCGCCCCAGCTGTTTTTCAGCAGGTACGCCCCCTTGGCGTCATCCCAGCCGATGATCAGGACCGCGTGCCCGCCTGACCTGGTTCCGCCGGAGTTCGTGTACACATCCCCCGGACTCCCGCCGTTCCAGTAGGTGTAGAAATCGGAGTAGACATCGTACCGCCAGTAGCTTGGCCCCCAGTCGTAGCAGGAGCCCTTGAAATCAATCGCACTCACGGTGTGCCAGTTCACCACCCGGTAGGGCAGCTCGGTGCAGGCAGCCATGGAGGCGCAGGGAACCTCTGCGCCGCCGCAGCTGGTGCTCCCGTCGCCGTAGGGCCCGCAGGCCTCCAGGATCGGTCCGGTATCGTCCCAGAAATTGGGGGCCGAGCTGGAGCCCCCGCAGCACCCGGACATACCGGTGTGGCAGCTGTTTATCTGCTGCTCGGAGAGGTCCACCTCCGGCTGCCCGGCCTTCAGGATGTGGGACTCCATGGCGCCCACGCTGGCAAAGGCCCAGCAGGAGCCGCACGCGCCCTGGTTCTTGGGAGAGGTGACGATCCCCTCGTCCCGGGCGTCGTAGGCCGAGGGCAGGCTTTCGCGCAGGCTCTCCGGGTAGACTTTCAGGTACTTCTGGTAGATTTCCGGGTCCAGGGGGATATCCCCGAGCGCATACTCCTGGGCGCCCGCGGCGGCCGCGAACCCGGCGGTCAAGCAGACGCTCAGCAGAAGAGCAAGGATCCCTCTCCGGGCAGCTGTGTTTGAAAAAATCTTCATCGCTTCCCTCCTGGTTGGATGGTTGTCAGGTTGATGAAAGATATTTTTACCATATCAAGCGGTGTGACAAAAAGTCAAACAAAGTTTTCATTTGCTGGAAACCTGTTTTATAAAGTAGCGGGGCAATGGGGGCCCAACGACACAGCCGCCAACCAGTCCTGTCCGGTCCGGCGCTACAGATGCCTGGAACGGATCACTCACCGGACTGTGGGATACAACCCGCACACTGGACTCAACGGTCTATATCGGCTCGCTTCCTGGCAAAGCCCGCCCGTTCGTATTACAATTTTATTAATGTAGTAAATTCCCCCTCCGCAGTTGTGATCTACGCGGTTTCGTGGATCGAACATGCATCCCGTTGAAAGACAACCCATGAATCCGTGAGACAGGAAGACACCATGAAAAGAGACGTAAATATCGGAAGCCTTCGACGTGTTAATCCCGGGAAGAAGGCCGAAACGCGGAGTGTGGCTGCGCTGCTCATTCTTCTCCTGGCCGCCCTGGCACTGCCCGCGTGTGAAGGCGGGGACACCACTCTGCCTCCCGCAAGTGAAGGCGGATACACCATTAACTCGGAGGCTTGGTGGAAAACGGGCGTGGTCCGGGAGGACGCGCAAGGCAACCCGCTGGAGTGGATGCTGCACAGCTGCCGCCGGGTCACCCCGCTGGCCGTGCCCGGGGCCAGACTCCTGGAGATCGCCGATCACGCCATGCCGCTGGGACTGGCCGTGCACCCCATGGGCAGGCACCTGTTCCTAACCACGGCTGGGCGTGGAGACAAGGCTCTGCTGGTGATCGATGTCCATACCGGCGACATCCTTCACCGTGTAAGCACCAGCGGGTACTTTCTCGGTCTGGCGTTCCGGCCCCCGGAGGGGCATGAGGTCTATGTATCAGGCGGGGGCCGGGACGTGATCGAAACGTACGGGTTTGACCACGAGACCGGGGCCCTCACCCGGCGGGAGGAACGGGACATGGACCTGCCGGGGTTCGTCTCCGGCCTGGCCGTGACTCCGGACGGGAACATGCTTCTGGCCGTCTCCCAGCTCACCGGGTTTCTCACCGCCTTCGACCTGGAAACAGCCGAAAAACTGGGAGATTCAGAGACCGGACGGAACCCCTACACCGTGGCGGTCCACCCCGCAGGCGGGGAGGCCTACGTTTCCTGCGAGGCGGACAACACGGTGAACGTGATCGACATCTCCGATCCGCGCCGCATGCGCCGGACGTCCGTGCTGGAAACACAGAAGAACCCGGAGGACCTGCTGGTGAACCGGGCCGGAGACCGCCTGTATGTGACCAACGCGGATGAGGATTCCCTCACGGTCTTCCAGGTGGGATCCGGCGAACCCCGATACCTGCAGCAGGTGGACCTTCGCCGCACCCCCGGCCTGGAGTACGGCTCCAGCCCCAACGCCGTGGCGTTCTCCGCTTCCAGCCAGCGGTTGTACCTCGCCCAGGCGCGGCTCCACAAGCTGGCCGTGATCGATGCGGTCACCGGCGAGCATCTGGGCGACATCCCCACCGGGGCCTACCCCACGGCGGTAGCCCTGCACGAGACGGACACCGGGGATGGGGCAATCCGGGAAACCCTGTTAGTGGCCAACGGCAAGGGGATCGGGACGCCGGGCCCCGGCGGTGAACGGAAGGTGCCGGGCCGTGTTTCCATCCTGCCCGTCCCCGCGGACGAGGAACTGGAGGAACTGACCAGCCTGGTGGAGGAGAACAACGCCTTCCCGGCCCGGCTGTTCGAAATACAACCCGGGCTGTGGAAGTACCCGGTGCCCAGGGAGAGGGGCGGCCCCACCCCCATCAAGCATGTGTTTCTGGTGATCAAGGAGAACAAGACCTACGACTACACGCTGGGCGCCTACCAGCCCCGGGAGGGCTACGCCGAGGGAGACCCCGACCGGGTGATGCCCAACCACGAAAAGTTGCTGCCGAACCTGTACAAGCTGGCCGGGCGCTTCGCCGTGTGCGACAACTACTACTCCAACGCCGAGGCCAGCAACCAGGGGCACGAGCTGCTCACCTCCACCACGGTGAACACCTATGTGGAGAAGCTGGTGTTCGCCGGGAGCCGGCTGGTGCCGATCCAGCTGGAGATGGTCCTGAACCCGGCCGCGTGGCCCAAGAAGGACTTCATCTTCCAGCACGCCATCCGCCACGGGATCCGGTTCCGCGATTACGGGGAGGCCGTGGGCGCGGGAAGGGACCTGCTGCTCCTCAACGAGGAGTACGTACACTTCAGCCCGGTGGACCCGCCCTGGTACAACATGTTCTCCAAGGACGAGGACAAGATCCTGGGACGGATCCAGGAGTGGGAGTCGGACCGTTTCTCAGGGCCACGGTTCCCCCAGCTGATCGTGATGCTGCTGCCCAACGACCACACCTTCGGGGGGGATGCCGGCATGCCCACCCGCGAGTCCATGATCGCGGACAACGACCTGGCCACGGGTCTCTTCGTGGAGTGGCTATCGAACAGCCCCTACTGGAACAACTCCGTGGCGTTCATCACCGAGGACGACCCGCAGGGGGGGAGCGACCATATCGATTCCCTCCGGACTTTCATGCTCGTCGCTTCCCCCTGGGTGAAGCGGGGCCATGTGTCCCACGTCCGCTACAACGAGGCCCACCTGTACGCCACCATGGAGTATATCCTCGGCCTGCCTCCCCTCACGATATTTGACGAGGTGGCCCAGCCCATGTACGACCTGTTCGACTTCGAGACCGATCCGAAACCGTTCGTGCATGAACCCAAGCAGTGGCCCTGGGAGTTCAACCCGCCCGGGACCGTTGCGGCGAGCAAGAGCGCGGATATGTACTTCGCCGAGCCGGACGAGGCCGAGGGCCTGCAGGAACTCATGCTGGAGATGGATGAAGAGAGGCGCGAGGCCGGGACCTTCACCCGGCGGACGCGGGAGAAGCTCGTTCGGCTGTGGTGCGACTTCCAGAGAGAGCACCTTCCCGGGCCGGACCTCTCCGGCACCGGCGGACCCGACGCAACCCCGATCCAGGTCCTGGACATCCTGGTTGAACACGCGCGGGGTGAGGACGGGGACGGCTTCCGGGCCCTGCTGGACAGCGGGCTGCCGGAGGTATTGAACCTCTACCGGGAACGCAGGGAGTCCCTGCACGCCACCGGTATGGCCGAGGACCCGGTGGGGATGGTCCTGGAGCAGTTCGCGGAGATGGAACCCCGGCCCGTGGCCCAGCGGGTGGAGGGGGACGAAGCCCGAGTGGATGTGATCTACAAGGACGGGATCCCGGCCGAGCTGTGGTTCTGCCGTGAGCCGGATGGCTGGCGGTTCCACCTGTCCCGGCACATGGCCTCGTCCGTGCGACACCTGGGAGACACCTGCCTCATTCGAGACGCGTTCGCCACCGCCGCCGCCCTCCAGGGGGAAGAACCTGGGGTCGGACCCAAATAACATACTTATTTTAAAAGAAAAATGCTCATGAGGCGGGGTAAAAAACGGGCGTAGAGGTCACTTTTTAGGATAGAAACGCCTCCGTAACTCATCGCGCGGGTAAATTTGGGGCTGAAAAAAACAGTTGCCATACGGGGCCGTACTATCCGGCGGAGATCCCCCCCGGGTCAAGCAGGATCTGCGGGTTGTCCCACACCTGGGAGAGGTCCACCATGGTGGGTGAATTACAGGAGCAGCAGCTCTCCGCGTCCTCTCGAAGCTGCTGGAACCGGGGGGACGCCATGATCTCCTGGAGAGGCGTCTCCCGGATGTTGCCGATGGGTTGCTCCAGGTTAAGGCAATACTCGATGTTTCCCCTTCCGTCCAGCTGCATGATCATCTTGGGAAAGTGGCAGGTATAGCCCGGCTTTCCGTCTATGAAGTACTGGAAGTAAGACTCGGAGTTCACGATGGGCGCTCCGGCCTGCTTTTTCTCCAGCAGATAGGCGCATACCCCCCGCAGCTCCGTGGGCGGCAGGCCCATATCGGTGGTGCTGAAGGTGCTCTCCCCCTCCCCGTGACGGTACTCTGTGATGATGTCGAAGGAGATCCGCAACCCTTTGTCCCGGGTCAACGCGATCAGTGTGTCCACCTCCTCGGCGACCCCTTTCTGCACGCACGTATTGAAGTGGATCGGCAGGTGCGGGTACTTCTCCCGGGTCTTGTCCACCCCGGACATCAACCGATCGTAAAGCCCGGGCAGGCCCCGGATCTCATCGTGGCGTTGCGGGGTTGCACCGTCCAGGCTCAGGAGCAGGATGTCCACGTACGGCAGGGTTTCATCCATCCGCTCTTCCAGAAACCAGCCCGTGTTGAACAGCAGCGTGGCCAGGCCGGCCTCCTCCTTGATGAACCGGAGCAGCGAGCCCAGGTCCTTGCGCAGAAACGGTTCCCCTCCGGATATGGCCGTTCCCAGGAACCCCGCTTCCGCGGCCTGTGCGTAAAACCGTTTCATGTCCTCCAGGGGCACGTCTTCCCAGTCGTTGTTCTTCCAGAGGCAACTCTTGCAGCGGCACATGCAGCGGTTGGTGATCAGGTGAAGCATGAGGAAGGGGCCGCCGGAACCGGTACTACGCGCCTCCACGGCCCGCGTGATGATCTTCCCGAACGCTTCGGCCAGATGAGGCTGGATTTCCCGCATGGTCTTCCTCCCTGTACGATGGGGATCGAACAGTGCTTCCGAGCCAGGGTTCGAGTCGAGTTTCGCAGATCCCGGTCCGGTGGGTCAATGAGAAAATATCACCCGCAACCCCTCATGTGACCTACAGGGTCCAGCCGGGTTGCTGACGAGAATGCGTCTTGTGACGCCTGGCCCGTTTCATGGCAGAATAGGGTTCATGGAAGCATAGGGTTCATGGAAGCATAGGGTTCATGGAAGCATAG